>CALWRY010000071.1 GCA_944384065.1 uncultured Enterocloster sp. | reverse complement strand
CGTATGGATGAGGGGAACACAGGGATTATCATTGAAGTGAAATACGCCGGGGAGAATCCGGAGGCCACCTGCCGCCGTGCCCTGGAACAGATCCAAGAAAAAGGATACGCCCAGGGGATGCGCCAGGACGGCATTCAGACCATTTTAAAGTATGGAATCGCCTGCTGCCGGAAAACCTGCCGGGTGCTTATGGAGCGGGACGGCTGAGATTCGGCCAAGGCGGAAAAGAAGGAGGATTCCATGCGCTATTTCCTAATGAACGGCGAAAAGGAGATCGCCCGCTTTGCCATCACGCCGGGAAATTTCGACGATGTGTATACGCTGGAGGACGCGGGAGAGGAACACCTTCCCATTGGATTCGGAAATATAGGGCAGTGGCTGGAAGGGCGGAAGGCTTTCCGGCACAACTCTGCCCTGCGCCCCGCCATGGTGGCCTGCGGCTGCCTTGCCATGACGGATGGGGGGATTCGTACCGGGAGGTTTCTTCAGGTGACCCACGCCGCTTCGCTGAACGATGCCTTTTGGGTGAAGGCCCAGGGGGAGGACATAGATTGGGACAGGGTGTCCCTCTATCGAAATTCTTTTGACCCCAGAGTGTCAGAGAGCGCCTTTGCGGGGAAATGGGACGGGGCTCTGGACTACACGCCCACAGCGCTTACGCCGGAATTTACCACTCCGGGGACTTACCGCAAGTGCTGGCAGCAGATGGACGGGACAATCTGGCTCTGCAAGGGGGGAGGCCGCCGCACCTGGGGACGGGAGCCCTACTGCGAGATCCTGGGCGGGGAGCTGGCGGGCTGCCTGCTTGGGGACAGCGCGGCTTATGCGCTTACGCAGGTGAACGGGGAGATAGCCTCCCGCTGCCGGATATTCACAACAGAGCGGACGGGCTTTGTCCCCATCGCCCGTTTTGGTGTGCCGCAGCATTCTGTGGACGCGATGTACCGCTTCTACGAGGCGCTTGGCTGCGGGGAAGCCTACCTGCGTATGCTGGTGACCGACGCTCTGGCGGTCAACGTGGACCGCCACGGGGGCAATCACGGCGTCCTTGTGGAAAATGGGACGCAAAGGCCCCTGACAATGGCCCCGGTATTTGACATGAACCGCTCGAAGCTGGCGGATTTTGGACCAAAAGGGCCGGGAGACATAGGGAGCGAAGAACAGAGGCTTAACAGGTACGCGCCTGCGGCGGGAGATGATTTTATAGAAACGGCCCGCCGGGTGTCAGCCAGGGTACCGGCTATACGCCGGGATCTGCATCGCCTTGCGGAATTCGCCTTTGCCTTCCGGGGGGATGAGGGATTCCCGGAGGAATGGGTGCAAAGGGCGGAAGAACTGGTGCGGCTGCGGGTCCGGGCGATTCTGGAGTGACGGAAAGACAGGGAGCGTCAGCGATTGCGGTGAACTTATATAAGTTGATTGCATGGTTTCCGAAAAAGGAAAATATTAAATAGGCAAAACTGAAATAGGGTGGTATAATATTTAATAGAACAGTTCACTACAGAAAAATGAGGATGAGAGGAGGCAGACGGATGGCAATGCATACGGCATCTCAGGTGGCAAAGTGGTTTTTAGCGCATAATCGGATTGCAGAGGGTGAAGAAGGCGCAGAGCATATATCGAATCTCAAATTACAAAAGCTATTGTACTATGCACAGGGTATTTTTTAGCTGTGACAGATGAACCTCTTTTTGAAGAAGATATTTTGGCATGGCAGCATGGTCCTGTGGTAGAATCCGTTTATCATCAATACAAGGGAAACGGTTCGCAGGGAATCCCTTTTGAAGAGGATTTTGATTTCTCATTATTTACACAAAAGGAAAATGAGCTTCTTACGGAAGTTTATGATGTATTCGGACAATATTCGGCGTGGAAGCTTCGAAATATGACGCACCAGGAAAGGCCCTGGATGGAAACGCCGCAAAACGCAGTTATTCCCAAGCAAACGATAAAAGATTATTTCAAGGAGGCATATCTTGAATAATGGGGAAAATAAAACATCGGGATGACAGATTAAAAATAAAACTACCATCGAATTATGAAAACCAGGGATGCAGTTCTGAACAATTTCCCTGGTTTTCCTTTCGATATATAACAGATAATAAAAAACACTCACTAAAATTTCTGGATTCCTTGGGACGCAGTGAACGCGAAAAAACATTGCTGAGTTTATATATGAAACTGACACATATCAGGGAAATAATTGCGGAAGAATTCTTGGAATAAAGAATTCACCATGTTCTGTCCTACATATTTTGGGCTATGATTTTGATTTTACAGCATATAATCACGGCTGAACGGGGAGAAAAATATGTGCCCAAACAGAGAAAGGAAAACCATGAATTTTCAAATCAAACAGGCTGTCCCAGCGGACGGACAAGCCATCGGGGATCTGATGCAGGAGATTTGGGCCGAAATGGCTCACAAGGAATGGTATGTGCCGGACGACGGCCCCCACGTCACAGCGCTTTTAGAGGAGGGGAAGGCCATAGCCTTTCTGGCTCTGGCGGAGACGGACGGCGAGGAAGCTGGCAGCGGGGAGGCAGGCGCTGCAGGGGAGGATCCAGCCGCAGAGGCAGGCGGCGTCCTGGCAGGAGCCTTCCTGGCCGTCCTTCCGGGACGCAGCGAGGAGAATCTGGGAAGGGAGTACGGGCTCTCCGAGGGGGAGCTGGATCTGGCGGCCCATATGGACTCGGTGGCTGTAAGAAAAGCCTTCCGGGGCTTTGGTCTTCAGCACCGGCTTATGGAGGTGACGGAGGAGGCTCTTGCGGCAAAGGGGATCCGCTATCTGTTCTGCACGGCCCACCCGGAAAATACATACAGCCAGAACAACATCCGCAGCCTGGGCTATGAGGCCTTTTTGCAGAAAGATATGTACGGCGGATATCGGAGGGATCTATTTATAAAATGCATTTGAATGGTATTATTATCGCAGGGGTTTGTTTTCTGGCAATCGGGATTTTCCATCCCATTGTAATCAAGGCGGAGTATTATTTTTCCGCAAGCTGCTGGCCTGTTTTTCTGGCTGCTGGCCTGCTTTTTCTGGCGGCTAGTATGCAGGTGGAACATGTGGTGGCCGCATCGGCCCTGGGGGTGCTTGGCTGCAGTTGTCTGTGGAGTATTCTGGAGCTTAAAGAGCAGGAGAAGCGGGTGGAGCGAGGCTGGTTTCCCGAAAATCCCAAGCGGAAGGATAAAAAACAGAATGCAGCAATTAAGCCGGCCAGAGCAGCAGGCCGGCCAGACAGAGGCGCAGCCCTGCAACAGGAGAGAAAGGACGAATCAGACAAATGACAAAAAAGGAGCTTGCCCTGGTCATTATTGACCGGCTGAAAAAGGAATACCCGGACGCGGGATGCACCCTGGACTACAACGAGGCATGGAAGCTTTTAGTCAGCGTCCGCCTGGCGGCTCAGTGCACGGATGCCCGGGTGAACGTGGTGGTACAGGATCTGTATGCAAAAGATCCGGAGGTGGAGGCGCGGGCCGGGGCGGATGTGGACGACATTGAGGCCATTGTGCGGCCCTGCGGCCTGGGAAGGAGCAAGGCGCGGGATATCAGCGCCTGCATGAAAATCCTTAAGGAGGAGTACGGGGGAAAGGTGCCGGATGATTTTGACGCCCTTCTTAAGCTGCCCGGCGTGGGGAGAAAGAGCGCCAACCTGATCATGGGGGATGTGTTCGGAAAGCCGGCCATTGTGACGGACACCCACTGCATCCGCCTGGTCAACCGCATGGGCCTGGTGGACGGCGTGAAGGAGCCCAAGAAGGTGGAGATGGCTCTGTGGAAGATCATTCCCCCTGAGGAGGGGAGCGACTTCTGCCACCGGCTGGTGTACCACGGCCGGGACGTGTGCACGGCCCGGACAAAGCCCCACTGCGAGAAATGCTGTCTGGCGGACGTGTGCGCCAAGGCGGGAGTGGAGGCGTGAGAAAGGGCGCGGGAGGAAGGCAGGAGGAGACTAATAAGTAAAAAATATAATTGAGATTAGATTTATTAATTTTACTTATTTATATGCGCCGTGGTATGCTAACCATAAAGATACTCGCTGCGGATGTATCCAAAGCGATGGCAGCTGTTATTCACCAGACCGCATTGAAATGCAGGAGGAATGAGAATGAGTGTAAGACGGATTTATGTGGAGAAAAAGCCGAAATTTGCCGTGAAGGCCGGGGAGCTTAAGGAGGAGCTGGAGAAATATCTGGGCATCCGCCATGTGAAGAATGTGCGGGTGCTGATCCGCTATGATGTGGAAAATCTGTCGGAGGAGACCTTCCGCCAGGCCCTGGGAACTATTTTTTCCGAGCCGCCGGTGGATGATGTCTATGAGGAGGAGTTCCCGAAGAATCCGGGGGATATGGTGTTTTCCGTGGAATACCTGCCGGGACAGTTTGACCAGCGGGCGGACTCTGCAGAGCAGTGCGTGAAGCTTCTGCGGGCCGAGGAGGAGCCTGTGATCCGCAGCGCCACCACCTATGTGATTACCGCGCCTTTGACCGGGGAGCAGGAGGCGGCCATAAGGAGCTTCTGCATCAATCCGGTGGACAGCCGGGAGGCCGGGGAGGAGAAGCCGGAAACCCTTGCTGCGGAGTTTGCCGTACCCGGGGATATTGAAAGCTTCGCGGGCTTTGAGACTATGGACGAGGAGAGCCTTAAGAGCCTTTATGACAGCCTGAACCTGGCTATGACCTTTAAAGATTTCCTTCATATCCAGAAATATTACCGGGAGGAAGAGCACCGGGATCCCACAGTGACGGAGATACGGGTGCTTGACACTTACTGGTCCGATCACTGCCGCCACACCACATTTTCCACGGAGCTCACCCGGGTGGAGTTCGGCCAGGGGGACTACAGAGAGCCCATGGAGCGCACCTATGAGGAGTACCTCAAGGACAGAAAGGAGCTCTACGGGGATCGGAAGGACAAACCTGTGTGCCTGATGGATCTGGCCCTCATGGCCATGAAGAAGCTAAAGAGCCAGGGAAAGCTTGACGACATGGAGGTATCCGACGAGATCAATGCCTGCAGCATCGTGGTGCCGGTGGAGATCGACGGAAAAACCGAGGAGTGGCTGGTGAATTTTAAAAATGAAACCCACAACCATCCCACAGAGATCGAGCCCTTTGGCGGCGCGGCTACCTGTCTGGGCGGCGCCATCCGGGATCCCTTATCCGGCCGCACCTATGTGTACCAGGCTATGCGGATCACCGGGGCGGCGGATCCCACCCGCCCCTTAAGCGAAACCTTAAAGGGCAAGCTTCCCCAGAGAAAAATTGTGAACCAGGCGGCCCAGGGCTATTCCTCCTACGGAAACCAGGTGGGCCTGGCCACCGGCTATGTGAAGGAGATCTACCATCCCGGCTATGTGGCCAAGCGCATGGAGATCGGCGCGGTGATGGGCGCTGCTCCCAGAAAGGACGTGATCCGGGAGACCTCCGATCCTGGAGACGTGATCATTCTCCTTGGCGGGCGCACAGGCCGGGATGGCATCGGCGGGGCCACTGGATCCAGCAAGGTACACACCACGGCCTCCATCGAGGTCTGCGGCGCGGAGGTGCAGAAGGGAAATGCGCCCACGGAGCGCAAGATCCAGCGCATGTTCCGCCGGCCGGAGGTGAGCCGCCTGATCAAAAAGTGCAATGACTTTGGCGCAGGCGGCGTGTCCGTGGCCATCGGCGAGCTGGCGGCAGGCCTGAAGATTGATCTGGACAAGGTTCCCAAGAAGTACGCGGGACTGGACGGCACGGAGATCGCCATCTCCGAATCCCAGGAGCGCATGGCCGTGGTGGTGGATCCGGGGGACGTGAAGCAGTTTCTGGACTATGCGGCTGAGGAGAACCTGGAGGCCGTGGAGGTAGCTGTGGTGACGGAGGCGCCCAGGCTTGTGATGCAGTGGCGGGGAAAAACGATTGTGGATATCAGCCGGGCATTTCTTGACACCAACGGGGCCCACCAGGAGGCAGAGGTGTTTGTGGAGGTTCCGGGCCGGGCAGGCAGTCTTTTCGCCAGAGAAGAAGTGGGAGATGTGCGGGAGAAATGGCTCTCCGTTCTCTCCGACTTAAACGGCTGCTCCCAGAAGGGCCTGGTGGAGCGGTTTGACGGCTCCATCGGCGCGGGCTCTGTGTTCATGCCCTACGGCGGCAAGTATCAGCTCACGGAGACCCAGTCTATGGTGGCCAAGCTTCCCGTGCTCTCCGGCCGCACGGACACAGTGACCATGATGAGCTACGGCTTTGACCCCTATCTCTCCAGCTGGAGCCCCTACCACGGAGCGGTGTACGCAGTGGTGAGCTCCATCGCCAAGATTGTGGCCGCAGGCGGGGATTACCGGAAGATCCGCTTTACCTTCCAGGAATATTTCCGCAGGATGAGCGCGGATCCGGCCCGCTGGAGCCAGCCCTTTGCGGCCCTCCTTGGAGCCTACAGCGCCCAGATGGGCTTCGGGCTGCCCTCCATCGGAGGCAAGGACAGCATGTCAGGCACATTTGACGCCGAGGCAGGGGAGATCGATGTGCCGCCCACCCTGGTGTCCTTTGCGGTGGATGTGAACAGCGAGAAAAATATTATCACGCCGGAGCTTAAGCGGCCGGGCAGCAAGCTGGTGGTATACCGTCTGCCAAAGGACGGCTTTGAGCTTCCGGATTACGGCCAGGCTATGGATGGCTACGGAAAGCTCTTTGCGGATATTAAGGCCGGCCGGATTATCTCTGCCTACGCGGTGGAGAAGCGGGGCCTGGCGGAGGCTGTGAGCAAGATGGCCTTTGGAAATAAGCTGGGCGTAAAGATTGAGCACAATGTGGATCCCAGGGATTTCTTCGCCCCGGGCTGGGGCGATGTCCTCTGCGAGGTGCCGGACGGAAAGGTGGGCGAGCTCTCCATTTCCTACACGGTGATCGGCGAGGTGACAGACAGCGGATCCTTTGATTACGGAAACGCGCATCTCTCCCTGGATGAGGCCCTGGAAGCCTGGATGAGGCCCCTGGAAGATGTGTTCCCCACCCACACGGGCAAGGAGGCTTCCGGTGATGGGGCGGCGATTGAGGAGAGGCTGTACCATATTGACGCGGCCTACATCTGCGATCATAAGATTGGGCAGCCACGGGTATTTATCCCGGTATTCCCGGGAACCAACTGCGAGTACGACAGCGCCAAGGCCTTCCAGAGGGCCGGCGCCCAGGTGGAGACATTGGTGTTTAAGAATCTGAGCGCCCAGGACATCCGCCAGTCTGTGGAGGCCTATAAGAAGGCTGTGGACCGGGCCCAGATCGTGATGTTCCCCGGCGGCTTCTCCGCGGGCGACGAGCCGGAGGGTTCCGCCAAGTTCTTCGCCGCTGTGTTCCGCAATGCGGCCATACGGGACGCGGTTCACCGCCTGTTAAATGAGCGGGACGGCCTGATGTTAGGCATCTGCAACGGCTTCCAGGCATTAATCAAGCTGGGCCTGGTGCCCGAGGGGAAAATCAGCGCTCAGGGACCGGATTCCCCCACTCTGGCCATGAATACCATCGGACGCCATGTGTCCAAGATGGTCTACACCAAGGTGGTTTCTAACAAGTCTCCCTGGCTTTCCAAGGCGGAGCTTGGCGGGGTGTACTGCAGCCCGGCCTCCCACGGCGAGGGGCGCTTCGTGGCGGATGCCGCCTGGATTTCCCGGCTCTTTGCCAATGGGCAGGTGGCCACCCAGTATGTGGACGGCCAGGGCCGCCCCACCATGGACGAGTATTGGAACCCCAACGGATCCTACATGGCTATCGAGGGCATTACAAGCCCGGACGGCCGCGTATTCGGCAAGATGGCCCACTGCGAGCGCCGGGGCGAGTCCGTGGCGGTGAACATCTACGGCGAGCAGGACATGAAGGTGTTCGAGGCAGGCGTGGAGTATTTCAGATAATTTAGGAAAAAGTTAAAACAAGCTCTGGGGCTGATGGCATCAGTCCCAGGCGCTCAGTAAAGCGGGGATTTTGGGCGGGCAGATGCCGTCATCCGTGCAGCGGCGGTACGCTTCCTTCATGACCTTCTCCAGGCCTGCTTTTGTGCAGAAGTATATCCGGATGTCAGCGGGCGCGTCCGTCCCACACTCTTTGAGGAGCCTTTTTCTCGTTTTATCAAGAAGGTTTTTGCGGGGGATTTTTCTGTAGCTTTTGAGGTTTACAAAAAAGGTAAAGAGATTGTCGTCTTCCCTGGGGTGCACGATAAAGCCGCAGAACATGACCGCGCAGGGCTTTTTGCAGCGCTCGTCTAAGGAAACGGTGCAGTCCGTAAAGCCAAAGCAGGCCATATCGTTTTTATAGCGCTCCACGGCGGCTTCGAATAGCTCGGAGACGGTCTTTCCGTTGCCGCAGGCGGTTATTTTCACGGGCCGCAGGATTTTTCTTCCATTTGAGAAATACTGTGCTACTACATCGAACTTTGCGTGACATATATCCATATTCCGATCTCCTTTTTAAGTTGTTATTGGCGGCTGGCCGGGCGGGAGCCAGGCCGGCTACTGCAGCTGCTTTTTGGAAGAAGCCTTCATGCGCTCACCTCCTTTTTGAGGCATCTTCCTGTTGTCTGTTTATGAAATCGGAGAGCTGGAACGAGTTTTGCGGAGAAACGCTAGAAAATCTGGCTGGAAATTTCTAAAACCTTCTGATACCCGAGCCGGGGATCTCCGGCCTCGGATCCGTCCTTTAGGATCAGGCGGCCGCAGCGGATGAAGCCGCTCTTTTCCAGGGCCCTCTGCATGGAGCGGTTGTCCGGGTGGGTGTCAATCCGTATATTGGAAAATCCCAGGGAGCGGGCGGTGCTTTCCGCCTGGGAAAAGAGCCGGGCGGCCAGTCCCCGGCCCTTTTTTTCGCTGTCCACGCAGACCCGGTGGAAGGCGCAGTAGGGCTCCTCATTCAGCCAGGCGCCGTCAATGGCAGCGTAGCTTGGTTCCGGGCCGGAGACAATGGTGATCATGGCCATAACTTCTCCGTCCTCCTCCAGCACGTATATCTCCTGGCGCCCGATGGCGTCCAGCATGCAGGCGGCGTTGGGCTCTCCCTTCTGCCATTGGTCGATGCCGTTTTCGCGGAAATAGGCTTTGGCGCTCTCCGCCATGGAGACTAAGCGGTCAATATCCGTTTTCTGTGCCAAACGATAATTCATGGCGATACCTCCCATTTGTAATATATAGACAGTATATTTCCAAACAGCTGCGGCGTCAATGGACGCCTTGACGGTTGCGGTTGAAATTGTGATCGGATAGTGGTAAAGTGGTAGTGTTTGGATTTATACAGAAGGGAGAGATTGGTATGCAGACAAATCTTACAAGGGAGCAGGGCCTGGCTCTGCTGACAAAATATAACAAGGAGCCGTTCCACATTCTCCACGCGCTCACGGTGGAGGGCGTGATGCGGTGGTTTGCCGAAGATCAGGGCTTTGGGGATGAGGCGGATTTCTGGGCCATGGCGGGACTGCTCCACGATATTGATTTTGAGCAGTACCCGGAGGAGCACTGCAAAAAGGCGCCGGAGCTTCTGCGGGAAGGCGGGGCTGAGGAGGAGCTGATCCATGCGGTGTGCAGCCATGGATACGGCCTGGTGAGCGATGTGAAGCCGGAGCATCCGATGGAGAAGATTCTCTTTGCCGCGGACGAGCTCACAGGCCTGGCGTGGGCGGCGGCGAAGATGCGGCCCTCCAAGAGCACCATGGACATGGAGGTGTCCAGCCTGAAGAAAAAATTCAAGGACAAGCGGTTTGCCGCAGGATGTTCCCGGGATGTGATCAAGGAGGGGGCTGAGGCTCTTGGCTGGAGCCTGGAGGAGCTGATGGATAAGACCATCCTTGCCATGCGCTCCTGCGAGGCGCGGGTGAATGAAGAAATGAAGGCCTACGAGAACTGAAAATCTGCGGGCTGCCGGAGCACTATGGGAAAATGCGTTTTGCCGTCCGTTCCACCGCTCTCAGAAAACATAGCGGAATGATATGTTCGCCAGAGAAAGACATTTGTCCTTCTCTGGCAAATTTTTTGCCTGAAAAGTATTGACATATAATATAAAGTAGGGTATCATTTGCACTTGTAATGCCCTGCGAGAGCCGGGGGCCTACGCAGTGAGAACAAGTGAGGGAGAGAGAAAATGAAAAAGGTGGTTAAGTTTGGCGGAAGCTCGTTAGCCAGCGCGCGCCAGTTTAAGAAGGTGGCGGATATTATCCGCGCGGATAAGTCCAGGCGATATGTGGTTCCCTCTGCTCCGGGAAAGAGAAACAGCAAGGACGAGAAGGTGACGGACCTGCTCTACGCCTGCTACGACGCGGCTTCCCAGGGCGGCGCCTACAAGAAGATTTTGGAGAAGATAAAGAACCGGTACATGGAGATTATCGACGGGCTGGATCTGAATTTGAATCTGGATCCGGAGTTTGACAAGATAGAGGAGAATTTTCTCGCAGGGGCGGGCAGGGACTATGCGGCTTCCCGGGGCGAGTATTTAAATGGAATTGTGATAGCGGAATATTTGGGCTTCCCCTTTGTGGACGCGGCGGAGGTTATTGTATTCAACGATGACGGGAGCTTTGACGCGGAGGAGACCAACCGGGAGCTCTCGGAGCGCCTGGAGTCCCTGGACCGGGCGGTGATTCCCGGCTTCTACGGGGCAAAGAGGGACGGCTCGGTGAAGACATTTACCCGGGGCGGATCCGACGTGACGGGGGCCATTGTGGCCAGGGCCATTCACGCGGATATGTATGAGAACTGGACGGACGTGTCCGGCATGCTGGTGACGGATCCCAGGATTGTAAAGGATCCGGAGGTCATTGAGACCATCACCTACAAGGAGCTCAGGGAGCTGGCCTATATGGGAGCTACGGTGCTGCACGAGGACGCCATTTTCCCGGTGCGCAAGGAGGGCATTCCCATCAATATCCGAAACACCAACCGGCCGGAGGATAAGGGAACCCTGATTGTGGAGAGCACCTGCCGCAAGCCCAGGCATACCATCACGGGAATCGCGGGCAAGAAGGGATTCTGCTCCATCAATATTGAGAAGGCCATGATGAATTCCGAGGTGGGGTTTGGGAGAAAGGTCTTAAGCGTTTTCGAGCAGTACGGCATTTCCTTTGAGCACATGCCCTCCGGCATTGACACCATGACTATTTTTGTGCACCAGTCGGAGTTTGAGGATTATGAGCAGTCTGTGATCGCGGGCATCCACCGGGCGGTGAATCCGGATGTGGTGGAGCTGGAGTCCGATCTGGCCCTCATCGCTGTGGTGGGCCGGGGGATGCGCTCCAACCGGGGAACGGCGGGACGGATTTTCTCTGCGCTGGCCCATGCCCGGGTGAATATCAAGATGATTGACCAGGGATCCAGCGAGTGGAATATTATCATCGGCGTGAAGAATGATGATTTTGAGACTGCGATTCGGGCTATTTACGATATTTTTGTGACAGCAGAGCTGTAAAGTGGGAAGAAAGCCGTCTGAACAGGGGCCGGAGATACGGGAAAAAGCGCGGAAAATCTGCGCTTTTTTGTTTTATTATCAGTAAAATTATGGTATACTGTGTGTAAAATCAAGAGGCTGCAGGGCGGCCGGCAGAGGGAATGTCCGCTGCCCGAAGGCTTAAGGAGAACAGGAGGGGACGGTATGCTGGAAAAAATCGACTTGAACAAAAAGGTGGATAAGAAGAACTACAAGGAGGCTATGGACAAGGCCGGCGAGCGCCTGGGGCTGCTCCAGAGGGAGTGCAAGGCGGAGGGGATTCCTGTGATGATTGTGTTTGAGGGCATGGGGGCTGCTGGCAAGGGCGTGCAGATCAACCGGCTGATTCAGGCCATGGATCCCAGAGGGTTTGACGTGTATGCCTGCAACCGCTCCAACGAGGAGGAGCAGATGCGGCCCTTCCTGTGGCGCTACTGGACCAAGACGCCGGCCAAGGGGCGGTTCGCCATATTTGACAGGAGCTGGTACAGAAGCGTCCAGGTGGACCGGTTCGACGGGCTGACCCCGGAGGACAAGGTGGGGGACGCCTACCAGGATATTCTCTCCTTTGAGAAGCAGCTGAGCGACGACGGCACGGTGATTATCAAGTTTTTCCTCTATATTGACAAGGAGGAGCAGAAGAAGCGCTTTAAGAAGCTGGACGCCTCCAAGGAGACGTCCTGGCGGGTGACAAAGGAGGATTGGGAGCGGAACAAGGAGTTTGACAAGTATCTTTTGGTAAATGAGGAGATGCTGGAGCGGACGGATACGGATTATGCCCCCTGGACCATCATTGAGTGCCTGGACAAGGATTACGCGGCCTTAAAGATTATCACCACAGTGACGGACCGGCTGGAGTATGAGCTGGAGCGCGAGAAGGCGGCCAAGGAGAAGAAGCCGGAGAAGCCGGTTCCCGGCTCCAGAGAGCGTTTTAAAAATGGGGTGCTCTCCGGCGTGGACCTCTCCAAGAGCCTGACGGACGAGGAGTACAAGGAGAAGCTGAAGAAGCTTCAGAAGCGGCTTTCCGAGCTCCACAGCGAGATCTACCGGCTGCGGATCCCGGTGGTCATCGGCTTTGAGGGCTGGGACGCCGGGGGAAAGGGCGGGGCCATCAAGCGGCTGACCAGCCATCTGGACCCCAGGGGATACCGGGTGAACCCCACGGCCTCCCCCAATGATATCGAGAAGGTGCACCATTATCTGTGGCGGTTCTGGAACAATGTGCCCAAGGCAGGACACATCGCCATATTTGACCGGACCTGGTACGGACGGGTCATGGTGGAGCGGATCGAGGGCTTCTGCAAGGAGGCGGAGTGGAAGCGGGCCTACCAGGAGATTAATGAGATGGAGTCCCACATGGCCAATGCCGGGGCGGTCGTCTTAAAGTTCTGGCTCCACATCGACAAGGACGAGCAGGAGCGCCGGTTCAAGGAGCGCCAGGAGAATCCCGCCAAGCAGTGGAAGATCACGGAGGAGGACTGGCGCAACCGCGCCAAGTGGGATGCCTACGAGGAGGCGGTGAATGAGATGCTGGTGCGCACCTCAACCACCTACGCGCCCTGGATTGTGGTGGAGGGCAACGATAAGCATTACGCCAGGGTGAAGGTGTTAAAGACAGTGGTCGACGCTCTGGAGAAAAAGATAAAGGAAGTTAAAGGATGAGCGAGCACAGGAGACATATCCTGGTGATCGGCGGCGGGGCTGCAGGTATGGCTGCAGCCCTTGCTGCGGCCAGGGCAGGCTGCCGGGTCAGCCTGTTTGAGAAAAATGAGAAATTGGGAAAGAAGCTTTTTATCACGGGCAAGGGGCGCTGCAATGTGACCAATGCCTGCCCGGTGGAAGAGCTCTTTGACGGGGTGGTGACTAACTCCCGTTTTCTTTACAGCAGCATTTACGGATTTTCCAACCAGGATTTGATGAACCTCCTGGAGGATGGAGGCCTTCGGCTGAAGGTGGAGCGGGGGAATCGGGTATTTCCCCAGTCGGACAAGTCCTCGGATGTGATACGGACCTGGGAGCGGCTTCTCAGACAGGCCGGGGTGGAGATTCATCTGAATGCGCCGGTGAAAGGGCTCTGGATGGAGGGTGGAAGGTGCCGGGGGATTATTGCCGGGGGCGGGCCGCGCGGAAATTTGCCGAGCGGCGGTTTCTGCGGCGGCGGGTGTCAGATTGGCGGCGACGGGGTGATTGTGGCCACCGGCGGCCTCTCTTACCCGTCCACGGGCTCCACCGGCGACGGGTTTTCCTGGGCCAGGGAGGCGGGCCATCAGGTGACGGAGCTGCTTCCGGCTCTGGTTCCCTTTGTGGCGGAGGAGGCGGAGGATGTGCGGGCCCTTCAGGGCCTTTCCCTCAAGAATGTGGAGGCTCTGGTGCACCAGGGAAAGAGGAGGCTCTTTTGCGAGCAGGGGGAGATGCTCTTTACCCACTTCGGGGTCAGCGGGCCCCTGATGCTGAGCGCCAGCTCCTTCTGCGCAAAGGCTCTTAAAAAATCTCCCCTGGCCCTCATGATTGACTTAAAGCCCGCCCTGAGCGCGGAGCAGCTGGACGCCCGGATTCTCCGGGATTTCTCTGAGAGCGCCAACAAGCAGTTTAAAAATTCTTTGGACAAGCTCTATCCCGCAAAGCTTATTCCGGTGATGATCCGCAGAAGCGGCATTGACCCGGAGAAGCGGGTGAATGCGGTTACGCGGGAGGAGCGTCAGGCCCTGGTGCAGATCACAAAGAGCCTCTGCTTTACCCTGACGGGCCTGCGGGGCTTTAACGAGGCCATCATCACCCAGGGCGGGGTGGCTGTGAAGGAGATTGACCCGGGAACCATGGAGTCAAAGAAGGCGCCGGGGCTGTACTTTGCCGGGGAGGTTCTGGATTTGGATGCGGTTACCGGGGGGTATAACCTGCAGATTGCCTGGTCCACGGGGTGGGCGGCCGGCGTGGGGGCGGCGGGGGAGGTGTTAATTTACATTAATAAGGGAATTTAAGACATTTAAAGGGAATTATACGAGTCGGAAAGCTGGATTTTTTTACATTTATATCGGAACTAC
>CALWRY010000070.1 GCA_944384065.1 uncultured Enterocloster sp. | reverse complement strand
GTACCGTATTCCATAGATTGTATTTGATCGGGATCAGGTTAAGGGGTTTGATGACATTATTCAAGCAGCTGAGAAAAGCGGTGTTGGTGCGGGTTGGTCCAATCCCTGTTTTGAGATTTGGATGTATGCTTATTTTGGTGAGATGCCGGCAATATGGGAATCTTATACATGTTGTGATCGGTTTGCAGATAAATTTGAGAAGGTTACGGGACAGAAATATTTTAAGAAGGATAAGGATATTTACCGCAAACTGGTGCAGTATGGGAATGAAGAGAAGGCAATTGATAGGACACAACTTCGGTCAGCGAAAAAGAGCTATCGCGTCAAATTTTCACAGGCGCAATAGCTCTTTTTTATTCATGGCACATAGCTGCGAACCTAAATCCGCGCGATCCCTTCCTCAACCGCAGTGTCGGCAACCGCCTTGGCCACCACGTCCGCCACGCCCTTATTCAGGGGAGAGGGGATGATGTTCTCAGCGGAGAGCTCCGTATCGGGGATCATGCCGGCGATGGCGTAGGCGGCCCGCTCCTTCATGGTCTCCGTGATCTCCTTTGCGCGGACGGAGAGAGCGCCCTTGAAGATGCCGGGGAATACCAGCACATTGTTGATCTGGTTGGGGAAGTCGGAGCGGCCTGTGCCCACCACTGCCGCGCCGCCGGCCTTTGCCTCGTCGGGCATGATCTCCGGGGTGGGGTTGGCCATGGCAAACACAATGCCCTGGTTCATAGAGGCCACCATCTCCTTGGTGACAAGTCCGGGACGGGATACGCCCACAAAGGCGTCCGCGCCCTTTAAGGCGTCCGCCAGCGTTCCGTGCTCGTGATGCAGGTTGCTGATGTGGGAGATTTCCTCCTGGCCGGAGGTCAGGCCCGTATCGCCCTCGCAGATAATGCCGTGGATGTCGCACATGACCACATTTCCAAAGCCCATGCGGATTAAGAGCTTGCCGATGGCGATGCCTGCGGCTCCCGCTCCGTTGATAACGATTTTAAGCTTGCCCATTTCCTTTCCCGTGACCTTGATGGCGTTGATCAGGGCGGCGGCCACCACGATGGCGGTGCCGTGCTGGTCGTCGTGGAACACGGGAATATCGCACAGCTCCTTTAAGCGGCGCTCCACCTCAAAGCACCGGGGGGCGGAAATGTCCTCCAGGTTGATGCCGCCGAAGCTCTTGGAAATAAGATAGATGGTATTCACCAGTGTGTCTGTATCCTTGGAATCCACGCAGATGGGGAAGGCGTCCACATCGCCGAACTCCTTAAACAGGGCGCATTTGCCCTCCATCACGGGCATGCCGGCGGCGGGACCGATGTCCCCCAGGCCCAGAACCGCGGTGCCGTCGGTGATGACCGCCACCAGGTGGGAGCGGCGGGTCAGCTTAAAGGACTCCTCGTAATTCTTGGCGATGACGCGGCAGGGCTCCGCCACGCCGGGGGTGTAGGCCAGGGAGAGGTCGTCCCGGGTCTCGATCTTCTTGCGGGAGACAACCTCGATCTTTCCCTGCAGCTCATAGTGCATTTTCAGTGATTCCTGATTTACGTCCATGTAAATTCTCCTTTCTCTGGTTCGCGATGGTCCTGCCAAAAGGGCCTCGTCAAAAACTCCTCATCAGACCATCTGCTCCGGCTTAAACACTTCGTCAAAGCGCTCCGGCGTCAAAAATCCCAGAGCCACACAGGCCTCCTTCAGGGAAATGTTCTCCGCGTAGGCCTTCTTCGCGGTCTTGGCCGCGTTCTCGTAGCCTATGTAGGGATTTAAGCAGGTCACAAGCATCAGGGAGCGGTGAAGGTTCTCCGCCATCTTCTCACGGTTGGGACGGATGCCGGCCACGCAGTGGTTGTTAAAGGATACCAGGGAGTCGGAGAGCAGCCGCACGGACTGAAGGAAATTGTGGATGCACACCGGCATAAACACATTCAGCTCAAAATTTCCCTGGGATGCGGCAAAGCCCACAGCCACGTCGTTGGCAATCACCTGGACCGCAACCATGGTCACGGACTCGCACTGGGTGGGATTTACCTTGCCGGGCATGATGGAGCTTCCCGGCTCATTTTCCGGAATAAAGATCTCGCCCAGGCCGCAGCGGGGACCGCTTGCGAGCCAGCGGATGTCGTTGGCCATCTTCATCATATCCGCAGCCAGGCCCTTTAAGGCGCCGTGGGCAAATACCAGCTCGTCCTTGCTGGTGAGAGAGTGGAACTTGTTGGGAGCGGTCTTAAAATCCTTTCCCGTGAGCTCGGATACCGCCTTTGCCACCTCCGCATCAAAGCCCTTGGGGGCGTTAAGGCCGGTGCCCACTGCGGTGCCGCCCAGCGCCAGCTCGTGGAGGCCGGGAAGGCTTAAGGACAGCATGGTTTTTGCCTTCTCAAGCATATTCTTCCAGCCGCTGATCTCCTGGGAGAAAGTGATGGGAGTGGCGTCCTGAAGGTGGGTGCGCCCGGTCTTGATGATTCCCTCGTTCTCCTCCATCAGGCGTCCCAAGGTGCCCTCCAGCAGGGAAATGGACGGGAAGAGCTTGTCCTCAATCTCCACGGCTGCCGCAATGTGCATGGCTGTGGGGAAGGTGTCGTTGGAGCTCTGGGACATATTTACGTGGTCGTTGGGATGCAGAAGCTTCTCGCCGGCCAGCTCATTGCCCCGGTTGGCGATGACCTCGTTCACATTCATATTGGACTGGGTGCCGCTTCCCGTCTGCCATACGGCCAGGGGGAAATGCCCGTCCAGCTTCCCATCCAGTATCTCGTCGCAGACCTGGCAGATGATGGCATTTCGCCGGTCATCCAGCTTTCCCAGCCGGTTGTTGGCCATGGCGGCTGCCTTCTTTAACACGGCGAAGGCCCGGATAATCTCCATGGGGATCTTTTCCGTTCCAATTTTGAAATTCTCAAAGCTGCGCTGTGTCTGGGCGCCCCAATACCGGTCAGCGGGCACTTTTACCTCGCCCATGGAATCATGTTCAATTCTGTAGTCCATATAGGATCTCCTTCCTGTGCATCGGACGGACAAGAAGATGTCCGTCCTCTGAACAATTCAATTATTTTTATTTTATGCGGTTGGGTACAGTTCGTCAAGCTTTTTGAGGGCTGCCTCGCGGAGAGAGCCGTAGATGCTGTTGCCGTGGGTGTCCATGCCCACCACCAGGGGACCGAACTCCTGGGCGTCAAGGGACCAGAGGGCTTCCGGCATTCCGAGATCGAACCAGGTCACGTCCTCCACAGCCTGGATTCCGCGGGCCAGCTTGGCCGCGCAGCCCGGGGCTGCCTGGAGGTACACATACCCGTATGTCCCGCAGGCTTTTAAGGTGTCCTCCGCCATGCCGCCTTTGCCCAGGACGGCCCGCACGCCCAGCTTTCCCACCATATCCGCATAGGGCTCCATGCGGATGCTTGTGGTGGGGCCGATAACGTTCAAGCGCCATGTGCCGTCCGGGTTTTTCAGGCACACAGGGCCGGCGTGGAAGATGGCCGCCCCCGCAAAATCCTTGGGAAGGGGCTTTCCCGCCTCCAAAAGACGGCGGATATTCAGATGGGCCATATCCCTGGCAGTAAAAATACGGCCCGTTATGTACACCACATCCCCTACCTTAAGCTGCCGCACATCCTCTTCCTTTATAGGGGTGGTTAAAACGATTTTGCTCATAAATGGATTCTCCTTTCTATGTCCGCCGGATCCCGGGCGCGGGATCCGGCAGGTGATTACAGAAGCTTTTCAATGGTGCCGTCCCGGTGGATCCGGATGCCTGCCCGGCGCGCTACCCAGCAGTGGAAGTTGATGGCTACGGGGGCGATGGCGGTATGGGTGGCAGCGGATCCGATCTTTACCGCCAGGCAGACCGTGTCGCCGCCTGTGCCCGCTGCGCCCAGGCCCAGGGCGTTGATGGAGGAGCAAAGCTCCTTCTCCAGGCGTCCCAGAAGGGGATCCGGATTCTCGTCATCCCAGCGCCGTGTGCTGATGGCCTCCCGGCTCAGCTTGGCCGCAATGTCCATCTGTCCGCCGATGCCGATGCCGATGCCAAAGGGCGGGCAGGGCTTTCCGCCGGCATTGATGGCGGTTTCCAGCACAAAGCGCTTTAATCCCGCATAGTCCTGATCAAGCTTTAAGGTGGCGGTGGTGAAAATTTTTACCGCGTTTCCCAGTTCAGCGCCGCAGCCCTTAAAGCTGATGATGAAATCCGTATAGGGCTGATCGGGGCGGTACTGGTATTCAATGTTGGGAACGCCCTTCCCCGTGTTGTCTCCGGGATTATGGCGTGTCAGGGGATCCACGATGCTGGGCCTGAGATACCCCTTCTTCGTGGCCTCCGCCAGGGCGCCGGCAATGACCTGGGGCGCGAAACCCGGGAAGAATCCGTCGCCGTAGGAGATCCAGGTGGTGGGATAGCCGGGGGACTGGCAGACCGCCTTGTCCTCCGCCTTTGCGATATCCAGATTGTCCAGCATGGAAGAAAGCATGCTTTTTGCCGTCTCATTTGTCTCGCGGGCAAGAGCGGAGGAGAGCAGTCCCCTCACGTCGCCGGAGATCTCCGTCACGGCCCGAATGACCGCGTCGTGCATTGCTTCTTTTACTCTATTTTCATCCATGAGAAATATACCTCCTTGCAGATCGATTCGATTATGCTGTCTGAAACAGCTCGTTGATATCCGTTAATGTTTCCAGCCTGTGCAGCCGCTCCATGAGGGCGCCGGCCCGCTCCCTTCCCAATAGCTCCCCAGTTAAGAGGGAGAACTTCCGGTCCGCCGTCTCCCAGTCAAAGGGATTCTTGGCATCCCCCAGGGGATAATCCACCTGGCCGGTGAGGACGCGGCCGTCCGTTAACGTGACGGTCAGCCGGTGGGCCCACTGATCCGGGTGGGAGCGGAAGACCTCGTCCAGGGCGGGATCAGCCTTAATCTGTATTTTTTCCATGAGCCGCCGGATCCGGGGATCCTGAATATTCTCCGGGGTAAATACCCGGTCGCTCAGCTCGCCCAAAATCATGGCGGCCGCAATGCAGAACTGGATGCTGAACTTGGCGGCGTAGGGATTTTCCGGATAGGGATTGTTCACGGTCTTTACCGCTGTCTCGTAGGTGTCGTCCTGGATGGAGAGAATATCCTCCGGATCCAGGGGATGATCCTTGGCAAGCTGCTCCATGCAGTACTGCGCCGAGTGGATGTGGCGGCAGCAGGCATAGGGCTTAAAAGAATTTTCCTCGATTTTATAGGGCGATCCAAAGTCTTTCGTGAGACAGTCAAGCTTATACTCCGGCGCCAGGGCCTTCACAAAGCCCCGATCCCCCTCCAGGATGGTGTCAGCCCCTGTAAAGCCCAGGGCGGCCAGGCGGGCGGAGCGTATGCCGCACAGATTGGCGTTGGCCGTGTGGAGCACCTTGCTCATAGAGCCGTTTCGCAAAAATTCCCACAGCCCTGCGGCCTGGGTTCCCGCGCTCCCCAGGGCGTTTACAAGCTCTTCCTCCCCCAGGGAGAGGAGCTTGGCCGCTGCGGCCGCCGAGGAAAAGGCGCCGATGGCGCCGGTGGTATGCCAGTACTGATAGGAGGAGGGATTGATGGCCTCCCCGATCCGCGCCCCGGCCTCATAGCCGGATACCACGGCTGTGATCACGTCCATGCCGCTTGCTTTGAGGGATTGGCCCAGGGCTATGGCCGTGGGTATGGTCACTGCCCCCAGGTGGGTGATGGAAGCGTTGTGCACATCGTCCAAATCCATCACATGGCCGAAAACCGCGTTTAAGGCTGCGGCAGTCTCCGGTGAGTGGCGGGCAAAGCCGGGCGCAAAAGCCGAGGCCCCGTCCCCGTCGGGAAGCTTGGAGCAGTAGGTTTTCCATATTTGAGATTCTGGTTTTGTGGAGCCCGCTATGGCGACGCCGAGAAAGTCTTCCACGCACATCTTCGCCTTGTCGATTGCCGTCTGTGGGAGGGCAGACGAAGAAATGCTGTGCAGAAACTCCGCAAGAGCGCGGGTTTCCTGTTGAACAGCCATTTGGTATGCCTCCTTTGCTGCTATAATGGTATACAAAAGCGGGCGTGCTCTGAGAAATGGTATACCATTACATACACACAATACCACATAAATCAGAAAAAGAAAAGGGGTAAAATAAAAAATAACCGTTCAGGAGGCGGGGAAAGAAGATGCCCGCCGTCTGAACGCTTGCCATTGACAGGCGGAAGAAAATCCGGTAATCTTTGTTTAAAGCCTGCAGCAAAGGGCAGAAAGAGACGGAGGAAGGCATGGAGAAGAAGACATCAGGGGATAAATATTATGAAAAGATTCTGGACTGGTTTAAAAGCCAGATTCTATCAGGGGATCTGAAGCAGGGGGATGTGATTCCCTCCGAGCGGGAACTGGCTGCCCGGTTCGGGGTGAGCCGGGTGCCGGTGCGGGAGGCCCTGCGCATACTGGAGTATATAGGGATTATCCGGAATACGCCGGAGGGCATGGTCGTCCAGCAAGTGGATATACAGCTCTTAAGTCCAAAGGCGGATTTTGCCGCGCAAATTACCAGGGATACCATCGAGGATTTGTTTGAGGTGCGGATTTTTCTGGAATCCGCGGCGGCTTACTATGCGGCCAGCCGCCGGACGGAAGATGAGCTGGAGCGGATGCGCCAGTCTCTGGAGGAGATGTTAAAAGCCATCGAGGATCCGGAGCGGGAGGAGACCGAGCTGATTGCGGCCTCCCACAAATTTCATTTCTATGTGATTGAAGCCGCCAAAAATCCAGTGCTGGAGAACATTTACCGGAACCTTTTTGAGCTTTTGGAGGTATCAAAGCAGTATACCTTAAACAGGGAGCGGGTATCCTCCGCCACGCTTATGGATCACGAGGCCATTTTGGCCAAAATCGAGGCGAAAAAGCCGGACGAGGCGGCCAAATACATGCGGTTCCACCTGCTTCGGGCGGCCCAAAAGATGCGCCGGTCTGAATAGCCGCTTATTTGATAAAAAAGACAGAAAATAACGCCCATGGGATTTCCATAGACGTTATTTTTTTAACAAGACTATAGCATTGTGCTATAATTTGAATGCGAAAATAGTATTAGACAAAAAAAGACAGAATTTGTAAAATATTTACGTACAAAAGGGGCGTGTACAAGAGAAAATGTGCAATATCACGAAAAAACAAAACAAGGAGGGACGATAGTGAAGAAAATTTCGTTTATTTTGGCTGCTGCGTTTTGCATTTTTCACTGCTGGACAGCAATGTTCGGCGCAGCGGCTGGTATTGGGCAGAAGGCCATTCACCTGGGACTGGTACTGGTGATCTTCTTTCTGGATTATGTGGCCCAGAAGGATAGGAAATGGTATTTTAAGTGTATCGACATGTTCTTTGCCCTGGCATCCGCCGGGAGCATGATATACATTATATCCATCGACAGCACCATCGACCTGCGCAGCGGCATGGTATACACCTACGACATTCTGTTCGGCGTGCTGCTCATGCTGGCCCTCATCGAGGCCACCCGGCGATCTGTGGGAAAGTCGTTGGCCATCGTGGTGGCCTGCTTCATCGCCTACGCTTTTGTAGGCCCGTATCTGCCGGGATTTCTGGCCCACGCGGGCATGGACATTCCGAGACTTACCAGCATTGTCTATCTGGGCACGGACGGCATCTACGGGACAGCCATCTACGCATCCGCAAGCTACATTGTGCTCTTTGTTATTCTGGGCGCTGTGTTTAACGAGACGGGCGTGGGCGACTACTTTACCCAGCTGGCATCCCGCCTCTTCGGACGGTTCAAGGGCGGCCCCGCCAAGGTGGCGGTTGTGGCCAGCGGACTGTTCGGATCCATCAGCGGAAGCGCCATCGCCAACGTGATCGGAACCGGAACCTTCACTATCCCCATGATGAAAAAGTGCGGATTTGAGGATGAGTACGCGGCCGCAGTAGAGGCCTCTGCCTCCACCGGCGGACAGATCATGCCCCCTGTTATGGGCGCTACGGCTTTTATCATCGCGGAGTATCTGGGCATCCCCTATTTTGACCTGGTAAAGGCGGCGGTTATCCCCGCAGTGCTTTTCTACGTGGCAATCCTGATGACCGTTGACCTGTACGCCCGCAAGCACAACATCAAGGGCGTGGCGGAGGAGGAGCTTCCCACCTGGCAGGAGATGCGGCGGAACGTATACCTGATTCTCCCGCTGATCTACCTGATTATCGCCATGAGCTTCCTCAACATGTCCGTTACCAAGGCAGGCATTACCTCCCTGATCGCGGCCATTGTATGTACGGCATTCTCCTCCAAGAACCGGATTACGCCGGCCAAGCTTAAGAAGATTGTCCTGGGATCCATCAGCGGATCCAAGCCCGTGGCCATCGCCTGCGGCGTGGTGGGAATCATTATCGGTATCGTGATGGGATCCGGACTGGGATTCCGTATGTCAGCCGTTCTCATTGAGATATCCGGCGGACATCAGAGCGTGCTCCTGGTGCTGACCATGATTGTATCCCTGATTCTGGGCATGGGCGTTCCCACCACAGCGGCCTACCTGATGCTGGCCCTCCTGGTGGTTCCGGCCTTAAGCGAGATGAGCGTGCTTCCTCTGGCAGCCCACCTGTTCATCTTCTACTTTGGAATTATCTCCAACGTGACCCCGCCGGTGGCCCTGGCAGCCTACGCGGCAGCGGGAGTGGCCCGGTGCAACCCCACAAAGACAGGAATCTTTGCCTTCAAGCTGTCCATATCCGGCTTTATCCTGCCGTTCATGTTTGTGTACAACCCGGTGCTCCTTATGCAGGGCGAGCCCTTGGAGATCATCTGGTCCGTGATGACGGCTCTGGTTGGAATTTACAGCTTGTCCGCAGCTCTTGAGAAATTTATCTTTAAGTGGAACATCGGCAACGTGGAGCGGGTTATCCTGGTTGTGTCAGCCCTCCTGCTGATTGATCCGGGCCTTCTGACCGACATCATCGGCTTTGTGGTTCTGGGCGGATTCCTTATCATCAAGCTGGCGGCAGACAAGAAAAAAGTTCAGGCAGCGGCGTAATTTGGAACGGAATTATAGAAAGGAGAAATTTGTTATGAGAAAAATGGGGAAAGCGATTATCAGCATGGTATTGGCAGGGGCCATGGCGGCCATGACGGCGGGATGTTCCAATCAGCCGGTAAACACCAACACAGCGGCGGCCTCCGGCGGGGGAACGGTCAGCGAGGACGGAACCGTGACCATCCGCTTCGGCGGCGGCCCCAGCTCCAGCGCCAACTATACGACATTTGCGGGAATCGGCAACCTGATTATGGAGGATCATCCCAACTATCTGACGAACACGGAGATCTCCACGGGCTCCCAGGAGAATATCCGCATGATCCAGAACGGCACCGTTCAGTTCGGCGTGGCCATGACTGACGTGGAGGAAGCGGCAGCCAAGGGCGAGCGGGAATTTGAGGGTTCTCCGGTGGACATCTGCCACGTGATGGGCGGCTACACCACCATGCTCCACATGTTTGTGGCGGAGGATTCCGACATCAACACCATTGCGGACTTAAAGGGAAAGAAGCTGGCAGTGAGCAAGGGAGCCATGGCCCAGTACTATATGCCCATCCTTCTGGAGGCCTACGGGCTCACCGAGGACGATGTGTCCATCACCGAGACGGCCCTTCAGGACATCTGCGACGCGGTGAACGACGGGAACGCGGATTTCGGCGTCCACATCACCCCCTATACCAGCTCCCCCATCGCGGATCTGGCGGCGACCAAGGGCATCAAGCTGCTCTCCATTGACCAGGAGCACATTGACCAGATTGTAAGCGAGTACCCCTATTTCTACGAGAGCGTAATCCCCGGCGGCACCTACACGGGAGTGGACGAGGACACCGTAGTTTTAGGAACCAGAAACAACCTGGTATGCGCCAGGAGCGTGGACGACGAGGTTGTGTACAATGTGGTGAAGTCCATCATCGAGCACTACGACGACCTGGCCGACGTGCATCCCCAGGCAAACCAGTTTAACAAAGAGAACGCCATCGAGGGCGCCCTCATTGACATTCACCCCGGCGCGGTGAAGTATTACCAGGAAATCGGAATCATGGAATAAGGGAGGAAAACCATATGCTGGAAGTATTTGGACACAAAGTAAATCCGGGCGGGAAGGCGTATTTTACCGTCCCCGTCGGGGAGCTGGCCCACAAGGCCATGGTGATGATCCCGGTGATCGTGGCGGCCGGGGAAACAGAAGGCCCGGTTCTGTGGATCAACGGAACCGTACACGGGGATGAGTTAAATGGATCCTACGGAGCCTGGGAGCTTACGAGGGAGCTGGATACCAAGTCCTTAAAGGGTGCCATCATCGTGACGCCCATCGCCAACCCCCTGGCTTTTGAGTGCAGGAACAAGATTTCCGCGGTGGACAGCATGGATATGGACACTGCCTTCCCCGGAGATCCAGAGGGCATGTTCACCCAGCGGATCGCCTATATTATTTATAATGAAATAAAAGCCCACGCAAACGCCCTGATCAGCTTCCACACCATGGCTACGCCCTACAAGGCCAACCCCTATTCCGTGCGCAAGCTGGTTCCCGGGGTGGATCCCGAGGTGAATAAGACAGCGGAGGGGATGCAGAAGGCCTTCGGCGTGACAGCCAACTGCCTGGTGGATCTTTCCGGCTCCACCAATGAGCTTCCCGGCGTCACAAGCGGCGCCCTTGACATCACCTGCTTAAAGGACGGCATACCCGCCTTCATGGGCGAGATGGGGCAGGGCGGAAAGATCGAGCGGCCCTACATAGACGCGGCAAAGCGCGGCATCACGAATGTGATGCGGTATCTGGGAATGGTGGAGGGGGAGATTGTCCGTCCGGAACGCCAGGTGCTGATCACAAAGAGGAAATTCCTGCGGATTGGCAAGGGCGGATTTATGACCATGCGGGTGGCGTCGGGCGATGAGATTCCCGCCGGAACCGCCATGCTGGACCTCCACTACTATGGAGATCAGATAGAGGAAGTGAAGGCTGCCGCCGATTACTTTATGATTGGAACCAGGGAAAATCCGGTGGTGAGCACAGGAGACAGAATCGCCTTTGTGGGAATGGAATGGCAGGAGTGGACCTAAAAGGCGGAGAGGAGAGGGAAAATGGAATTGGTACATAATTTTGACGAGCCGGTAAACCGCAGAGGGACGGACGCGAAGAAATACAGCCAGGACTACTACCCGGCGGACGTGCTCCCCATGTGGATCGCGGATACGGACTTTAAATGCCCGAAGCCGGTGGTTGACGCCCTGATAGATCGGATGGAGCAGGGGGTTTACGGATATCCGGTGGTGAGCCGTGCCTTTAAGGAGGCCATCTGCTGCTGGGAGAAGACCCGGTTTAACTGGGAGGTTCCTGTGGACGCCGCAGAGTTTGTTCCCGGCGTTATCCCGGGCATCATCTGCGCGGTGCGGGCCTTAAGCCACCCGGGAGACAATATTGTGATCCACACTCCCTGCTATCCGCCCTTTAAGGATATGTCCGACCACAACGGCCGCCATCTGCTGCGGAACGAGCTGAAGGTGGAGAATGGCAGGTATGTGATTGATTTTGAGGATTTGGAGGAGAAGCTTTCCCAGGTTCGTACCAAGTTATTCATCCTCTGCAATCCCCAGAACCCCACGGGCCGGGTGTTCACTCGGGAAGAGCTTGTGCGCATCGGGGAACTGTGCTTAAAGCACCATGTGTTTGTGCTCTCCGATGAGATCCACTGCGATCTGATCTATAAGGGGCATACGCACATTCCCTTCGGGAGCATTTCACCGGAGTTTGCGGACAACAGCATCACCTTTGTGAATGCCAGCAAGACCTTTAATACGGCGGGCTTCCGGACCGCAGGCTTTATCTGCACCAACGAGCAGGTTCATAAGGAGGTTCATGAGGCAGTTCTTGACAACAAGGGAATCGGAGAGAATCTGGCAGGCACCACGGCTACCATTGCGGCCTACACCCAATGCGCCTACTATGTGGGGCAGCTCATGGAATACCTGGAGGGCAATCTGGATATCGTGTGCAGGGGGCTGGAGGAAATTCCGGGGATCCGCATGATCCGCCCGGAGGGCACCTACCTTCTGTGGCTGGACTGCCGGGGGCTGGGGCTCTCGCAGCCGGAGCTTAACGATTTCTTTGTCAAGAAGGCAAAGCTGGGCTTTAACAGCGGCACCGGCTTTGGACCGGAGGGGGCAGGCTTTATGCGGATGAATATTGCCACCCAGAGAACCAACGTGGAGGAAGCCATGCGGCGGATGCGCGATGCGGTTTTAAGCCTGGGGAAGGCCTGAGAGGAAGGCTTGTCTGCGCTATGACAAAAAAGACGGCTGCCATATTAGGACAGCCGTAAAGATGTAACAGTTCAGGCGGCGGGCATCTTCTTGCCCGGCCATAGGCCGGGCAAGAAGCATCGGATGTCCATCCGATGTGTAAACAGGGGCGAAAATATACTTACAAGCAAGCTTGACGTCTGTTTTCGCCCCTGTTTACCCGCCGTCTGAACTGTTACGTAAATATACAGCCTCGGGGAAGGGCCATACCGGCTACACCCCGGGGCTTTTCATTGTCTCGTACCGCTTTTTGACCAGATGGATGAACTCCATGGCCACGCTGGATAAGGTGCTTCCCTCCCGGTAGGCGATGGAGAGGGTCCATATGGTGATGGGATGTCCGAAGGAAAATACCTTTGGGGGCGTGTCCACGCTGGGGATGCTTAAGAGGGTCTCCGGCACAATGGCGCTCCCCACCCCGGCCTCCGCCAGGCGGAAGGCGGACTCAATGCTCTTGACCGTCAGGATGGTGGAGGGATGAATGTTGTATTCTTCAAAAATATGATTTACCTTCATGGCGATGGCCTGCTCCCCGTGGAGGCGGATGTAGGGCTGGCCGTCCAGAAGATGCAGATCCATCCAGGGATAAACGCATTCCGGCCTTCTTATGCCCCGCACCGCGATGGACTGGGTGGGAGGCACCACAAGGAGAAGTTCTTCGGAGAAAAAGGGAATATAGGAGAGCTTGGGCGTCTCTCCCTGGTTGATGATGGCCACATCGATTTCTCCGTTTAGAAGCATGCTTTCCAGCCCCTTGGTGGTGTAGTTCTCATAGAGCTGCAGATCCACCTTTGGGAATTTGTCGATAAAGGCCTTCAGGATGGGAGGAATGTTGTAGGACATCCGGACCAGCGCACAGCCCACCTTCAGGCGGCCGGTGAGGGCTTCGTCCACATCCTTTAAGTCCCGCTCCAGGTTTTCATAGAGGGCCAGTATCTGTTTGGAGGTCTCCACGTATTTTTCCCCCGCATAGGTGAGGGATACCCGGTTTCCCACCCGCTGGAAGAGCTGGATCCCCAGCCTGGACTCCAAATCCCGGATATAACGGCTCAGGGAGGGCTGGGAAATAAACAGATTTTCCGCAGCCTTTGACACGCTTCCGGTCTGGGCCACCGCCACCACATAGGACAATTCTTTCAGCATAATCGATCCCCCTTCTCAAACCTTCTTTAACAGAAACAGCTTAACCGCTACCATTATAATATGTGCAGTCTGAAAATGCAAATTGCGTAATAGTTAAGAGTTCGCTAAATTTTTTATGTTTTGAGAAACCAAGAGAATAAAAGAAAAAGTGCGCAGAAACCGCATAAATACGTTATTTTTTAGGTTTGAAGCCCAGCAAACACAAACGGAAAAATCAAGGATAAACGGTTTTATTAGCCGCTGTCTGTGAAGGGGACGCCCTTCTCGTCATCGTCGGGGATATTGATGCGCAGGCTGACGGCAGGGGACTTGTCCAAATAACCCGCAGTCACAGCGTAGCTGAAAATCTGCTTGAAAAAGGACAAAAGGTGTTCCTTGCCAGCATGGCGAAGCTCGGCGGAATTAAGAATATCCTGGAGCGCGGTAAAGGATATACGGGTAATGTCATTGTCATGGACCGCAGCCGCATGAATAAAATTTTTCATGCAGCTGCGCCAGGGCCATGGTCTTGGCAGTAGGGACGCCCTTGGTACGGGCCGAGCCTAAAAATTTGAGGCATTCTGGAAACCATCTTTTAAGTCAGGGGTTTCAATATAAACTTTTACCTGGCCGTCCGGCTTCATCTCGGAATGCGTAATTTCAGTGCCGTCGTTGAATGTCATGTATGGATACATCATAGTGTTTCCTCCTGGCTATTAATAGTCTTTCAGTAAATCCTGGATGCAGACAGCCAGCCCAGGGAATATATTTGAATGGATCGCATTGGCAAACGGGATGATGGTGGGAGCGGAATCCTGCTCTAAATAGTAGACGGTAGTAAAGTTCTTCTCCGGGTCCACAATCCAGTATTCCCGCACGCTGGCGTCTGAATAGAGAAAGTTTTTCATGGAGTAGTCCATCTTCCGGCTGGAGGGGGAGACTACTTCCACAATGAGATCCGGAGCTCCGCTGCACCCATGGTCTGTCAGCTTGCTTCTGTCACATATTACGGAAATATCCGGTTCCACCCAGTTTTTATCATCCGCATCCAGATTGACGGAAAATGGGGCCGGATAAACAAGGCATCCCCCTTTATTAGCGGCAATATA
>CALWRY010000069.1 GCA_944384065.1 uncultured Enterocloster sp. | reverse complement strand
CCCAAGTTTTTCGTGTGGCCCCTGCGGTTTGCCAACTACCCGGAGGCGTACAATTACGCGGCCTTAAATTTCGGCCAGATGCTGGGCAACTCCTTTATCATCACCATCACCTCGGTGATTGGAGCGGTGGTTTCCTCCACCATTGTGGCCTACGGCTTTTCCAGACTTCGCTGGAGGGGCAGGGATAAGGTTTTTGTGCTGGTGATTTTGACCATGATTATCCCCGGCGAGGTGGTGCTTACCCCTCTGTACTTTATCTATAACCGGCTGCAGCTTCTGGACACCTGGTTCCCGATGATTGCCCCCTTCTTCTTTGCCAAGCCCTTCTACACCTTTATGATACGGCAGAGCATGATGGGCATCCCGGTGGAGATGGACGAGTCCGCGGTAATCGACGGCTGCAACGTGTGGCAGAGGCTTGTGTACGTGATACTGCCCCAGGCCAAGCCGGCCCTGCTGGCGGCCATGATTATGGCGATGCAGGACCAGTGGAACAACTACCTGGAGCCCCTTATTTATATCAATTCCAACACCAAGCAGACCATCTCCGTGGGCCTGACCTTCTTCAGCGGCATGTACAATATCCAGTGGAACCTGGTGTTCGCCGCTGCGGTGATTGTGGCCCTGCCCATCCTTGTGGTGTTTGTATTTCTGCAGAAATACTTCATCCAGGGCGTGGTGGTGTCCGGAGTGAAGGGATAATGCGAAAGCTGGGCCGGCCTGCGCGCTTTGGGCCGCCCGGCGTCTGCACTGTTACAATGAGTTTTGACAGTAGGAGGAAGACAACGTGAAGCTGCATTTTTATGGAACGGCTGCCTCGGAGGGGGTGCCGGCAATCTTCTGTGAGTGTGCGTATTGTAAAAAAATACGGGCGCTTGGCGGGAAAAACTACCGGTTTCGGACCTGTGCCCAGGTGGACGAGGGGCTGCTCATTGATTTTTCCATGGACGGCTACGCCCAGACCCTGTGCCGGGGACTGGACCTTTCCGCCATCGACCATCTGCTCGTCACACATTCCCATGAGGACCATCTCTTTCCCCTGGGGCTGATGCAGATAAAGCCTCCCATGGCTTACTATGACAGGGAGCGGCACCTGGATGTATATGGAAATGGGATGGTGATGAAAAAAATCCGGGAGATGGCCGATGCCTTCAACCCGGAGGGAGAGATACTGCGGGATTACCTGGGGCTTCGGGAGGTGTCTCCTTTTGAGACATTTTTCGTGGGAGATTACCGGGTGACAGCCCTGCCGGCTAACCACGATAAGCGGGAGGACTGCTTTATCTACGTGATTGAACGGGAGGGACATACCCTTCTCTATGGGCACGACAGCGCTATGTTCGCAGAGGAGACCTGGGAGGCCCTGGGGCGCTTCTCCTTTGACTGCGTGGTGCTGGACTGCACCATGGTGGAGAAAACCGGGATTTTTGCAGGCCATATGGGCCTTCCGGACAATATAAGGGTGCGGGAGCGGATGCTTGCGGAGGGAATGGCGGATGCCCATACGAGGTTTGTGGGCACCCATTTTGTGCACTCCCAGAATCCGGTGCACGAGCGCATCGCGCCGATTTTTGCAGAAAAGGGCTTTATCGCGGCTTACGATGGGATGGAGGTTGAGTTTTAATGGAGAAAACAGAGAGATTTCTTCTGGAGATGCATATGCACACAAAGGAGACCAGCTCTTGCGGGGAGGTGCCCGCGGCGGAGGGGGTCCGTCTCTACAAGGAGGCGGGCTATCAGGGGGTCATGATTACGGACCATTACCACAGGCAGTATTTTGACAGCCTGGGGGATATGGATATGTCCCGGAAGATTGACGCTTATCTGACGGGCTGCCGGGCCGCAAAGGCGGAGGGGGATAGGATTGGCCTTTCCGTGCTCCTGGGCATTGAGTTTCGGAATGTGGAGTCGGAAAATGATTTCCTCATTGTGGGAATGACGGAGGAATTTCTCTACAAGTATCCGGAGACCTACCTTATGTCCATCGGGGACGCCATTGATTTGTTCCACGCCCACGGGATGCTGGTGATTCAGGCCCATCCGGTCCGGGTTCGGATTATGGACTGGAAGGATGGGAAGCGGTTCAACAGCTATCCCAATGTGGAGATGCTTAAGATGATGAAGAAGGACCCGCCCATGCCGGTGCTTCCCGCAACAACCTGGTACAAGTACCGGGACGCGGGGCGGGAGGAGCAGCTTCCCCATCCCTATGTGATGCGGGTGTGCGAGCTGACGGAGTGCGAGAATAAGCTGGACGGCATCGAGGTCTACAACGGGAATTTCCACTGGGCCCAGGAGCCGGAGAAGATTGAAGGAATTCTCCGGAGACACCCGGAATATATTCAGATATCCGCATCCGATTTCCACGAGGCAGGGCATCTGGCCTCCGGAGGGGTTGTGCTTGACCGGCCGGTGAAAACCTCGGCTGAGCTTAAGGATGCGCTCTTGGACAAGGGGATTGTGGAGCTGATTCGGAGGTAGTATGTGTATCAGTTCAGACGGCGGGTAAACAGGGGCGAAAATAGACGTCAAGCTTGCTTGTAAGTATGTTTTCGCCCCTGTTTACACATCGGATGGACATCCGATGCTTCTTGTCCGGCCTCTGGCCGGGCAAGAAGATGCCCGCCGCCTGAACTGATACGATGGATGATGTTTGGGAGGTAGTATGCGGGATGGATGATGTTTGGAGGGTAATTTCCCGATGGCAGCTGGCCGGGCACGAGGAGCTGGAGCTTCTCTGCCGCATGGTTCTGGCCTGCTTTATGGGATATGTCATCGGCTATGAGCGTATGAACCGGGAGAAGAGCGCGGGGATGCGCACCCACTCCATTGTGTGCCTGGGAGCGGCCCTGATTATGATTGTGTCCAAGTATGGATTTGAGGACATCCCGGATTTTGACGCCTCCCGTGTGGCGGCCCAGATTGTCTCCGGTGTGGGATTTTTGGGTGCAGGCATTATCTTTGTGCGCAACAACACGGTCAGCGGCCTCACCACGGCGGCGGGCATCTGGACCACTGCCGGGGTGGGGATGGCCATCGGAGCCGGTGCTTATTTTATCGGAATCAGCGCGGGCATCCTGGTGGTTGTCACCCAGGTGATTCTGCATAAGGCCACGTTCTTTACGGCGGAGCCGGTGCGGGGATTTATGAAGCTGCAGACCGATGATTACGACGGCCTGATGCCTGAGCTTACGGACCAGCTTGCCCAGGAGAAGATACGCATGCTCCGCTTGAAGGTACACAAGGAGAAGGCCCAGGGCGAGGCAAAGCTTGAGATGGAGCTTCTCTATCCTGCGAGGTACGACCGGAGCCAGCTGGTGGCCCGGTGGGCGAAGGACGCGCGGGTGAAGGGGATTTCCGGGTGATGGCGGGCTGGGCGGCTGCGGCTGGAATGTCTGCGGCTTTGTCTGGCGGCTGCGGCCGGGGATTCTGCGGCTCTGCCTGGCGGCGGAGGTCTTAAATAGCTGCGAAGGCGGTTTCCTGCTTTGGCTCCTGGGGGAGCTGGGCGGGAGGCCGCTTTTTTGCAGCTTTTTGTTGCAATTGCTTTAGCGGTGTGGTATAGTAGGGGCATCAATGATATCTGCAAGTTCTGTTGTTCAATAGGGCAGCTTTGCCCGTCAAATGGTCGTCTCGGCCGGAGATTCAGATTGTGGAGCGCATTGAAAAAAGAAGGGATATTGCGTATAATGGAAGGGAGGAGTTCAATCTGACGAATGGACCGCTGCGCATTGATACGCTGATCATCAAGATGGAGCGGGATGCGCGGGTTGAGAAGCGGATTGGCCGTATTTTCCGGCAGTACAATATCTTAGAGTATAAAAGTCCTGGAAAAGCTCATACCGTCAATGGCTTTTTTAAGGTGATGAGCTACGCCGGACTTCTCCAGTCCGGGACGAAAAAAGAGCAGGAGATACCGCCGGAGGAAATTACCATTACGCTGATTGGGAACCAGTATCCGAAGAAGCTTATGGCATTTCTGAAAAAGCGGTATTCGGTTCAAGTAATTCGGGAATGTGCTGGAATTTATTATGTAAATGACCTGCTGTTTCCGCTGCAGATAGTGGTGCAGAGGGAGCTGGATCCAAAGGAAAATGTGTGGCTGAGCCGTCTGCGGCAGGATTTGCAGATGGAAAGAGATGTGGAAGTGCTTGCGAGGGCATACAGGGGGAAGGACAGCGACCCGCTGTACAGTGCGGTGATGGATCTGATTGTGCGGGCAAATTGGAAGATGTATAAGGAGGGAGAGACTGTGTGTGATGCGCTGAATGAATTGTTTGCGGATAAGCTGGAGGCGAAGCGAAGAGAAGGAGAGAGAAAAGGCGAAATTAGAGGAGAAATCAGGGGAGAACAAAAAGGCGAGAGAAAGGGCAAGGCCCAGGCGGTCCTGGACATTCTATCGGAGCTGGGGGAAATTCCGGCGGAGGTAAGAGAAGCGATTCTGTCCCAGGAAAATCTGGACACGCTTACCCGGTGGCTGAAGCTGGCTGCCAGGTCAGACAGCATCCATGCGTTTGCGCAGGGGATGGAGAGAAAAGGCGCATAATTTAGTACAATTTGTGATTTCCCAGGGCTGCAGGATAAAGCCACTTTCCCTGCGGGATTCAGTTACAGCCGCAGCCCTTTGATGTCTTTAATTCGGGAGAGAATTACATTGGTGGAACATTCTACAATGCCGGGAAGCTGATCAATGGTACCGTGAATGAGCTGCTCCATCTCCTCACTGGAGGAGGCTACTGCGTGGACATGAAGTTTGCTTTTTCCCGTGACGCGGTAAATTTGTGTGACAGTGCTGTTTTCCTTCAGCCGCAGGGCGGTCTCCATGAGTGCATCCGGCTTGGTTTCAATTTCGAAATAGCAGGAGATAGCCCCGCTGATTTTCTGCGGATTGATGATAGTGGTGTATTCTTCAATAATTCCCTTCTGCTCCAGAGCCTGCACCCGCATCTTCACAGCCACACGGGAAATGCCAATCTGCTGTCCGATGTCCGAGTAGGACATGCGGGCATTTTGTATGAGAAGTTCAACAATTTTTTGATCTAGGTCGTCTAATCCATCTAAAAACATGGGCGGGCCTCCTGGACGCAGGCAGCATCGGACATTTCCTGCTGCCTTCTGGTTAATAAAAAGCAATACAGACATTATAAAAGGGAAATGGAAGAATGTCAATGAATAGGAATTATAATATTGACATTCGATATAAATAATCCTATAATTTATTACGAATGTTAAGATAAATATTTCGAAAAGTAATAAATGATAGGAGGAGCCAGTAGCATAATGACCAGCGAGCTGACCAAAGGACCCGTGATGAAAACTATGCTGCGCTTTGCGGTCCCCATGATTTTGGGGGACCTTCTGCAGCAGTGCTACAATATTGCGGATACACTGATTGTAGGGCGGTTTCTGGGAGCCGGCGCCCTGGCAGCTGTGGGATCCGCTTTTTCTCTGATGACCTTTCTCACATCCATCCTGCTGGGACTGGCCATGGGGAGCGGCACGGTCTTTTCCATCCGCTTTGGGGAAAAGGACGACAGAGGGCTAAAGGAGGGGATTTTTGCCTCCTTCGCCCTTTTGGGCGCGGTGACCATTGTCCTCAACGCGGCGGTGTTCGCAGGGATTGACTGGATTATCTGGGCCCTGCGGACGCCGGAGGATTTGGTGGAAATGATGCGCGAATATCTGATCGTGATTTTCGCTGGCCTGACGGGAATTTTCCTCTATAACTTTTTCGCCTCCCTGCTGCGGTCCCTGGGAAATTCTCTGGTGCCCCTGATCTTTCTGGCGGTCTCCGCAGGCCTTAATATTGTGCTGGATTTGTGGTTTGTGGCAGGGCTTAACCGGGGGGTGGCCGGGGCGGCGGAGGCCACGGTGATTTCCCAGTACGTGTCCGGCCTTGGAATTGCAGCGTATACCTGGGTGAAGTTTCCCGGGCTTCTGCGCAGGGACAAGCACGTGCGCCTGTCTATGTCCCGGGTGCGGGAGATTGCCAGCTTTTCCGCTCTGACCTGTATGCAGCAGTCCATCATGAACCTGGGAATTCTGGCTGTCCAGGGACTGGTGAACAGCTTCGGCACAACCATCATGGCGGCCTTCGCTGCGGCTGTGAAGATCGATGCCTTTGCCTATCTGCCGGTTCAGGATTTCGGAAATGCATTTTCCATATTTATCGCCCAGAATTACGGAGCAAAGCAGACGGAGCGCATCAAACAGGGAATACGGACAGCGGTTTTGGCCTCCGTGTCCTTCAGCCTGGTGATTTCCCTGGCCGTGTTTGCCTTTGCGGGACCGCTCATGGGAATGTTCATTGACGGGTCGGAGACAGCGATTATCGCGGAGGGCGTCCGCTATCTGCGGATTGAGGGCAGCTTTTACTTTATGATTGGACTGCTGTTTCTGCTCTACGGCCTCTACCGGGCCTTGGGAAGGCCGGGAATGTCGGTGGTGCTGACGATTATGTCTCTGGGAACCCGTGTGGTGCTGGCCTACAGCCTGTCTGCCCTGCCGGGCATCGGGGTGGCGGGCATCTGGTGGGCGGTGCCTATCGGATGGTTTTTGGCGGATGCCCTGGGCATCGGGTATTTTGCGGCCAGGAGAAAAGGGCTTGTGGGGGAGGAGTAACCTGCTCCATTTTTGTGAGACGCAAAAAAGAAATAGGAGGAATCGAGGAAAATGAGAATTGCGATGGAAGATTTGATTCGGACAGCCCAGGAGGCAAAGTCCCTTTTTCAGGATAAGGACCGGGCGGCCAGAATTAAGGAGAAGGGCGCGGCGGACTTTGTGACCCAGGTGGATGTAGAGGTGCAGGAGCTGGTGCGAGGTAGGCTTTGCAGCCTGTATCCGGACATCCAGTTCATGGGGGAGGAGAAGGACAATGGGGAGATTGATTTTTCCCGGCCTGTGTGGATTCTGGACCCGGTGGACGGGACCACCAACCTGATTCACGATTTTAGGGCCAGCGCGCTTTCTCTGGCTCTTTGGCAGGACGGGGATATCCGGATGGGGCTGATTTATCAGCCCTATACGGAGGAAATGTTTACAGCTGTCAGGGGAGAAGGCGCTTTTTTGAACGGAGTCCCAATCCGCGTGAGCGCCGAGGACAAGCTTTCGAATTCCCTCCTTTCCATCGGTACCAGCCCCTACCACAAGGAGCTGGCAGACGCGAATTTTAAGAAATTTGCCCAGGTGTTTAAGAGATGCGCGGATATTCGGCGTATTGGCTCTGCAGCCCTGGAGCTGGCCTACACGGCCTGCGGCCGCCTGGACGGCTTTTTTGAGAGGGGCCTAAAGCCCTGGGACTTCGGGGCCGGCGTGCTCCTGGTGGAGGAGGCCGGCGGGCAGGTGACGGATTTTTCAGGCCGGCCCATTGACAAGACAAGGCCCGCTGATATCCTGGCGGAAAATGGCAGGATTGGCGGGCAGATTCGGGAGGCGCTTTCCTAGAGCATCTGCCTCCGGACAATGTACGTATCAGATAACAAGAAGGAGCACCAAGCCATGCAGAAAAACCTCACCACCGGCAGTATATTTCAGAACATTATTTTCTTTTCCCTGCCTTATCTTTTGTCCTATTTTCTCCAGACCCTTTACGGGATGGCGGATTTGTTCATCATCGGGCAGTTTGAGGGGGTGGCGGACACAACGGCGGTGTCCATCGGCTCCCAGGTGATGCACATGCTGACCGTGATGCTTGTGGGGCTGGCCATGGGCTCCACTGTGTCCATTGGGCAGGCAGTGGGCGGAAGGAAGGACAGACAGGCGGCAGTCTGCATCGGCAACACCGTAACCCTTTTTATGGGGCTGTCCCTGGTGCTCACGGTGGTGCTGCTGGCGGCCTCCGGGCAGATTGTGAAGGTGATGTCCACGCCTGCCCAGGCGGTTTCCGGGACTCTGGACTATCTGACCATCTGCTTTATGGGAATTCCCTTTATCACGGCCTACAACATCATCAGCTCTATTTTTCGGGGAATGGGGGATTCCAAAAGCCCCATGTACTTTATCGCTGTGGCCTGCGCGGCCAATATCGGGCTGGACTATCTGTTTATGGGGGCTCTGCACATGGGGCCCTCCGGGGCAGCTCTGGGCACGACCCTTTCTCAGGCGGTCAGCGTGGCAGTGTCCCTGGCGGTGATTTTGAAGAGGGGCGGCGGCCTGTCTGTGAGAAAACAGGATTTTAAGCCCCTGCCTCCTGTGATGGGAAGGCTTTTAAAAATCGGCGTGCCCATCGCCCTACAGGATGGATTTATCCAGATTTCCTTTATTGTGATAACCATTATCGCCAACCGCCGCGGATTAAATGACGCGGCTGCGGTGGGAATTGTGGAAAAAATTATCAGCTTTCTCTTCCTTGTGCCCTCCTCTATGCTGTCCACGGTGTCCGCCCTGGGCGCGCAGAATATTGGGGCGGGCTGTCCGGATCGGGCCCAAAGGACCCTGGGCTATGCCATCGCCATAGCGGCGGGATTCGGCCTGCTCGTGTCAGTGCTCATGCAGTTTCTGGCGGAGCCCATGGTGTCCCTCTTTACAGATGCCAGCCAGGGCTCCGGCGCCCAGGTGGTGCGGCTGGGCGGCCAGTATCTGCGGGGATATGTGCTGGACTGTATGTTTGCGGGGATTCATTTCAGCTTCAGCGGATATTTCTGCGCCTGCGGGAAATCCGGGCTGTCATTTTTGCACAACAGCATCGCCATTCTGCTGGTGCGGATTCCCGGCGCCTTCCTGGCCTCCGCCTATTTTCCGGAAAATCTCTTCCCCATGGGCCTGGCTACCTCCGCAGGCTCCCTGCTGTCGGTGGTTATCTGCGTCATCGCGTTCCGCCTGATTGCCGGGAGGGGTAAATAGATGAGGGACGCTGCAATAGTTTTCGACTTACAAGTCGAAAACTATTGTTTTTTTTGTACTTTCGGGTATACTGGTAGATAAGAAATACAGGAGGTGCCCTATGAATGAGCTTGTAAACCGTCCCGCATATTTAGAACAGCTGATTCAAAACAGGGATGTGGATTTGGTCAAAATCATCACAGGAATCCGAAGATGCGGAAAATCATGCCTGCTGGATTTGTACCACCAATACCTGACGGAGGATGGGGTGGACGATGCCAACATTATTCATATGAATCTGGAATCGCTGCGCTATCGCAATCTTTTGAACTACCTCGCTTTCTATGATTATGTCAGTGAGCGCATTCCAAGACGCGGGAAAACTTATCTGCTATTTGATGAGCTGCAGGCAGTGGAGCATTGGGAAAAGGCGGTGGAGTCCTTCCGGCTTGATTTTGATGTGGATATTTATATTACAGGCTCCAATGCCTATCTGCTTTCTACCGAATTTTCGACCCTGCTCTCCGGCAGATATGTAGAAATCCGTGTGCTTCCGCTGTCGTTTGAGGAATTCCTGCGTTTCTATGAGTTTGCCCCTTCTGTCACGCCGGAAGAAAAGTTTCAAAGATACCTTCAGTTCGGCGGCATGCCCATTTTGAGGGAATATAAGTTTAATGAAGCAAGGAGCATTCAGGCACTGGAAGGAATTTATTCTACCGTCATACTGCGCGATATTCTCCAGAGGAATGCACATGCGGATCAGGGAATGCTGCAGAAAATTGTGCTCTTCCTTTGCTCCAATATCGGCAGCATTACTTCCCCCAACAGCATCGGCAATGTGCTGTTAAATGAGGGAAGCATGCAGCCTGGGAAGGGGAAAAATGTCGCAGGAAAAACGGTAGACAAATATATTTCCATGCTCCGCAGTGCATTTATCATCTGTTCTGTTGGAAGATACGATATAAAAGGAAAGCAGCTGTTAAAAACGCTGGGGAAGAACTATGTTATCGATATGGGCTTCCGCAATATGCTGCTCGGCTACCGCGACGCGGACCGGGGGCACATCATTGAAAACATTGTTTTTCTGGAGCTCATCCGACGGGATTACCGTGTCTATATCGGAAAGGTCGGAGAAAATGAGGTTGACTTTGTGGCCGAGAAGCCCAGCGATAAGCTGTATATCCAAGTGACAGAGAGCATGCAGTCTCCGGAAACCCGGGAGCGGGAGCTCCGGCCCCTGCGCCAGATATCCGATAACTATGAAAAAATTGTATTGTCCATGGACAGGAGCTACATTCATTCTTATGATGGAATTAAGTCGCTGTATCTGATTGACTGGCTTCTGGAGCGCGCCTGAATTGCTGCGAAAATGCATTCCCGCCTTATTTTTCCTCCGCCACCTGAAAAATATGGATTGCCCCTAAATATCTCTAAAGCAGCAGGAAACGGAGCGGATCGGTACACGTTCCCGAAAAGGTTTGTTTCTATCAGGACAAAGGATGTAAAGCAGGTATTGACGGACGAACAGAGAGCAGACAGGGAAAATAGAATAATGCGCAGAGACAGGAGCGGCATGGTAGAATAAGACCAAGGAAAACAACCGTGTTGCAGGGTGGCTGATCTCTATTCTTACATATGAATGGGGGTGGTGCTGATGAAACATTTTGATTTTAAAGACCTTATGGCCTTTGGAATGTTCATCCTGGCATTACTGACATTCGTATTTACGTTTATCACGTAGTGTTTTAAGCATAGAAAACCACCCCAAAACTTTGACCGGTAGCAGGGTGGTAATTCTATAACCATTTTGTAAGAGGTCAACCCCTTGTGGGCGGTTGTTTTCCCCTTTTCTATTATCAATATAGCACATCTGGCGGCGGGGTGCAAGTGGAAAGAACAATTTTAAGCATTGTTAAGAAACTGAGGGCAGAGGGGATGCAATTAAAAACCTGTACATTCCACACATTAAGACGTTGTTTTGCAGCCAAGTGTATTGAAAATGGATCCTAAAGTTCTTCAGGCGATTTTGGGGCATAGTACTTATGCTATGACGGTTGATTTGTATGTAGACGTAATGGAAAGCACTAAACGGAAAGAGATGGAAAAGATCACATTAGCGCTTTAAAACGAGATGGGCCGCAGCCTTTTAAGAGGGCAACGGCCTATCTTTTTGAGATTTTTTAATAAAAGGTGTGTCAATCCCCTGTAAACGTCTTTGTATATGGTTCAAAAAGCTTTATTTTATGAGGGTTTGTCCCTCACCGATCCTCCACCACCTGAAAAATATAGAACTTCAAATAGTAGGACTCATCCGCCGCCCACAAAATGGGGTGGTCCGGCGCCTGGGTCTTGTATTCTACTTGGCGCAGCCGCTTATGCACATTTCCAGCGGCCTCCCGGATGGTCTTGGAAAAGAGCTCCGGGTCCATGAAATGAGAGCAGGAGCAGGTGGCCAGGTATCCGCCATCCTTCACCAGCTTCATGCCCCGGAGATTGATTTCTCGATAGCCCTTTACCGCGTTTTTGATGGAGCTGCGGGACTTGGTGAAGGCCGGCGGGTCCAGAACCACCAGGTCGAAGCGCTTCCCCTCCTTTTCCAGGGCGGGCAGAAGGTCAAAGACATCCGCGCACTGGAAGGAAACCGTGGAGGAGAGGCCGTTTAGGGCAGCGTTTTCCCGGGCCTGGCGGATGGCCAGGTCAGAGGCATCCACGCCGAGGACGCTCTTTGCCCCGGCAAGCCCTGCGTTCAGGGCAAAGGAGCCGGTGTGGGTGAAGCAGTCGAGCACGGTCTCGGGCTGTATGCGGCGGCAGAGGTTCTGCACGGCCAGACGGTTGTATTTCTGGTCCAGGAAGAACCCGGTTTTCTGTCCGTCCTCCACGTCTACCTGGTAGCGGACCCCATTTTCCACAATCTCTACTTTGGTGTCAAAGGCCGGACCGATAAAGCCCTTGGTCCGCTCCATTCCCTCCTGAAGGCGGACCTTGGCATCGCTTCTCTCATAGATGCCCCGGATGGAAATGCCGTCCTGAGCGAGAATTTCCGTCAGGAGCGCGAGAAGCACGGGCTTTAGGCGGTCAATGCCCAGGGCAAGGGACTCCACCACCAGCACATCAGAAAATTTGTCGATGACAATGCCGGGGAGAAAATCCGCCTCGCCGAAGACAAGGCGGCAGCTCGCGGTGTCCACCACAGCCTTCCGGTAATCCCAGGCATTTTGAAGGCGCATCCGCAGAAACTCCCGGTCAATGCGGTCCGTCCTCCGGGAGAGCATCCGCACACGAATGTGGGAATGGGTGTTGATGAAGCCGCAGCCCAGAGGATAGCCGTCAAAATCCTCCACCCGCACCAGGCCTCCATTCACAAAGCCGTCGGTTACGGCGTCTATTTCATTATCATAAATCCAGGCGCCGCCGGATTTTAATGAGCGGCCCTGACCCTTCTTCATGCGCACAGTGCCGGTTATCTGATATAAATTTTCTTCTGACATAATGAATCTCCTTGTACATGACGAGATAGCCAATCCGGCGGGGCCGCCGGTCTGGTGTTACGATTATACACTGCCGGCCGGCGGATTGGCAATCTATTTTTCGCGCTCCAGGACATTGATTCCCTGGAGAATAATCTGTTCCGCGAGAAGGGCCATCTGCTCCGGTGTCTCCTTAAGGCCGCCCTGGAGCCAGTACTGCACCAGGCCCACACAGCCGGAGACAATGAAGGAGAAGTATGCCTCAAAGACCTGCGGATCTCCGGAGCGGAAGACCTCCATCCAGTCCCGCAGGCATTTTTCGCGGACCAGATGCTTGAGGCGGTTGATGAAATTCAAATCCCCGTTCTCCCCCATAAGGATTTCCACAAGGTCTGCGTTTTCATAGACCAGGGAAAAGATTTCATGGAAGATTAGGGAGGGGCGCTGCCTTAGGTCCTGGGCATCGTGGCTTAAGACCAGGCTGTTAAACTCCTCGAAGAGCTCAGCCTCCGTCTTTTCCAATAAATCAAAAACATCCTTATAATGAAGGTAAAAGGTGCCCCGGTTCAAGTCCGCCATCTCCGTGAGCTCCCGGACGGTGATGTCCTGGACCTTTTTTTCCTTTAAAAGCTGGATGAGGCAGTCCTTTAACTGCTTTCGTGTTTTTCGGACCCGCCGGTCCTGTCCTTCCTTTCGCATGGTATATCCCCCTTCCTCTGTGAACAGCTGTCTTTTCCGCGATTTTCACACCGTTCGGAACAGTTCCGTAAATTTTTGGAAAACTAATGAACAAAAACTAAATAAGTGTTGATTAACAAACCAATAGATGGAAATTAATCATTGTATTTTTGAAATGTTTTCGTATAATCTATTATAGTTAATAAATGAACACTTGTCAATTAATAATGACAGCAACAGTTCAGGACGGCGGGAAAACAGGGGCAAAAACAGGCGTTAAGCTTGCTTATAAGCATGCTTTTGCCCCTGTTTTCACATCGGATGGACATCCGATGCTTCTTGTCCGACCTTTGGTCGGGCAAGAAGATGCGCCGTCCTGAACAGTTACGAATATAGTGAGGAATCGTGCAATGAAAGATAGATGGAAGAAAAATACAGTGCAGCTTGTGGCGGGGGCGCTGGCGTTTGGCCTGGGAGCTGCGGCGCCGGTGACAGCCTTGGCCGGGCCAGCGGCAGCGGAGTCCTCCCAAACCGTTGTGAGCACGGTCCCGGCAGCCTGCGGATGGCAGAAAATCGCTGACAGCTGGTACTGCCTGGGGCCGGACGGAATGCCCTGCACAGGGGAGCAGACTCTGGGGGACAGCATCTGCCGGTTTTCCGAGGACGGAGTCTTTGAGGAGGCCCGCTGGATTCCCGGAACGGGAGGCGGCCCCTATACCGTGGGCTGCTTTGAGGCGGAGGAGCAGGCACTTTTTGACCGCCTCAGCGAGGAGAAGGCGGAGGAATATTTTGACCTTCATCCGGATCGGGAGGAGGACTATGCGGGGGATACGCGCACTTCTTATGACCGGTATGCCGGTTTTTTTGTGGAGGACGCCTTAAACCGGGCGGCGGCGGCCCGCCTTTCGGGAGCCATGGAAAATGGGTATGCGGATGGAAAAGTATTTGGCCAGGGGGAGCTCTCCGACTATCTGGCATCTATTTCCTACCGGAGCCGCGCCTCCTGCCTGGAGCTCTATCTCAGAAGCTGCCAGGACGGGGAGGAGGCCTATGAGAAGGCGGCGGAGTGGCTTGACAGGAAGAGAGAGAAGAAGGACGACAGAAAATATACGTTGGAATATTATCGATATTTGGGTATGGCATCGGCAGAAAAAGAGGGGAAGCGCAGCTTTCTGGTGATTCTTCTGCGGTGATGCCCGCCGGGACAGCATGTTTAGGAAAAGGGAAGACGATTAAGTATGGAAAATCAGAAGACGCAGGGAGTTAAACTGCGGGGACGGGGAGAAAAGCCCTCTCTTCGTCTGGCCCGTTTCATTATAAAGAAGCAAAAGTGGATAGAGAGCGTGTTTGCAGCGGGGTGCCTGTTTTCCCTGATTGCTATGCTTTTTGTCAATGTGAACTACGATTTGACGGAATATCTCCCGGACACAGCCCGCTCCCATATCGGCCTTGACCAGATGGAGTCGGCCTTTGGATATCCGGGAACGGCCCGGGTCATGCTAAAGGACGTGAGCCTCTATGAAGCCAAGCAGTATAAGGACCGGCTGGAGGCCGTGGACGGGGTGGACCAGATTTTATGGTGCGACAGCACGGTGAACATCTATGCCGGGGAGGACTTCATCGACATGGAATCCATAGAGGACTATTACAAGGACGGCTGTGCGGTGATGGACGTGACCTTTGATGAGGGGGACACCTCAGCGAAGACAGCACAGGCCATCGAGCAGATGCAGGCCATCACCGGGGAGAAGGGATATTATGTGGGAATGGCAGTTCAGACCAAGTCTCTGACGGAGAATGTGGAGAGCGAGATGAGCCTGATTCTGACCGTGGCGGTGATTATGATTTTCGCGGTACTGTGCATAACCACTAATGCCTGGTCCGAGCCATTTCTATTCCTTCTGCTTATGGGAGTGGCTATTCTCCTCAAACGGGGCCCCAAGATTTTCA
>CALWRY010000068.1 GCA_944384065.1 uncultured Enterocloster sp. | reverse complement strand
ACTACGTCCCCGGCGCCCTTTCCAATCAGCGCCCGTCCCAGGGGGGATTCATTGGAAATCTTGTTCTGAAGGATGTTCGCCTCTGTGGATCCCACAAGATAATACTCCAGCTCCTCATCCTCCTCGATATCCAGCAGCCTTACCTTGCAGCCGACGCTGATCTTATCCAGCTCCACCTCGTCTTCGACCACAACCTCCGCGTTCTTAAGGAGCTTCTCCAGCTCCTCGATCCGCAGCTCAATGTCGCGCTGCTCATCCTTGGCCGCGTCGTACTCCGCATTCTCTGACAGGTCGCCCTGCTCTCTGGCCTCCTTGATCTTCTGGGCCACTTCCTTTCTCTTGACTACCTTCAGTTCCTGCAGCTCATTCTCGTACTGTTTCAGTCCCGCATATGTTAAAATGTGTTTCTTATCCGCCATGATACTCCGCTTCCTTCCTTTTTTATTTCTTACCCCACACGTTCAAAGTATTATATAAAAAAAATACTGCCTTGTCAAGAAGCTGCTGCGGATTCCTCCGGCAGCCCGCCGGCAGGGCAACCGTTCAGACGGCGGGACCCGGCCCGCAGCAAAAGCGCCGCCGCACGCTTCTCCCGTGCGGCGGCGCTGTACGTCTGCACAAACCAAATTTTACATTTTAATCCCGGATAATCCGGATTTCCTTCATTACTGGCATTTCAATGGGCTTATTCCAGCTCTCCGGCCCCAAAGTGGGCACGGCGGCAATGGCGTCCAGCACGTCAAAACCCTCCGTCAGCTGGCCAAAGGCCGCGTACCGGCCGTCCAGCTTGCTGGCGTCCTTGTGCACCACAAAAAACTGGGTGCCGGCTGTGTCATAGCCGTCGTCTCTGGCCATGGAAATGGCCCCCCGCCGGTGGAGCACCGGATTTGCAATCCCGTTCTGGGCAAACTCGCCTTTGATATGCCAGTCACTGTCCGTCATAATGTCATTGTCCGGGGAGCCGGCCTGGATCACATAATCCTTTACGATCCGGCACCAGGCCAGCCCGTTGTAAAATCCGCTTTCCGCTGTTTTCGCAAAATTTTCCACGGTAATGGGAGCGGACTGCGGATACAGCTCAAACACCATATCCCCAAATCCCTCCGTCGCAATCACACATTTCATAGACAGCCTCTTATTTTGCCACCTTGGCATGCTTAAAGTAAAAATGGGTGGAGGCATCGGTGTAAACGCCGGTCACATAGTCCTTCAACAGATAGGTGTCCGCCTTATAGTAGAGCGGCATCACCGGGTACTCCAGGGAGGCCAGCTCGTCCGCCTGCCGCACCAGCTCCGCAAAGGCGTCCGCATCCTTCTCCACCTTGGCCTGCTCCACCAGGGCGTCGTAGTCCGGGTTGCTGTAGAAGGAAGTGTTGGTCACGTCGCCTGTGGCTAAAAGCGGCAGGAAGCTCATGGGATTTACATAGTCCGCGCTCCATCCCATAGCCGCAACCTCGTAGTCTCCATTCTGCACGCCGCTGTAGAATACGGCCCAGTCTGCGGAGGTCACTTCCACATTGATGCCCAGGTTGGTCTGCCACATCTCCTGGATCGCCTCGGCTACCTTTTTCACCGTATCATCCGAATAGAAGGACAGCTGCACAGTGGGGAATCCCTCGCCGTTCGGATAACCGGCCTCTGCAAGCGCTGCCTTGGCTGCCTCCACATCGGCGGTGGGGGACATTTCAAAGGTGGATCTTCCGTCCAGGATATCCGCCCCGTTTGACACATATCCGGGAGCCAGGATGCTGTAGGCCGGCTCTGCGTCAAGCTGCACAACGTTGTTGATAAGGGCTTCCCGGTCAATGGCCAGGTTCAGGGCCTTGCGCACCAGCGGGTTATTGTAGGGCTCCTTCTGGCAGTTGAAATTGTAGTACACGGTTCCATATACATGGATGGTGTTGACACCGGCATTTTCCGCCTTCAGCCGCGCGATATCCCCCACGGGAATGTTCCGCACGCCGTCCACCTCGCCGCTCTCATAGGCGGTAAGGGCAGTGGACTGATCCAGGATATAGCGGAAGGTCAGCTTTTCCAGCGTCACATTCTCTGCGTCCCAGTAGTTCTCATTTCTCTCCAGCACTACGCTCTCGCCCATATTGATCTCCGCGACCTTGAAGGGCCCGTTGCACACATAGGTGTCGGCTGATGTGGACCACTTATCCCCGTTGGCCTCCACTGTGGCCTGCTGCACCGGAGCGTACACCCACATGCTGGTCACATCCACGAAGAAGGGGGTGGGCTGCTTTAAGGTATACTCGATGGTATTCTCGTCCAGGGCCTTCACGCCTACCTCCTCGGCAGAAACAGTCCCGTCGTAATACTCCTGGCCGTTTAAAATGTAGTCCGTCATCATATTCACATACTGGGAAGTGGTGGCGGGCGTCATCACATGCAGGGCGGAATACACATAGTCCTCAGCGGTCAGCGGCGTTCCGTCGCTCCACTTTAAACCCTCCTTCAGATGGAAGGTATACACCGTCATATCCTCGTTGGACTCCCAGGACTCCGCATTTCCGGCAACCAGCTCTCCGTTCTCATCATAGGTCACCAGGCCTTCAAACAGGTTGGTGAGGAACGGGGAGGCAAAGGAATTGTTGGTATAGGACGGGTCTAAGCTGTCCGGCTCATTGTTGAGCACAAAGGTCAGCTCCTGGGCGCCTGTGGGCTCCGCCGCAGCCGTCTCTTCTGCACTCTCCTCCGCTTCCGTGGTGGGCTCGCCGATGGTCTGGGGCACCGTCTCGCTGCTTGCCCCTCCGCCGCAGCCGGTCAGGACGGCAGCGCACAAAAGGCCGGCCGCCAGTCCCAAGCTAAGTTTCTTTTTCATAAAAACTCCTCCTTATCTTTTTCTATGGCATCGCCCCGGGGCGTGTCTGAAAATCCAAACGCGCTCTGAAACCGGGCGTTTCCAACTTACTTTCCCATCACCCGTGCAGGTGGCAGGCTACCTGGTGTCCTCCGCCCACGTCCTTTAAAACCGGTGTCTGCTCCGCGCAGATGGGCTTTGCGTAGGGGCAGCGGGTGTGGAACCGGCACCCGGACGGCGGGTCAATGGGGCTGGGAATGTCCCCCTCAATGCTGCTCTTTTCCTTCTCCCGGGCCAGCCTGGGGTTGGCCACGGGAATGCTTCCCAGAAGGCCCATCGTGTAGGGGTGCAGGGGATTGCGGTAAATCTCCTCTGACTCGCAGACCTCCACCAGCTGGCCTAAGTACATCACGCCCACGTCGTCGGACACATAGCGCACCATGGAGAGATCGTGGGCGATAAACAGGTAGGACACGCCCTTCTCCTCCTGGAAATCCTTGAGCAGGTTAATCACCTGGGCCTGGATGGACACGTCCAGGGCGGAAATCGGCTCATCGCAGATCACCAACTCCGGCTGCAGCACCAGGGCCCTGGCAATCCCCACCCGCTGTCTCTGCCCGCCGGAAAACTCGTGGGCATAGCGGTTGGCGTGCTCCTTGGTAAGCCCCACCCGCTCCAGCATGGGATAGACGATCTCATTGGCCTGCTCCTTCTTCTTCACAACGCCGTGGGCTAAAAGGGGCTCGGCGATAATGTCCCGGACCGTCATCCTGGCGTTTAAGGAGGCGTAGGGGTCCTGGAAAATCATCTGCATCTTCCTCCGAAGGGGCTTTAGCTCCTTCTGCCTCATATGGGTGATGTCCTGGCCGTCCAGGAGAATCCTCCCTTCCGTGGGGTCATAGATGCGGATGATGGTGCGGGCACAGCTGGACTTTCCGCAGCCGGACTCCCCCACCAGGCCCAGGGTCTTTCCCCTCTCCAGGGTAAAGCTCACATTGTCCACCGCGTGCACCAGCTGTCCCCTTCCGGCCTTAAAATACTTGGTGAGATTCGTCACCTCAAGCATAGCTGTGTTACTCATGGCTCTTCTCCCCCTCTTCTTTCAATGGATTGTTCTCCAAAGGAGCCTCCGCGTCCAGAAGCCAGCACCGGGATTTGTGGCCTTCGGAAATCTCTGTCACCGGCGGCAGCTCCTGCCCGCAGATAACCCGGGCGTAGGGACAGCGGGGAGCGAAGGGGCAGCCGGCCGGCGGCCGCGTCATATCCGGCGGCGATCCGGGGATGGGCTTTAACCGGCGGCTCCGGTCCTGCTCCAGAGAGGGGATGGAGGCCAGAAGCCCCAGGGTGTAGGGATGCTTGGGGTGGTCAAAGATGTCGAAAACCGAGGCTTCCTCCATCACCAGGCCGCCGTACAGCACCACCACTCGGTCGCACAGCTCCGCCACCACGCCCAGATCGTGGGTGATGAAAATAATGCTGGTCCCGTATTCCTTTCGCAGCTCCCGCAGCTGCTTTAAAATCTGATCCTGTATGGTCACATCCAGGGCCGTGGTGGGCTCGTCCGCGATGAGAAGCTTTGGCCGGTTGGCCAGCGCCATGGCGATCATCACCCGCTGGCGCATACCGCCGGAAAACTCGTGGGGGAAGGAGTGGTAGCGCTTCTCCGGCTCCGGGATCCGCACCCGGGCAAAGAGATCCAGCACCTCCCTTTTAACCTCCGCCTTATCCTTCTCCGGGTGATGGGTGCGTATCATCTCCGCCACCTGCTTTCCCACCGGGATCAGGGGATTTAAGGAGGACATGGGGTCCTGGAAAATCATGGAAATTTTCCCTCCCCGGATTTTTCGCATCTGGGCCTTGGAATAGGCGGCCAGATTTTCCCCTTCAAAAAGGATTTTTCCCTCTTTGATCCGGGCTGTGTCCGCCAAAAGCTTTAAAATCGACATGGAGGTGACGCTCTTTCCGCTTCCGGACTCCCCCACCAGGCCCACGATCTCCCCGGGGTTCACGCAGAAGCTCACGCCGCGCACCGCCTGCACTTCCCCGTTGCTGGTCATAAACGAGGTCTTTAAATTCTCTATCTTTACGATTGGTTCCATATTCCCTCTCCTACTTCTTTAATTTGGGGTCCAGGGCATCCCGCAGTCCGTCGCCCACAAAGTTAAACGCGAACATGATCAGGCAGATCACAAGGGCCGGCGCAAACAGCTGGTACGGGCACGTCCGCAGGTTGGCCGAGGCGTCGTTGCACATGGTTCCCAGGCTGGCAAGCGGCGGCTGCAGCCCAATCCCCAAAAAGCTTAAAAATGCCTCCATAAAGATGGCGGAGGGAATCAGCATAGTCACAGTCACAAGGATGGAGCCCATGGCATTGGGAATCAAATGCTGAAACAGAATGGTCTTGGCGGAGGATCCGATGGTCTTGGCCGCCAGGACAAATTCCTGCTGCTTTAAGCTTAAGACCTGGCCCCGGACCACACGGGCCATATCCACCCAGTAGACGCTTCCCAGGGCCACGATGATGCTCTGCAGCCCCGTCCCCAAAAGCACCATAATCAGAATCACGTAGAGGGTCAGCGGTATTGTGTTGATGATATCCACCAGGCGCATCATCACCACGTCCACATTGCCCCCCAGATAGCCGGAGATTCCGCCGTAGAGGATCCCGATCACCATATTGACGGCTGCCGCCACAAAGGCCACCAGAAGGGAGACCCGCACGCCGTACATCAGGCGGGTGAGGATGTCCCTTCCCAGGGAGTCCGTGCCCAGCAGATAGGAGGCGTTTCGGATGGTCTGGGAGGGATAAATCACCTTCGTATCCGGATCCGCAATCACGTAGGGTTTCTGGCCGTAGTAGAGGCCCACTTCCTCCCCCTTGTAGCCGAAGATGGTCATGCTCATGTCCGACTCCTCCCGGACCCTCTCAAGCTGATCCCCCAGAGTCCCGTCCGGGTTCACATAGAGCACCTTTAAGCTCTGGGTGATGTAGAAATACCCTTCCCCGTCCGGCGTATGGTACACCTGCATCACCGGAGGGATGTTCACCACTTCCAGATCCTGCACGGAATAGCTGTATTTTGTAAAGAGCGGCCCTGCCAGGGCAAACAAAAGCAGCAGGACAATCATGGCCAGACCGGCAATGGCCGTGGGTTTTCTGCGAAACCGGAACCACACGTCGCCGGCAAAGGTCCTGTTTTTCGTCCATATTTTTTCCCTCTCCTCATTGCCCGAGGAGAGCATCTCCCATTTATTTTCCATCTCTTTCACCCTCATCCTATTCGTATTTGATTCTGGGATCGATCAGGCAGTAGAAAATATCCACCACAAAGATCATCACCATCAGAAACGTGGCATAAAAAATTGTCACTCCCATAATGGTGGTATAATCCCTCTGGGACACGCTGTTGACCAGATAGCCTCCCAGGCCGGGAATGGCAAATATCTTTTCAATCACAAAGCTGCCGGTCATCAGATTGGCGACCGTGGGCCCCAGCACGGTGATCACCGGGATCAGGGCATTGCGCATGGCGTGGCCAAAGATCACCTTCACCTCCGACAGCCCCTTGGCCCTGGCCGTTCGGATGTAGTCCTGGCCCATGACCTCCAGAAGGCTGGAGCGCATCAGCCGGGCCATATAGCTGATGGAATAGCCTCCCAGCGCCACCACCGGCAGAATGTAGCCCTTCCAGCTGTCCAGTCCGTAGGTGGGCAGCAGGTTCAAGCGGAAGGAGAACAGATAAATTAACAGGGAGGCGATGATAAAGGAGGGAATGGTTACGCCGATGGTCGCCACCGCCATCACCGCCATATCCACCCATTGCCCGTTTTTCACCGCGGCTAACACCCCCAGGGGGATGGCCGCCAGCAGCACAAACACAATCGTGATGCCGCCCAGCTTGGCGGATACCGGAAAGCCGTTGAAAATAAAATCATTGACGGATTTTCCCGGATACTTATAGGATGGGCCGAAATCCCCGTGAAGCAGGCCGGCCACATAGTCCGCAAACTGCTCCGGAAGGGGGGCGTCCAGGTTGTACTTGGCGTTCAGCGCCTCCTCCACTTCCGGCGTCACCTTGCGGTCGCTGGTAAAGGGCCCGCCCGGTATGGAGTGCATAATCGCAAACGTCAGGAGCGCGATCATAAACAGGGCGACCACCATCATGCCGATTCTTTTTGCAAAATACCGAACCATTCTTAATCCCTCGCATCTTCTTATTGGTAACAGTCCAGGCTGTCCGCGCAAATCGTTTGCGCGAGTCTTTCCAAGACGTTCAAATGTCTTTACAGCAAAAACAGCCGTAATATTTGAAGATTATACTCCAACTCGCTCCGGATTGTCAAGCAGTTCCAGAAGACGGACCATATCCTTAAGGCTCTCCACCCCATTGATCTGGCTGCGCAGGGAGGCGGAATGGGGCATTCCCTTTGTGTACCAGGCCATATGCCCCCGCATTTCCCGCATAGCCGCCCCCTCGCCTTTGAAGGCGGCCAGCATCCGGCCGTGGCGCAGGATCATCTCCCGCTTTTCCTGCAGCGTGGGGCGGGGAAGGTTCTCCCCTGTCTCCAGATAGTGAATGAGCTCCCGGAAAATCCAGGGATTCCCCTTGGCCCCCCGGGCCGCCATGATTCCGTCGCAGCCCGTCTCCCGAAACATCCGCGCCCCGTCCTCGGCGGTGAAAATATCTCCGTTTCCGATCACGGGGATTTTCACCGCCTCCTTTACCCTTCGGATAATGTCCCAGTCCGCCTTTCCCGAATAATACTGCTCCCTGGTGCGGCCGTGAACCGCCACAGCCGCCACCCCGCAGCTCTCCGCCATCTTTGCGAACTCCACTGCGTTCACGTTCTGGTCGTTGAATCCCTTCCGGAACTTCACCGTCACCGGCTTTTTGGAAGCCCGCACCATGGCGGAGAGCACTGCCTCCGCCCGCTTCGGATCCCGCATAAGGGCGGAGCCCTCCCCGTTGTTCACAATCTTGGGCACCGGGCATCCCATGTTCACGTCAATGGCCGCGTAGGGCCCCTCCGAAAGTCTGGCCCCAATCTCCGCCATGATATCCGGATCCGAGCCGAACAGCTGCACCGACACCGGCCCTTCTCCGGGGTCGGTTTTTAAAAGCTCCTCCGTGTTCTTATTCCCGTATAAAATGGCCTTTGCGCTTACCATCTCCGTCACCGACATCTCGCAGCCCTGCTCCCTGCAAAGAAGACGGAAGGGCAGATCCGTGACCCCGGCCATGGGCCCCAAAAGGACGCCATGGGGCAGAACCGCATCCCCGATTTTAAGACTCATAACCCGCCGTCCTTTCCGCTGTCTTTTCCCTCTTTCCCGGAAGCGTGCTCCGGCCCTTTGCCTTCCATAAAAAAGGCCCGGTAGTACAGTTCCAAAGACTCCAGAAGCTCCTTCTTTTCCGACTGGTACTGCTTGATCTTTAACGCGCTTCCAATCTCGTCAAAAAGATAGTCTCCGGGATCCGAAACCACCCGGAACAAGAGCTTCCCCTGGGGATCAAATTCCAGAAGCAGAATGCCTCCGATATCCTCCGTGTAGAGCACGCACAGAATCCGCAGCTCGTCCTTGACCGCCTGGGGAAGCGCGTCAAACTCCTTGTTAAAGTAATATTTTTCCTCGTATGAATTTGCCCCGCAGAGCACTACGCTGTCCATCTTACTATTTCCTCCTTCTCTTTGTAACAGACGGCGGGCATCTTCTTTTCCCGCCCCGAATTCTCCAATAAAAGAGGGGTGGCGCAGACGCGTCACCCTTTTGTTATCACACTTTTTGGGATTTTCAAACGATCTACCGCACCAGCATCTTGGAGATCGCGTACTGCTCCTCGGAGATGTCCTTCGTCATATTTAACGCCTCCTGGATATCGTAATCCACGAACTCTCCGTTCTTATAGGCCACCAGGCGGTTGCTCTTGCCCTCCGCCAGAAGGATGGCCGCCTTGGCCCCCATGATGGATGCGTATACGCGGTCCTTGCAGGTGGGCGTGCCGCCCCGCTGCATGTGGCCCAGGATGGTGGCCCTGGTCTCGATGCCCGTGGCCGCCTCAATGCGCTTGGCCATGGATGCAGAGTGGCCGATGCCCTCCGCGTTGATGATGATGTTGTGCTTCTTGCCCCGCTTGCGGTTCTCGATCACCCGGTTGATTAAGGCCTGCTCATCCCCGTCGTAGCGCTCCGGCAGCAGAATATCCTCCGCGCCGTTTGCAAAGCCGCACCACAGGGCGATGTACCCCGCGTTGCGCCCCATAACCTCCACAATGCTGCAGCGCTCGTGGGAGGTGGAGGTGTCGCGGATCTTGTCGATGGCCTCCATGGCGGTGTTCACCGCTGTATCAAATCCAATGGTGTAATCCGTACATGCAATATCCAGATCGATGGTACCCGGCAAGCCGATGGTATTGATGCCCAGAGCGGAAAGCTTTCCCGCTCCCCTGAAGGATCCGTCGCCGCCGATCACCACGATGCCGTCAATGCCGTGCTTGCGGCAGATGTCGGCCCCTTTCTGCTGTCCCTCGGGAGTGGTGAACTCCATACACCGGGCCGTGTAGAGAATGGTTCCGCCCCGGCTTATAATATCGGACACGCTGGTGGTGTCCATATCCACAATCTCTTCCTCCAGGAGGCCTGCATAGCCTCTCATAATTCCCTTTACCTTAAGGCCCTTGCTAATTGCCACGCGGACCACGGCCCGGATCGCTGCGTTCATGCCCGGTGCGTCGCCGCCGCTTGTCAATACTCCAATGGTTTTCACTGACTTTGCCATACTGTACTTCCTCCTATTCAAGGTAACGATTCAGACCCCCAAACTGCCACATTCCAACGCTATTCTAATGCATTTTCCTTAGGTTTTCAAGCTCTTTTTGGACCACCCTGACATTTTTTTCACCAAGTCTGCGAATCAGGCGTTCCGTCAGCTCCCCGGTCACACACACATTCCAGTTGGGCGGAAGAATCTTCTTGGCTCTCTCCTTTTTTAGGTAAATGATCACCTTGTCCTTCCCCTCGCTGTCCTCCAGAATATCCAAAATCTCCCGCTCCTGCCCCTTGTACTGCTCCATATCCGCAAATTGCAGCCACAGCTCCCGGGGCGCGTCCCCAAAGGCCGCCGCCCGCTCGCAGACCAGCTTTCCCACCGGATCGTCCCCGATGGACACCCGCCCCCGGATAAAGAGCTTCTCGTCCTCGGAAAACAGCTCTCTGTGGGCCTCGTAATCCCTTGGGAACACGATCACCTCCACGGATCCCATCAGATCCTCCAGGGTGATGAAGGCCATGAGCTGGTTGGTCCGGGTGGTCTTCACCGTCTTTCCCGCCACCATGCCGCCCACTACCACCCGCTCGCCGTCCTGGACCCGGGCCTTTTCCGTCTCCTCGTCCACCACAAAATCCGCAGCGGTAGCCGTAATGTTTTTCCGCCAGACCTCCTCGTAGTCGTCTAAAGGATGTCCGCTGATGTAGACGCCCAGCACCTCCTTCTCAAAGGCCAGAATCTCCTCCTTTGTGTACTCTCCCACATCCGGAAAGGTGATCTGGTAGTCTGCCCGCTCCTCCTCGGGGGCGATGTCAAAGAGGCTCATCTGGCCCTCAAAGCCGTTTTTCTTCTCCTTTGCCTTTGACTCCAGGAGAATGGGGGCCACCGCCATCTTCTGCCGCCTGGTGCCGGGCAGGGAGTCCATGGCCCCTGCCTTGATGAAATTCTCCAGGGTTCTCCGGTTCACCTCCTTGGAGGCCATACGGCCCACAAAGTCCTCCATGGATCGGAACCTTCCGTTGATCCGCCGCTCCGCCAGAATGGCCTGGACCACAGGCCGTCCCACGCTCTTAATGGCGGAGAGCCCGTAGCGGATGGCGTTCCCGGACACGGAAAACCCGCTCTCCCCCTCGTTGATGTCCGGGGGAAGCACCTGGATCCCCATCATCCTCCGGCAGGTCAGGATATACTCGGAAAACTTGCTCACATTGTCCATCACCGAGGTCATGAGGGCCGCCATAAATTCCTTTGGGTAATAGTATTTCAGGTAGGCCGTCTGGTAGGCCACCACGGCGTAGGCCGCAGCGTGAGACTTGTTGAAGGCGTACCGGGCGAAATCAATCATCTCGTCGTAGATGTGATTGGCCGTCTTCTCGTCAATGCCGTTGGCAATACAGCCCTTCACTCCCTCCTCGGAGTTCCCGTAGACAAAGTTCTGCCGCTCCTTCTCCATAACTGCGGCCTTCTTCTTGCTCATGGCCCGGCGCACCAGATCGCTTCTCCCCATGGTATAGCCCGCCAGATCCCGCACAATCTGCATCACCTGCTCCTGGTAGACAATGCAGCCGTAGGTGGAGCGCAAAATAGGCTCCAGCTGGGGGCACTCATAGGTGATGGAGCTTCGGTCATTTTTCCCCTTCAGGTACCGGGGAATAAAGTCCATGGGCCCCGGCCGGTACAGGGAGATGCCGGCGATGATGTCCTCCAGGTTCTCGGGCTTTAGCTCCTTCATAAAGCTCTTCATCCCGCCGCTTTCAAGCTGGAACACGCCCTCGGTCTTTCCCGTGCCGATGGAGTCCAGAACCTGCTTGTCGTTGAAATCAATGTGGTCGATGTCAATGTCCGCGCCCTGGCTCTGCTTGGCCAGCCGCACCGCGTTCTGGATCACAGTCAGGGTCCTGAGGCCCAGGAAATCCATTTTCAGAAGCCCCAGCTCCTCGATGGTGGTCATGGTGAACTGGGTGGTGATGGTTCCGTCCGCCGCCCTTGAGAGGGGGACAAAATCATCGATGGACCGGCTGCCGATCACCACGCCGGCGGCGTGGATGGAGCTGTGCCTGGGAAGGCCCTCCAGGCGCTTTGCCATGTCGATGAGGTAATGGATCTGGGAGTCCTCATTGTAAGCCTTCTTTAAATCCGGGTTCATGGTCAGGGCCTTGTCCAGGGTCATGCCCAGATCCGTGGGGATCATCTTGGCGATGGCGTCGCACTGGGCGTAGGGCATGTCCAGCACCCGGCCCACGTCCCGGACCACGCCCCGGGCCGCCAGGGTACCGAAGGTGTTGATCTGCACCACCTGGTCCTTGCCGTATTTCTCCACCACATAGTCGATGACCTCCTGGCGGCGCTCAAAGCAGAAGTCCACGTCAATATCCGGCATGGACACCCGCTCAGGGTTTAAGAACCGCTCAAACAGCAGGTTGTAGCGCACCGGGTCAATGTTGGTGATTCCCAGACAGTAGGAGACCACGCTGCCCGCCGCTGAGCCACGACCCGGCCCCACCATGATGCCCTTTGACCGGGCGTAATTGATGAAATCCCACACGATGAGGAAATAATCCACATACCCCATGGAGTGGATCACCCCCAGCTCATAGTCCAAGCGGGCCGCCAGGCTGCCGTCGTCCTCCGGGTAGCGCCGCGCAAAGCCCTCCCGGCAGAGATGATTCAGGTAGCTCCAGGAGTCAAAGCCCTCCGGCACATCGTACTTGGGGAGCTTTAGCACCCCGAACTCGATCTCCACATTGCACCGCTCGGCGATCTTATGGGTGTTGTCCAGAGCCTCAGGGGCGTAGGGAAAGAGGGCGCGCATCTCCTCCTCGGACTTGCAGTAATACTGTCCGCCCTCGTAGCGCATCCGGTCCTGATCCGACACCTTCTTGCCGGTCTGGATGCAGAGCAGGATGTCGTGGGCCTGGGCGTCCTCCGCGTAGGTGTAGTGGATGTCGTTGGTGGCCACAAGCGCAATCCCTGTGTCCTGGCTCAAGCGCAGCAGGCCCTGGTTCACCATCCGCTGCTCCGGCATGCCGTGGTCCTGGAGCTCCAGGAAGAAATTTCCCTCTCCGAAGATCCCACGGTACTTTTCCGCAGAGCGCTTGGCCTCCTCGTACATGCCACGGGCCAGGTACCGCTGCACCTCCCCGGCCAGGCAGGCGCTCAGGGCGATAATTCCCTCGTGATACGTCTCCAGCACCTCATAGTCCACCCGGGGCTTGTAGTAGAAGCCGTCCACAAAGCCCCGGCTTACCAGCTTCATGAGGTTTTCATAGCCCTTATTGTTCTCCGCCAGGAGCACCAGGTGATAGTACCGGTCCTCCCCGCTCACCTTCTCCCGGTCAAACCGGGAGCCGGGCGACACATAGACCTCGCAGCCTAAGATGGGCTTAATGCCCGCCTCTCTGGCCGCTTTGTAGAAGTCAATCACCCCGTACATAACCCCGTGATCCGTGATAGCCAGGCTGTCCATTCCCAGCTCCTTCACCCGGGCGGTAAGCTCCCCGATCTTGGATGAGCCGTCAAGCAGGCTGTACTCCGTATGCACATGCAGATGTGTAAATGCCATATGTCTTCCTCTCCGTGTTAGCCCCTGTCAGAGCGCGTTAAGAAAAAAGACGGAACAACCGCTCTCCAGCTTAAAGCCTCCTGTTCCATCTTTTTATCCATCTATTTAATTTTAACAGTTCAGACGGCGGGTAAACAGGGGCGAAAATAGACGTCAAGCTCGCTTGTAAGTATGTTTTCGCCCCTGTTTACACATCGGATGGACATCCGATGCTTCTTGTCCGGCCTATTGGCCGGGCAAGAAGATGCCCGCCGTCTGAACTGTTACATTTAGTTTTACTGATTGGTCAGATACTTCTCAATCTGGGCGACAGCCTGCTCCTCGTCCGTCCCGTCTGCCTCCACCTTGATCATGCCTCCGGCAACCAGCCCCAGGGTCATCATGCCCATAATGCTCTTTGCATTTACCCGTTTTCCGTCTGTCTCCAGATAGATCTTGCTCTCATACTGGCTTGCGGTCTGAACCAGCATCGCTGCCGGTCTGGCCTCCAGTCCGGATGGTAACTCCACTCTTACGCATTTCTTTAACATAATAATCCTCCTCATTCTGTCGCATGTCTGAAACCTGAAAGCATCACTTAAGCTTCCGCCTGCTGCCGCAGCTCCTCCGCCATCGCACTGAGCTTTCTCAGCCTGTGGTTCACGCCGGATTTGCCCACTGCCGGGTTTAGATACTCTCCCAGCTCCTTCAAGGTGGCATCCGGCCTGGCAAGGCGTATCTTGGCAATCTCTTGCAGATTATCCGGAAGGGCCTCGAGGCCGATGGTGTCCCTGATGTACTGTATGTCCTCGGTCTGCTTAACAGCTGCGGACACTGTCTTATTGATATTGGCGGTCTCGCAGTTGACCTGGCGGTTCACGTTCCCCCGCATCTCCTTTAAGATGCGGATATTCTCAAACTCCATGAGCGCCTGGGGGGCGTCCATGAGCCGCAGGACATCCACGATCTGATCGCCCTCTTTGAGATACACCACATAGTACCTCTTTCGGAGAACAATCTTAGCCTCAATTTGAAAGGAAGCCAGCAGCTCCCGGATCTGTCCGGCTTTCTCCTGGGTCGCGCAGACGATCTCCAGATGGTAAAACTTTTCCGGATCGCTGATGGAGCCTGCCGCCAAAAACGCTCCCCGGATAAAAGCTCTCCTGCAGCAGGGGTTCTGCACCACCAGGTTGCTGGTCAGAGAGAGGTTCTCCCGTACCTCGCCCTGGGCGTCCAGAAGTTTTGTGGCCTGGAGGACCTTAAGGGCCTCCTCATGGCTGCTCACAGCCACCGCATAGGTTCGGCCCCTGGACATCCGCCTGCCCTGCCGAATAGAAACATCCGTCTTTATATTAAATGTTTTTCCTAATAATGTAAAGTATTTTCTCGCGACAGACACATTTTCCGTCTGGATTTCAATGGAAAATTGATCGGAGGCGGAAATTTTCACCTTCCCGCACATGCTGAGCACCGCCGCTGTCTCCGCGATCTGGCAGTGCCGTGCCGTGTCCATGTGCCGCGAAAGTTCCTCTTTTACCCTGGCTGAAAAAGACATTTTCCTCTCCCTCCGCCTCTAACGGCCGATATCTCTGTGCTCCAGCCGAATCCCATAATCCCCGCCCTCCTTTAAATGGGCGTAGAGCTCCCGGGCAATGGTGACGGAGCGGTGCTTTCCCCCGGTGCAGCCCACAGCGATGACCAGCTGGTTTTTTCCCTCGCTTATGTAGTTGGGAATCAGAAAATCTATCAGGTCATACAGCTTTTCAAGGAAGGCCTGGGCGGTTCCCCCCTGCTTTACGTAGGCCTGGATGCGCCCGTCCTCCCCGGTGAGGGGCCGCAGTTCTTCCTCGTAATAGGGATTCGGGAGGAAACGTACATCAAAGACCAAATCCCCGTCCTGGGGAATGCCGTACTTGAATCCAAAGGACAGCACCGTGATGAACATGCTGCGGAATGCCTGATTTTTCACAAAAATCTTTTCCA
>CALWRY010000067.1 GCA_944384065.1 uncultured Enterocloster sp. | reverse complement strand
GTTCTGCCCAGGAGATGCGCCCTTTACAACCATGCATTCCTTACGGTAAAAGGCCACGCCGTATGTCAGGATGTCCGTGTAGCCCTCTGTTCGAAGCGACTCCTCATACCGCTGCGATTCAATCTGATCTAAGGCCTCCTGGCATTTGGCCGCCAGGCCCTGGTAGGTGGATGAGACCTTGATTTCAAAAATAACCGCCTTACCCCGTACACTGGGGTACTTTAAAAGAATGTCAGGCCTGCCGGTTCCGGATTCCCGGTTGGACAGGATGATATAGTTTCCGATATTTTTTAACAGCCCGGCCAGAAAGCCGTGGTAATAGCTTTCCTGGTAATCGTAGAAGCTGATGGTTTCCATCAAGTTCTCGGAGAGAAGGGAGGCTATCTTTTCCGTGTCGCCATTTAAAATGCTGTCATAGAGTGGAGACAGATCCTTTTTTTCGTTTTTTTCCTGAAACCAGTGCAGGACGGCGGTTTTGTAGATATAGCGGACTTCCCGATTGGGAATGGACATCTCGATATAGGTTATTTCCTCTTCCTGAAATTCGCGTATTTTCTTTAAATAGCCCGTAAAAAACAGAAAATTCCAGAGGTTATCCTGGGTGGATTCCATGTCTTCGTAGGTGATGTCCTCGTGAACCGGCTTTATAATGGTACGCCCCTCGATGAGGGTTTCCAATTCCTGCCTTGCAGACGGGTCTGCACGCTCTACAAGCCTGCGCACAATGCTATTGGAGCTGGTATTGGACCAATAGGGCTTGGGAAGGGCATCCGGATTCTGACAAGCAGCTTTTACAAAGTTGACAACGCTCCAGGGATTATACACCTCTGACATGCCGAAGCAGTAGCCGTCATACCACTGCCGCACAGTGTCACGCTTATCCTTAAGCCCATAGGAGGCCAGCATCTGATCCACATCCGCCTGGGTAAACCCAAAATGTTCGCCATAGGGCTCGGTGGTAATTGAGTTGATAGCAAGATTATTCAGGCCGGTAAAAATCGATTCCCTGCTGATGCGCAGGCAGCCGGTTACAACGGCAAAGGCCAGGTGTTCATTTGTCTTCAGCGCGGATTCAAAAAGAGAGCGGATGACGCCAGCCATCTTGTCGTAGAATCCGGCAAAATATGCGTTTTCCAGGGGAACATCGTATTCATCAATCAAGATAATGACTTTTTCGCCCTGGGCCAAATGGAGGCATTCGGAAAGAAATCTCAGGGAGTCCGCGTAGTCCCCGTCGCTTCCCGCAAGCTCACAGACTCGCTCAAAGCGATTCATCTGGGCAGGCGACAGCGAAGCGTTCTCCATGATGGATGGCCGGTGGCGGCAAAATTCACTGCCTACCGCTTTTTTCAGCATATCGAAGGCGAGAGGCCAGGAAGGCTGCTTGGTGGACTTTAGGGAGAGGCTGATAACCGGGTATTTTCCCATATGGGCCAGATAAGAAGCGCCGGCTTCCATGATGCGCAGGCCGCAAAACAGAGGGGACGGGCGTTGCTCAGTCTTTTCAAAAAAATACCTGAGCATGCTCATGTTCAGGGTTTTTCCAAAACGGCGGGGGCGTGTGAAAAGGTTTACCTCCCCCTTCATATCCAGGAGGTCTTTTATCAGCAAGGTTTTATCCACATAAAAATAGTGTTCCTGGATCAACTTCTGAAAATCATCTACGCCCACGGGCAAAGGCTTGCGTTCCATCGACTACCTCCTAATGCGAAACTCATCTGTTATATCCAGTTTACTACATTTCTTCAGATTTCACCAGAGGGACCAGACCTTTTTTGAATGTCACATACTCCGGGAAGGTAGCCGTTCAGGCGGCGGTCATCATCTTGCCAGGTCAATGACCCGCCCGGCGATCCGCTCCGCCAGGTTCCGGTTGTGGGTCACGGCCAGGATGCCCATATGGCGGGCAGCTGCCTGGTCTAAGATCACCCGCCATATCTGGGCCTGGGTGATCACGTCCAGCATGGTGCTGATCTCGTCGCAGATCAGGTAGTCTGCGCCGGACAGGAGGGCGCGGGCCACACAGAAGCGCTGGAGCTCCCCGCCGGAGAGCTCTCTGGGAAAACGATCCAGCCAGGCATTCTCGATGCCGAAGGCCTCCAGCATATCCGCCTTTAAGGCGCCGCTCTCCTCCAGGACCTGGCGCAGGCGCCAGCGGGGATTGATGGCTTTTTCCGGGTGCTGATGGATCAGCTGCACGGGGCAGAGGCCCTTTTGGGGCAGTGGATGTCCGTCCAGGAGGATCTGTCCCCGCTCCGGCTTCAGGTAGCCGGACAGGAGAAGGGAGAGGGTTGTCTTGCCGTATCCGCTGGGAGCGAAGAGAGCCGCGCACTCCCCCTTGGAAATCTCCAGGCTGCAGTCCTCCAGAATCCAGGGATGCCGCTTCTCGTAACGAAAAAACACATGTCTTGCCTCAAGCGCCATAAAAACACCTCACTTCTCCGCCGCGGATCTCTTGAACCGGGGGCACAGACTCCCCGCACCGATCAGTCCTGCGGGGACAGCGGGGGGCAAACAGACAGCCCTTTGGCAGATTCCCGGCATAGGGCTGAAAGCCCGGGATGGGCGCAAAGCCATTTTGGGGCAGAGCCCTCCATAAAGCCTGGGAATAGGGATGGCGCAGGGCAGAGGGGCCGGATGTAAAATCTGCGGCGGGGGCGGTCTCCACCGTGGTGCCTGCGTAAAATACAGCAATCCGGTCCGCAAAGGCCACGGCCAGGTCAATGTCGTGGGTGATGAGGATGACGGCCCGGCCTTCATCCGCCATTTCCCGGAACATGCCCAGGGCCTTTAGGGCCTGATCCACGCTCATGCCCGGGGTGGGCTCATCGGCTATGACCAGCTTTGCATCTGTCAAAAGGGCGGTGGACACCAGGACGCGGCGGGCCATGCCGCCGGAGAGCTGGAAGGGGAAGAGGTGTTCCGCGAAGTCCGGCAGTCCCAGCCGGGAAAAGAGGGACCGGCGCTTCTTGGTGGGTTTGGGACGGCGGTGCCCGTCCGCCTGCTCCCCCACCTTCATCAAAGGATCGAGGAAGGCCACGGACTGGGGGACCAGGGCCATCTCATTTCCCCGCAGGGCCTTCTGGCGCTCCGGGGTCAGGTCCTGGCCTTCGTAGAGCATGCGGCCGCCCACGGAGGCATTCTCCGGGAGAATGCCCAGGATGGCGGAGGCCAGGAGGCTCTTTCCGGATCCGGAGGATCCGGCCACAGCCACCACCTCCCCCGGATAGATGGTCAGATGCAGGTCCGAGATAACTTTGAGATCCCTCTGCTTTAGGCCGCGGTCATACATGTGAAAGGAGACAGAGAGATCCTGGATTTCCAGCAAGGGATGTGCTTCGCGTTTCATAATAAGGTGCTCCGTTCCGCCGCCGGTATTTTAGAATAGCTTTGCCGGCGGCAAAATTTTAATGCAATGGTTTTCGTGTGGGCGCCCCATTTCCCTACTCCTGGGCGCTGCTGGGGTCAAGAACCCGGTCCAGGGCATCCCCCAGCTTGTCTACCAGAAGGACGATGAGGACTAGGGTCAGGCCCGGAAGCAGGGCGGACCACCACATGCCTGCGGACAGATAGCGCATGCTCTCAGACAGGATGATGCCGATGGCCGGCTGCTCCGGGGGCAGTCCAAAGCCCAGGAAGGACACCGAGGCCTCGTGGAGGATGGCATGGGGGAACAGAAGGATCAGGCCTACAAAAAACTGCGGCGCCAAATGCGGCAGCAGGTGGTGAGTCAGGATCCAGCGGTTTGACTTTCCCAGCTTTCGGGACACAGCCACATAGGTCTCCGAGCGGAGCTGGAGAACCTCGCCCCGGATCAGCCGCGCCAGGCTGCACCAATGGGTGGCGGCAATGCCGATGATAAGCCCCTTAAGCCCCCGTCCCAGGGAAAAGGAAATGAGGATCACCAGGATGGTATGGGGAACGCCCATCACCAGATCTATGATCCAGTTAATCAGGCCGTCCAGCCGCCGGGATCCGGTGGCTGCGGCAATGCCTGCCAGGATGGCTGCTATAGAGCTTATGAGGGAGGCAGCGGCCCCCACCGTCAGGCTGACGGAGAGCCCCTTCAGGGTCCGCAGGAAGAGATCCCGCCCCAGGGCATCGGTGCCGAAGGGGTGGGAGAGGGAGGGAGGCTCCTTGGCATGAAGGAAGCTCCCTGCAATGGCCTCCTCCGGAATGAGAAGCCCCAGGGCATAGGCAAGAAGCAGGACGGCCGCCGTGAGGACGGCCCAGATAAGCGCTTTTGTGCGCCGGTTCATTCGTCTCATGGCCCCACCTCCCGGATCTGGGGATCAATGATCCCGTAGAGCAGATTGGCAATTAGATTGCCCACGCATACAAAGAGGGCGGAAAACAGGGTGATGCCCAGAAGCAGAGGCACATCTGAATTCAGCCCTGCGGCGGACACCGCGCTTCCCAGGCCTGGATAGCTGAATACGTTTTCCGCCAGGACGGAGCCTCCGAAGAGCTCGGAAAAGGAGGAAAACTGCAGGGTAAGGGCGGGCAGCAGGATGCCCCGCAGCCCGTGGCGCTTGAGGATCGTCCATTTTCCCTCCCCCCTGGCCCGGGCAAAGAGGACATACTCGCTGTTTAACACGCCGATTAGCTTCTGCCGTGTGTGGAGGGCGATATTGGAAAAGGAGGTAAAGCTTAAGGTGAGGGACGGCAGCACCAGGTGGCAGAGCCGCTGCCAGATGGTGACCTCCCCGCTTGCTAAGCCGATGGGGCGGGAAAAGCCTATGGGGAACCAGCCCAGTCCCACGGAAAACACCAAAAGGAGCACCAGTCCCAGCCAGAAGGTGGGCACGGAGCTCAGGATGTAGCATATTTTCTTGAGGATTTTGTCCGGCAGCCGGTCCTTGTACATTCCCATGACGCAGCCCAGGGCAAAGCCCAGGATCCCGGCCAGGATCCAGGCACAGAACATGAGGGCCAGGGAGTTGAGAAACCGTTCACCGATGATATCCGCTACCGGCCTGCGGTAGAGGGCGGACTGGCCCAGATCGCCTCTTAAGACGCCTGCAAGCCAGCTGATATAGCGCTCAAGGGGGGGCGTGTCAGCCCCCCAGTAGGCCGCGATCTGCGCCTGCTGTTCCGGCGAGACGGCGGCGCCCAATGACAGGATGTACTGCTGCACCGGGTCAATGGGCGAGGCGTCCACCAGAATAAATGCGAGGATGCTCACTGCCAGCAGCAGAGAGATGATTTTTACGCCGTAGCGAATGAAAATGCGGGTAAGACGCCCGAAAATTGATTCCATAAAGCTCCTTTGCACGTTTTGTATTCGCAGCTGGAATGAAAGCGGCTGCGTTTATTCTGTCCAGCTCCATTCTTCAAGATTTTGGATCAGGGGCAGGCCGTGTCCGTGTCCGTGGATGGGCTGTTCTCCGATGGATAGGCCGTCCCGGACAAAGGTGACGTGATCCAGGTTGACAATCCAGACCCAGGGGCATTCCCCCTCCATGGAGGTGCCGGTGGTCCCGTCCCACTGGACCTTCTGCCAGTTGGCGTTGGCCTCCTCCACGGTCAAGGCCTCCATGGCCGCGTCCAGATAGCCGTCGGTTACCTGGCTTTGGTAGCCCTCCGGATTATAAAAATCGTCCAGAAGCGCGCCCTCAGACCGGTACAGATAGTAGGTCTCGTTGGGATTTGCGGAGCCCCAGCCCATCATAACCGCCTCTGAGAACATGCGCCGGGTGATGTCGTCCCAGCTTGTGCCCTCCACATGGATCTGGATGCCGATTTCCCGCACCTGCTCGGCGGCTGCCATGGCCACGGCCTGGCGCACCGAGTCCTCCGCAGGATAGAGGCAGGAAAATTCTGCCTTGATCCCGTCCTTCTCCACGATGCCGTCTCCGTCCGTATCCGCCCAGCCCGCATCAGCCAGAAGCTTCTTTGCGTACTTTGCATCGGTCTCAATCACCACCTCTGGATTGTTCCAGGGCATGCCGTCATTTTCCGAGTAGGCGGGACGGCCGAAGCCGTTCAATACCTGATCCGCCACCAGATCCCGGTCAATGGCGTAGGCGATGGCCTGGCGGATTTCCCGGTGGCAGGTTACATTGTTGCCCACCGGAGCGCCGCTCGGTGCGGTTTTTCCCTCGTCGGGAAGGACGGGCAGGGTGAAGCCCCGGTTGTCGGCGGAGGGGATTGCCTCTACATGATATCCGGGAACCAATGTATTTCCCAGGGTGGCGGAGGTATAAGCCGCGTCAACCTCTCCGGCCTGGACCGCGGCAAGGGCCGCGTCCTCGGACATGAACACCACGGCCACATTTTTGATGGCAGGGGCTTCACCGTAATAGTCCTCGTTGGCGGTAAAGAGTATCTGCTCCTGGGGGGCCCATTCTACAAATTTGTAGGGGCCGGAGCCCATGGGATTTCTGCCGTAGTCCTCCCCATAGGCGTGGGCGGGGACAATGCCGATGGACGCCAGAGTGTTGAGGAAAATGGAGGTGGGCCGCGTCAGCGTGATTTTTACGGTCCCCTCGTCCACGGCCTCCGCCTTTTCCATATAGGTGAGATCCACGGCGCCCTGGGCGTCCTTGGCGGTTTCCAGGGTAAAGGCCACGTCGGAGGCGGTGACCTTCTTGCCGTCGGTAAAGTAGGCGTCGTCCCGGAGGGTAAAGGTCCAGGTGAGACCGTCCTCCGACAGGCTGTAGGAGGCAGCCAGATCATTTTCAAAGGAGAGGTCAGAGGTGTATTTTACCAGGGTGCTCTGTACAATGGGAGCATTGCCGTGGCCCCAGCCCTGGGTGGGATCAAGGGTCTCCGGCTCAGAGCCAATAGCGATGATCACGCTGTCCCTGGGTTCTTCAGGGGACAGGGAGGTGTCCGCCGCCCCGGCCCCATGGCTCCCGCATGCGGCCAGGGGCAGGCAGAGGGAGCTTGTCAGAAGTGCTGCCGTAATTTTTTTGCGGTTCAAAAGATGCCGGTATTTCATTTAGATGTTCCTCGCTTTTGCTTGTTCTTTTACAAAGGCTTCCGCCTGGATGGGGCTTATGTCCTTCTGCCGGGCGATGCGGGCCAGATCCTCGTACTCGTATTTTTCCCGCTCTGTCCCGTAGCCGGAGGAGACTTTGCGGCGGACAGGGCCTAAGTCTGTCTCCACGGTCTCCAGACGGCGGTCCAGGACATAGCGGCGGAATTTATTTTCCCGGATGCCAATCGTGGTGGTGTATTGGAAAATAGCCCGGATCAGGGCTTCTTTGTCCGCTGCCCGGCACATGGTGCGGATGAGGGTGCCCGGCCGGCCTTTCTTCATGCCGATGGGAACCGTGTACACATCCAGGGCGCCGGCCGCCAGCAGACGGTCCATGGCAAAGCCGATGGCTTCCCCGGTCATATCGTCCACGTTGCAGCTGAGCTCGAAGATCTCGTCGCCGCTGTCCTCGGTTTCTCCCAGCATGGCGCGGACACAGTTGGCGGCCTCAAAGTCCTTCCGTCCCATGCCGTAGCCGATGGCCTGAACCTTCATCACAGGCATGGCGCCGAAACGGGTGGCAAAGTGCTTTAACAGCGCCGCTCCGGTGGGGGTGCAGAGCTCTCCCTTTATATCACCGCCGTAGATGGGCGCATCCTTTAGTATGTAGGCGGTGGCGGGAGCGGGGACGGGAAGGATCCCGTGGGCGCACCGCACCTGGCCGCTGCCCACATGGATGGGGGAGACCACTACCTCGTCCGGGGCGAGACGGTCCATCAGCAGGCAGACCGCTGTGACGTCCGCGACAGCGTCCATGGTGCCCACCTCATGGAAGTGAATCTCTGTCACAGGGACGCCGTGGGCATGGCTTTCCGCCTGTGCGATTTGCTGATAGACCGCCATCACATCATCCTGGACGCGCTCCGAAAGCTTTAGATGTCCCCGGACAATGTGCTCGATGTCATGGAGGCTGCTGTGGTGGTGCTCATGTTCGTGGTGGTGCTCATGTTCGTGGTGGTGCTCATGTTCGTGGTGGTGCTCGTGCCCGTGGGAGTGTTCGTGCTCATGGGCATGTTCGTGAACATGTTCATGGGCGGCCGCTTCCTCCCCTTCCTCCACTCCGTTTATTGTCACATGCATGTGGGTTCCTGTGATGCCGCATTTTACGGAGGGTTCCTTACAGAAGGATACGCCGGGGATGCCCAGCTGGTTGAGCTCCTCTACGAAGCCGTCAGGATCCGGCAGAAGCTCGATTAACGCCGCAGTCAGCATGTCGCCGGCTGCTCCCATTGCACAGTCTAAATATAATGTACGCATTGTTTTATCATCCTTTCTGCATTTATGTGGTGTGGCATGGCTAACGCATATGATTGATCATGCTGGCCAGATAGCCGGCTCCGAATCCATTGTCAATGTTGACGACGGATACGCCGCTGGCGCAGGAGTTTAACATGGACAGCAGGGCGGAAAGTCCGTTAAAGGACGCGCCGTAGCCCACGCTGGTGGGAACTGCGATAACCGGACAGTCCGCCAGCCCGCCGATGACGCTGGCTAAAGCGCCCTCCATCCCGGCGATGGCGATGATGACGCTGGCGCTCATGATGTCGTCCAGATGGGCAAGGGTCCGGTGGAGCCCCGCCACGCCCACATCGTAGAGCCGCTGTACCTCATTTCCCAGGACGGAGGCCGTCAGGGCAGCCTCCTCCGCTACGGGGATGTCGCTGGTTCCCCCGGTTGCCACCACAATTTTTCCGATTCCGTCCGGCTCGGGAAATGGACCGATGATGCCGCAGCGGGCCTCTTTAAAATATTGCAGGGGGTGAAGGGCGTCCACAGATGCGGCTGCCTCCTGGGACAGGCGGGTGATTAAAATGGTGGCCTGCCCGTTTTTTTCCATGGTTTCAATGATGCCCGCGATCTGCGCAGGCGTTTTGCCCGCGCCGTAGATGACCTCCGCCGCGCCTTGGCGTATTTTGCGGTGCATATCCACCTTGGCGTAGCCGATGTCCTCAAATGGCTTCCGTTTTAGTGCGAGGATTGCCTCCTCCACAGAGACAGCGCCGGTGCTGACTCCCTCTAAGAGCTGTCTGATGTCCGTGTTCATTTTCTTGCCTCCAGGTTTAATGATATGGTTTTGTAATAGGGTTTCAGGTTTTCAACAATTGCTTCACGGTGGTTAAGCAGGGCGGAAAACTGGGAGGCGGGAAGCTCAATCCGGCCGTGTCCGTTCTGGGAGCGCACCCGAAAATCCGTGAAGCCGAGGGAGGCGAGAAAGGCCTCCGCCCGCTCTGTGGCCGCCAGCTTTTCCGGGGTGATGGCCTCCCCCGCCGGTATCCGCGTGGCGAGACAGGCGTAGGCGGGCTTGTCCCAGGTGAAAAGCCCGGCTTCCTTTGACAGCCTGCGGATCTCGGGCTTGGTGAGCCCGCATTCCCGCAGGGGCGAGCGGACGGAGAGCTCCCTGAGGGCCCGCATGCCGGGCCGGTCCCCCGCGTCGTCAGAGGCGTTCGTGCCGTCCAGGATCAGGGAAAAGCCGTCCGCTGCGGCAGCTGCTGCGATTTCTTTAAAGATAGCCTGCTTGCAGTAGTAGCAGCGGCTGGGGGGATTTTCGCTGACCCGGGGAACCGCCAGGACGCTTAAGGGAAGTATGCGCATATCTGCGTCCAATTCCCTGGCAAGCCGTCTGGCATCCTCCAGCTCAAACTGGGGCTGGAACTCGGAGTTTACATAATAGGCCCGGATGCTCCCGCCGTATTTTTTTGCCGCGTACAGGAGATAGGCGGAGTCCACGCCGCCGGAAAAGGCGATGGCCGCCTTGGGGTTTGCTGTAAAAAATTCTTGTAAAGTCATGCTGCCGCCTCCCAAAAGATAGAAAACGCCTAAAACAAAAGGCACACACGCCCTCTTCGGAGGGAATGTGTGCCTTCCAGGCATACGTTAAACAATAAGATTCTCTGTCGTATAGCTATCGTGTAGTCCATAGACCGCGCTTGTGCGCGGATAAATCAGCTTCCTGCTGCATCAAAAATTGTACACGATTTGGCAGAAAATGTCAACCATCAGCTGGTCTGGTTTCCGATTTTATAGATTGTCATGGAAACCGCGCTGTAGAGGAAATTTCCGCCCTGGGCCAGCACGCTTAAGACAGCCGGGGCAGTGGAGACCTGGACCGGGAAGCTGAAGGACATGGTGGCCGTGTCTGAGGAGGTGTGGAAGGTGTGGACGGCAAGGGCGCCGGGAACCGGATTGCCATTCTGCTGCAGGGCCAGGCTGATGGTAAGGGGGAAGGTGACCCCTGCCGCAGGACCTACATTCCCGTGGAATGCCGCGGAGTACAGGCCGGGGCTGGAGATAGTAAAATCGCTGCTGCCGGCCGTATGGGAAATGTCAGTGCCGGATACCGTTGAATTCTGGTCAAATTCCAGGGCAGTGTTGTTGCTGCCCGGCGCGGAGGGGGTGGAGTAGGCGGAAAAAAGTGCTGAGGGAGAGGAGCCGCCCGCTGGTCCTGTGGCGCCGGTAGCCCCCGTAGCGCCTGTGGGTCCGGCAGGCCCTGTGGCGCCGGTGGCTCCTGTGGCCCCTGCTGGCCCTGTGGCGCCGGTAGCCCCGGTAAGACCTGTGGCGCCGGTAGGTCCTGCAGGTCCCTGCGCCCCGGTGGGTCCCGTAGGCCCGGTCGGGGCGGTGGGAAAAGGAAAGCGTCTGCCGCTTGCTGGAAATACGCAGGCATCTCCCCTTCAGGCATGTGCCGGGTCAGAAAAAACGTATCCACCGCGGACAGTATGGATGCAGCCTTCGCCGCCGCCATCCCCTATTTTTTTGCGCAGATTGGAGATAGTGTTGGCAACGACTTTCATTGTGTTTTCACTGTCACAGCCCCACACAGCGCGGAATAATTCTTCTTTTGAAAAAACAGTTCCCGCGCTGCAGGCAAGAAAGAAGAGCAAATTGAATTCAATTCTTGTCAGCGCGATGCTTTTTCCTGCTTGAAAGACCTGTCGCGATTTTCCGTCAATGGTCAAATCGCGAAATATCATCTTATGGTGTGAGCTGAAAGAAAATTCTTCTGCGCGGATCTGCTCCCGCTTTAAGATTGCCAGGACTCTTTTCTCCAGCTCCGGATCAGACTCTTTGGATTGAATGATAATCATGGCCAGCCCCCGAAAAGAGTCTTTACTCCGCGTCCAGCCCGCGAAGCAGGTTGACCATTTCAATCGCGCTGAGCGCACAATCGTATCCCTTGTTTCCGGCCTTGGTGCCGGCCCGCTCAATGGCCTGTTCGATATTTTCAGTTGTCAGCACACCAAAGAGAACAGGCACACCGCTTTCCAGAGAAACAGAGGCGATTCCCTTTGCCACCTCATTGCAGACATAATCATAGTGGCTGGTGGAGCCGCGGATCACAGCGCCAAGGCAGATCACGGCGTCATATTTTCCGCTCTTTGCCATTTTGGACGCAATCAGCGGAATTTCAAAAGCGCCTGGCACCCATGCAACATGAATATCATTCTCCTGCACTTCATGCCGCAGCAGCCCGTCTATTGCGCCGCTCAGCAGCTTTGCGGTAATGAATTCGTTGAAGCGGGATGCGGCAATGCCCACCTTAATGTCTTTAGAAACCAGCTTTCCCTCAAATGTTTTCATCGTTTTGATTCCTTTCTTCGTCAATCAGTATTTCAGAACGTGCCCCATACGGGCCTGCTTTGTTTGCAGATAGAACAGATCATAAGGAGTGGCAGCCATTTGAATGGGAATGCGCTGGGAGATTTCCAAGCCAAATTCCGAAAGCTGATAAACCTTATCCGGGTTGTTTGTCAGCAGGCGCAGGCTCTTAACGCCCAGTTCCCGAAGAATCTGCGCTCCAATAAAATACTCCCGCTCGTCTCCATGAAAGCCCAGGGCAAGGTTGGCCTCCAGCGTGTCCATGCCCTGTTCCTGCAATTCATAGGCCCGCAGCTTATTGATAAGGCCGATGCCCCGTCCTTCCTGCCGCATATAGAGCAGAATACCCCGTCCTTCCTTTTCAATCTGCGCCATGGCTGCCGCCAGCTGCTGCCCGCAGTCACAGCGCAGCGATCCAAAGGTATCGCCTGTCAGGCATTCAGAATGGACGCGGCACAGAACATCCCTTCCATCACCGATTCTGCCCTTTACCAGAGCGACATGGTGCTCACCGTTCAGGCGGCTGACAAATCCGTACGCTCGGAAATGACCGTACTTTGTCGGCATATCCACTTCCGTCACCTGTTCCACCAGCTTTTCGCGGCACTTGCGGTATTTCTGTAAGTCACGGATGGTAATGAACTTGATTTGAAACCGTTCGGCCAGCTCTGCAAGCTCGGCGGTACGCATCATTGTTCCGTCATCGCGCATAATTTCGCAGCAAAGGCCGCATTCTTTTAGGCCGGCCAGGCGGCACAGATCCACGGTGGCCTCCGTATGGCCATTCCGCTCCAGAACGCCGTTTTTCTTTGCCAGGAGGGGAAACATATGTCCCGGCCTCCGGAAATCCTCAGCTTTTGCATCATCATCCACACATGCAAGTGCCGTGACGGAACGCTCGGCGGCAGAAATGCCCGTTGAAGTGGAGATGTGATCGATGGACACCGTGAATGCGGTTTCGTGGTTATCCGTATTCTGCTGTACCATCTGCGGGAACTTTAACTTCTTCACAAAAGCCTCTGACATAGGCATACAGATCAGCCCTTTGCCGTGGGTTGCCATGAAGTTGATATTTTCCTGTGTGGCAAACTCGGCGGCACAGATAAAATCACCCTCATTTTCACGGTCCGGGTCATCCGTTACCAAAATAATTTTGCCCTGTCTCAAATCCTCCAGGGCTTCTTCAATGGCGTTAAATCGCATCTTTTATACCTCCTAGAATCCATAGCGGAGCAGCAGTTCTCTTGTAATAGGACGGCGCGTATCTTCCGGCGCAGGCTGAAGCAGCTTTTCTACATACTTGCCGATCAGATCCGTTTCCAGATTGACCATATCGCCCTCGTGCCGGTCATGCAGGTTGGTTTGGCTGACCGTATGGGGGATTGCGGATATGGAGAAGCTTTCCCGGTCAACCGAGGCCACGGTCAGGCTGATCCCATCTACCGCGACAGAGCCCTTTTCCACCACATAGCGCAGGATGGCAGGGGATGCGAGGATGGTGTACCATATCGCTGTATCATCCCGCCGGATGTGGGAGATCCGGCCGATCCCGTCTACATGGCCCGCTACAAGATGCCCGCCAAACCGCCCGTCTGCCGGCATAGCGCGCTCTAAATTGACGGCGCTGCCCGCCGTAAGGCGTGCAAATGCAGAGCGGTCAATGGTTTCATGCATAACATCTGCGGAAAATCCGTTGGAAAAGAGCTGGGTGACCGTCAGACAGATGCCGTTCACCGCGATGCTGTCGCCGGTTTTCGTGTGTTCTAAAATCGTTCGGGCCTGGATTGTCAGCACTGCGGAGTATGCTCCCCGCGTTATCTTCTTTACGGTTCCAATTTCTTCAACGATCCCGGTGAACATGCGTAGTCAACCTCGCTTTCTATCAGAAAATCCTCGTTCAGCCGGAAAATCCGGCTGTTTTTTAAACGGAATGCAGCGTTTGGATCGGGAACCCCTGCTCCCCCGACAGGCGTTTTCGCCGTTTCGCCGCCGAATATCTTGGGAGCAATATACGCCTGCACCTGCTGGACAATTCTGCTTTCCAGCGCCGCCCAGTTCAGCGTGCCGCCGCCTTCCAATAGAATACTGTCGATCTGTTCTTCACCCAGCCGTTCCATGAGCCGGGATAGGTCTATATGGCCGTCTTTGCTGTTCAGGCAGAGAATGCGGCACCCGGCTTCTATATAAGCGGTGTGACGGCTCTGGTCAGCACAGCAGGTCGCAAGGATTGTGGGGATTTTCTTTGCAGTTGTCACAACCTGCGCCTGCAGCGGCGTCCGCAAATGGGTATCGCAAATGATGCGGACAGGATTTCTTCCGCCCGCTATGCGGCAGGACAACAATGGATCGTCGGCCAATACCGTACCGATACCCACCATGATCCCGCTGTATTGGAGGCGGGACTGCTGCACATGGTTTCTTGCCGTTTCCCCTGTTACCCATCGGGACGCTCCGGTGTAAGCGGCAATTTTTCCATCCATCGACATGGCATATTTCATCACCACAAACGGCCGCTTTGTTGTGATAAAATGAAAAAACACCCTGTTTAAACGGTCGCATTCGTCCTGCAGGACGTGCTCTGTCACTTCGATTCCGTGGGAGCGCAGAATGGCGGCGCCTTTTCCGTCAACCAACGGGTTCGGATCAGCAGAACCTATAACCACGCGGCTGATTCCAGCGGCCAGAATTGCATCCACACACGGCGGCTGCTTCCCGTAGTGGCAGCATGGCTCCAGGGTTACATACATCACTGCGCCGCGGGGATCCGCCGTGCAGTCCGCCAGCGCGTTTCGCTCTGCGTGGGGCTGCCCGTATTTTTCGTGCCACCCCTGTCCAATCACCCGGCCATCCTTCACGATTACAGCACCCACCATCGGATTGGGGGCTGTTAAACCACAGCCTTTTTTTGCAAGCTGTAATGCCAGGCGCATATAATCCTTATCCTGCATATCGGCACCTCCAAAAGTCAGGAGAAAAACATTCAGGGAAGGACAGAAAGAAGCGGACAGTCTTTGTAAAATAAAAACTCTGGAATGTACAGACATCCCAGAGCAATTTCCATAGACGCAAAATCGACGATTCGTTTTGCGCTTTCATCTTCTTCCATCCAGACTATACTGTCGGCCTCGGAGTTTCACCGAATCATGCCTTACGGCTCGCGGGCTGTACCGCCGGTAGGGAATTGCACCCTGCCCTGAAGATTTCCTGTTCAATTATGGTGCGATTATAGCATGCCTGTATATAGATTGCAAGGCGATCAGGAAAACAAGGACGAAACCGGGACAAATTTGTACGATCCGCAGCTTTTCATAGGACAAACAGATACCTGCATAGAAATATGGGAGAGGAGGCGTATGTTCTATGAACAACCGGCAGATTGATATTGCGGCGCTGGCAGGCGCTGATATTCGGAAAATGGACAAAGAAGAATTGATCGATGTCAGCGGAATGCCGCTTGATCCCAGCGTTCCCCGAAAGCTGCGGGCAGGCTATATCTTAAAAACGACAGGCAATCCGTATTGTTTCCGCGTGGGCGATTTGGGCGTAAAGCTG
>CALWRY010000066.1 GCA_944384065.1 uncultured Enterocloster sp. | reverse complement strand
ACCGCCCTTGTGGAGCAGGCCCACGTGGTCGCAGATGTCCTCCAGCTCCCGCAGGTTGTGGGAGGCGATGATGGGGGTCAGGTTCCTGTCCTCCATGTCCTCGGCAAATATGCTCTTCACCGCCTGGCGCATCACCGGGTCCAGCCCGTCAAAGGTCTCGTCGCAGAACAGATAGTCCGTCCCGGCGCACACCCCGCAGATCACGGAAACCTGCTTCTTCATTCCCTTGGAAAATGTCCGTATCTTCCGCTTTTCATCCAGGCCGAATGCCTTCATCAGCCTGTGAAACCGCTCCCTGTCAAAGCCGGGATATATCTTCCCGTAATACACCATCATCTCCCCCGGCGTGGAGTTGCTGAAAAAATACTGGTCATCGGAAATATAGAAAAACCGCTTCTTGGCTGTCCTATTCTCGAATACCTCCTGTCCGTCAATGGTGATGCTTCCCTCGTCCGGCTTCAGGACGCCGCTTGCCAGCCGCAGGAAGGTGGACTTGCCCGCCCCGTTGGTCCCTATAAGGCCGAACACGCTGCCATCCCTTATCTCCGCGTTTATATGGTCCACAGCTGTGATATCCTCAAACCTCTTGGTAAGATTCACTGCCTCTATCATGACTCTCTCCTCCTCTCCTGTGGCGTTCCGCTTCCGGCTTTTTCCCACTCATCCGCTGTCCCGCTTCCGGCCCGCCGTCTCTCTGCCAGATCCCGTATCCGGTCAACCATCTCCTCCTCCCGGATGCCCATATCCATGCCCTGGGCGGCCATCTCCTCAAAGCGCTCCCCCCAGTCCCGCACCATCTGTACCCGGATCCGGCTCTCCGCCGCCACAAAGCTTCCCTTCCCCTTGACCGAGTAAATATAGCCCTGGCGCTCCAGCTGGGCATAGGCCCGCTGGATGGTATTGGGATTGATGGACAGCTCCGCAGCCAGGCTCCGCACCGAGGGCAGCTGGGAATCCTGAGGCAGTATCTCACGAAAAATCAGCTCCTTGAACCGCTCCGTCACCTGCTCGTATAACGGCCTTCGGTCCCTGTAGTCCAGCACAATCATCTGCCTCTCTCCTTTCCGAAGTGTACTAATGCAATTAATACAGTTATCCTGCAATTAGGATAGCATACGGGCCGGCATAAGGCAACGGAATTTTTTCTTACGATTTCTGTAAGTCTATCCTCCGGCTCTCAAAATACACAAACCGGTCAATCCCATCCAGGATATCCTGAAAATTCTCCCTCGGGGCCAGATCAATATACCTGCGCAGAAGCTCTGTCTCCTCCTCCTTGTACCTCCCATAGAAAATATCGTACAGGTTGTGGCCCCTGAGGTGGATCCGGATCTCCTCCATATGCTCCCGCATATCCTCCGGGGAGGCAAAATCCCGCCCCATCACCGCCAAAAGCCGCTGCCCGCTGCGGATGCGGCAGAGATATTCCCGCCATTTTTCAAAAAGCGTCCGGTAAAATGCCTCCTGGCTCTCCACAATCCCCAGTTTCGCCATGACTGCGGGATTGAGGAAATAATTTTCAAAGGAGTAGTACCGGAGAATCAGCACATTCTTCCGCGTCACCCTGGGAAGCCGGTCCGCGTCCTCCCGGCTCCTCTCCTCATAGTACCGGCACAGCTGACCGGCCAGCTCCTCCGGGTCCTCCCCGTCCCCGTCCCGTATCATGAGGAACTGATCCCGCAGGTAGACCTGATTCATATATTTTAAATTGGCGTATGTCTTGATATTGGTGCAGCTGTTGGTGGTAATGATGGAAATGCGGGCCAGCCGCCCCTGGGCGTCGAAAATCTCGGAGTAATATTTCTCCAGCAGCAGGGGGAGGCGGCTCTTGTCCTGCTTCCCCTCCACGATAAACACAAAGCTCACGTTCATCAGGTCGCTGGCCCCATAGCCCAGATCGTCCAGGATCCGCCCCAGATCCGTCTGGGCCCGGACAATGCTGAAGCGATCCTCATCCAGCACCACCTGCCGGATCTGGCGGATGGTAAAGTTGAAGAGCAGATCCGGGGAATGGGTCTGGAAAATCACCTGGTTCTTCAGGGAAAGGCGGTAGAGGATCTCCCCGCAGGTCTTCTGAAGCTGGGGGTGGAGAAAGAGCTCCGGCTCCTCCACCACAATAATGCTGGGAAGCCTTCCCTCCTGGCTGGTGTAAGTTTCAAGAAGGGACAGCATGTAAATGCTGCGCATGCCCCGTCCCATAAGCTCCACCGGGCGGGCCCGGTCCTGCTTGGGATTGTAGGCCGTAACCTCCAGGTCAAAGAGCCGATCCCCCTCCCAGCGCAGGGCATAGTACAGCTCCTCATAACCCCCGTTCTTTCGGAAATTCTCATTGATCCGCCGGGCCATGCCGCCCAGGTTCATCTGGTAGACCTTATATTCCAGCAGCCGGGCTGTCTCCGCTGCGGTCAGCTCCCCCGGCGTTTTCTGATCGATAAGGCCAATGCACTGAAAGCACCGGGTACAGGTCTTGGACGCCTCGAACACACAGCTCTCGCTTTTTAACTGACGAATCTCCTCCCCCTGGGCGGACAGAAGAAGGTCGTTCTGCAGCTGCGCCAGCTCCCGCTCCGCGCTTATGCGGTAGACCTTGGGCAGTATCATAGGAATATAGGAATTGTCCTTCCTGCGGCCGTCCTCGTACCGTGGCCTTCCTCCGGGAGAGACACGGAAGGTAAAGAAAAGCTCCCCGCCTGGCAGGATCTCCTTAGCCGTCTCCCTCCGGCCCCGCCGTGCCGGCGCTTCTCCCTGGCCTCCCTGCTCCGGCGCTCCTCTCCGACCTCCCTGCTCCGGCGCTTCTCCCCGGCCTCCCTGCTCCGGCGCGGCCTCAAAGGATGGCAGCCTCTCACAGAAGTTCTTCAGCCAGGCGTCCCGCCTGCGATATTTGCTCACCCGGCCCAGTCTGTGAAAAAGCTCCAGATCCTCCCCGGAAAGCTCCAGCCGCACCGCAATGCGCACTGCCTGCCCCTGCTCATTAAAATCCTGATCCTGGACCTCATAGCAGCCCAGGGCCGCGCAGACGGCGTCCAGCACCGAGGTTTTTCCTGTATTATTTTTCCCCACCAGGATCAGCGCCCGGTCAATATCCCGGATCTCCATATCCCGAATGGACTTGAAATTTTGGATATGTATATAAGTCAGACGCATTCCCCCGCCTCCTCACCGTTTCCCTTTACGGTCTCTCCTTATGGTTTCCCTTTATGGTTTCTCTTCCTGGGATTCTCCCTTATTCCCTGGCTCACCCGGCGTCTCCTCTCCGCCCGCCTTTTTCTTTCCGCCGAAGGCCCGTGGGCCCCTGCCGCCCGTTTCCTTCTTTCTGCGTCCGGTAAGCCGTCTTATAAGCCTGCCCGCCCTCCACAGGAGGAAGGCCGCTATGGCCAGCACCAAAAGAATGGGGCTGTTGGAGGCCATCCATACCACCAGATCCTCCGCGCCCTCAGCTAAGGCCTCCAGGCTGTCAGAAAATCCCTTTTGGATCCGCTCTCCCACTGACTCCTCGTCCCTGGGCGTGTACTCCCCCACCTCCCAGATGAGGATGTCTACCGTGCTGTAGGCCACCTGGTTGTCATAGAGGCGCAGCTTGGAGGTCATGGATTCCAGCTCGTAGCGCACTTCGGAGAGCCGGGCCTCCAGGGCCACCACAGCATCCATGGAATCCGCCTGCTCCAAAAGCTCCCATAGCCTCTCCTGCTCGATTTCCAAAGACTTCTTCCGGCTCTCCACATCCGAATAGGTCAGCGTGATATCCGTAACATTTTCCTGGCGGCTGACCACATTGGCCTCTGTCTCCACAGACTCCAAAAAGCTGTCCAGGTTATCCGCCGGGATCCGCGCCTTTAAGCTGGCATCCCTGTCGCGGGCTCCGCCCCTGGCGTTCAGGCTCACGCCTGATACCTGGGAGGACTCCATATATCCCCCCAGCTCCGACACTCTCTCGGAAATTTGCGCCAGCAGGCTGTCAAACTCCCTTGTCTCCACCTCCAGCGTCACATCCCGTATGAGCTTGCGGGAGAGATCCCCCGTCCCGCTCTCCATCTCCGCTCCGGAGGCCATGCCTCCCCCATCATTTGCCTGCTCATATTCCAGCCCGTACTCTGCGCCATCCGTCATCTCCTCTGCGGCCGGAGCCATGGCCTGGACCGCCATGGATCTTGCCGACGCCGTCTCCTCCACGACAGCCTCCGCCCGCTCGCCGCCTCCCGCTGTGCTGGCGCCGCCGCAGGCTCCCAGAAGAAGTCCTGCGCCCAGGACGGCGGCCAATCCAAGAGCCCTCACGGCCTTTCCACTCCCGTGGACCGCCCCTGCAAACAGTTCCGTCCAGTCCCGAATCCCCGTTCTCCTCATAGTTGTTCCCTCCCTTATTCATACAGTTTCCTATAACCGCAGCCGCTCTTGACGGCTAATTTTTCTCTGCTTTCATAGTAACATGGGAAATACCTTCCCGCAATGGGCCTGACAAAGAATTAAGAAAGGACTTAAGATATTGTAACAAAAGGCCCCGCAGCGCTGTACAATCACGCTGCGGGGCCCGCATCCAGCCATGCCTTGTCATAGGGCCGGAAAACATACCTATTCACTTACCATGCAGTTGGATTACTCAACCACGGGGCCGGCAGAAACCAGAGCCTTGCCCAGCTCATTGCCCTCATACTTCTTGAAGTTCTTCACGAAGCGGCCAGCCAGATCCTTTGCCTTGGCATCCCAGTCAGCGGCATCCTTGTAGGTGTCGCGGGGATCCAGGATAGCGGGATCAACGCCCGGAAGCTCGGTGGGAACCTCGAAGTTAAAGTACGGGATCTTCTTGGTCGGAGCCTTAAGGATGGATCCGTCCAGGATGGCGTCGATGATGCCGCGGGTATCCTTGATGGAGATACGCTTGCCGGTGCCGTTCCAGCCGGTGTTCACCAGGTAAGCCTTGGCGCCGCTCTGCTCCATTCTCTTCACCAGCTCCTCTGCATACTTGGTGGGATGCAGCTCCAGGAAGGCCTGGCCGAAGCAAGCGGAGAAGGTGGGGGTGGGCTCGGTGATGCCGCGCTCCGTACCTGCCAGCTTAGCCGTGAAACCGGACAGGAAGTAGTACTGGGTCTGCTCCGGAGTCAGGATGGAAACAGGAGGAAGCACGCCGAAGGCATCTGCGGACAGGAAGATAACTTCCTTTGCGGCAGGCGCGGAGGAAACCGGGCGCACAATATTCTTAATGTGGTCGATGGGGTAAGATACGCGGGTATTCTCCGTCACGCTCTTATCCGTGAAGTCGATCTTGCCGTCAGCATCTACGGTAACGTTCTCCAGAAGAGCATTTCTCTTGATGGCGTTGTAGATGTCGGGCTCGGACTCCTTGTCCAGGTCGATAACCTTAGCGTAGCAGCCGCCCTCGAAGTTGAACACGCCGTTGTCATCCCAGCCGTGCTCGTCATCGCCGATGAGCAGACGCTTGGGATCGGTGGAAAGGGTGGTCTTGCCGGTGCCGGAAAGTCCGAAGAAGATAGCGGTATTCTCGCCGTTCATGTCGGTGTTTGCGGAGCAGTGCATGGAAGCGATTCCCTTAAGGGGCAGGTAGTAGTTCATCATAGAGAACATGCCCTTCTTCATCTCGCCGCCGTACCAGGTGTTGATGATAACCTGCTCTCTGGTGGTGATGTTGAACATAGCCGCTGTCTCAGAGTTGAGGCCCAGCTCCTTATAATTCTCCACCTTTGCCTTAGAGGCGTTGTAAACAACGAAGTCCGGCTTGAAGCTCTTAAGCTCCTCCTCGGTGGGGCGAATGAACATGTTCTTTACAAAATGTGCCTGCCAAGCCACTTCCATGATGAAGCGGATGGACATGCGGGTGTCCTCGTTAGCGCCGCAGAATGCGTCCACTACGAACAGTCTCTTGTTGGAGAGCTCTTTGATGGCGATCTCCTTTGCCGTGTCCCATGCCTTCTGGCTGGCCGGATGGTTGTCGTTCTTGTACTCATCGGAGGTCCACCATACGGTGTCCTTGGAATTCTCATCCATAACGATGAACTTGTCCTTGGGGGAACGTCCGGTGTAGATGCCCGTCATAACGTTCACAGCATCCAGCTCGGTGAGCTGGCCCTTCTCGTAGCCCTCAAGCTCCGGCTTCATCTCCTCCTCGAAAAGCATCTCGTAAGAAGGATTGTACACGATCTCAGTGGTTCCCGTAATGCCATACTGGGTTAAATCAATGTTTGCCATGTTGCACTCAACCTCTTTCCTCTTAGTATAGTTGACAAAAGCGGAACGGATCCAGGCTCCCTGCCCTGGAAAACCCTGGTACCGCATCCTACCTATATTTATATAATAATTGCCAGTGTTTGTCAAGAAAATGTCAGAAAAATAGTTAACCGTTCAGACGGCGGGTAAACAGGGGCAAAAACAGACATAGCTCCCGGCTTCACCCAAACCGCAGAAGTCCATAGAGATTGACCCCCATCAGAAAAACCGCAAATCCAATAAACAGCCAACAGACCGCCCGGACCGGGCCTGGCCCTGTTCTGCGCATACAGTACCGCAGATAGAGAATCCAGGCGCCGCAGGCGAGAAAGCTGATCCCTGCCCCGGGAATCAGCATGGATAAGAGAAACAGCAGATTCACCGCCCGCATCCCCTTATCAGAAGCGAAATACGCCTTTATTTTTGCCGCCATAATTTCTTCCCCCTTTGCCACAAAAAAACTCCGTCCGCCTCCCGCCGCCCCTATGCGGCGGATTCAATTTCCATCTGCCTTCACTATACACGATTCCTCCTGCAAAGAAAAGGCGTGTAAAAAATCGTAAGGGAATCGTAACCAATACAGCGCAGGCAGGCGCGCCGCCAGACATACTGCTCACAACTGCGTATAAAGGACACAGACCCTTAAAAGGCCTGTGTCCCATAACCGGCAGGCTCTAAGCCGCCGCATCTGTTCTGCTGTAACTGTTCAAACGCAGCCGTTCAGACACCCTTCGCCGTCTGAGCTGCTATGGATATCTTACCGCTTGTTCTTCAAAAAGTCCGGGATATTGATCTGCATCTCCTTGTTGGCCGCCGGGCGGAAGGAGTGGGCCGGAGCGGGGTTCGGGTTCTGGGCCTGGCCGGAAGCCGCGCCCTGGGTCATATTGCCCTGGCCTGCGCCATAGCCGGCTCCGCTTCCATAGTTCTGGCCGCTGTACCGGGGCGCGCTGTATCCCTGGCTGCCTGCGGGCGTGCGTCCATAGCTGGGCGTATAGCCCTGGCTGGGCCTTGCATAGGAAGGCGAGGAGGCCGCAGCCTCAGCTCCCGCTTTGGCTCCCCCTGCAGGCGCTGCCGCCGGCGCCTTGGACTTAAAACCGCTTGCAAAGCCAGTCATAGCCTTGGCCACGGAAGCGCTTGCGCCGTGCTCGTCAAGGCCTGTGGCGATCACCGTGATGGTCGCCTCATCCTGGGCGTTCTCATCGTACATAGCGCCGAAGATAATATTGGCGTCATCTCCCGCCAGCTCCTGCACAAAGCTTGCGGCCTCATTGGCCTCAATCAGGCTGATGTCGCCGGAAATATTGATAATCACATGGCTTGCGCCCTCGATGGTTGTCTCAAGGAGCGGACTGGATACAGCCTGCTTCACAGCCTCAATAGCCTTGTCGTCGCCCTTGGCCTTTCCGATGCCGATATGGGCGATGCCCTTGTCGATCATAACGGTCTGCACATCCGCGAAATCCAGGTTGATAAGGCCGGGCACATTGATCAGATCCGTGATGCCCTGCACTGCCTGCTGAAGGACCTCATCCGCCTTCTTAAGAGCATCCGGCATCGTGGTGCGCCGATCCACAATCTCAAGGAGCCGGTCGTTGGGGATCACAATCAGGGTATCCACGGCCTGCTTTAAATTCTCAATGCCCATGAGGGCGTTGTTCATACGCGTCTTGGCCTCAAAGCGGAAGGGCTTGGTCACTACGCCCACGGTGAGGATCCCCATGTCCTTGGCGATCTTGGCCACCACAGGAGCCGCTCCCGTGCCGGTGCCGCCGCCCATGCCGCAGGTGACGAACACCATGTCCGCTCCCTTGAGGGCCTGGGAGATCTCCTCGGAGCTCTCCTCCGCCGCCTTCTCGCCGATATCAGGCCGGGCTCCCGCGCCCAGTCCCTTGGTCAGCTTCTCTCCGATCTGCATGGCCGTGGGCGCCTTGCAGAACTGAAGGGCCTGCTTGTCCGTGTTAATCCCGATGAACTCAACGCCCGCAATGTTCTCGTCAATCATGCGGTTCACCGCATTGTTGCCTGCCCCGCCTACGCCCACCACAATAATCCGGGCGGAATTCTCCGACTCATTTATCTTAATCTCTAACAAGACACATATCCTCCTTTAATTCCCTGCTTCCATAAAGCCTTATTCCAACGCAGCGCAAAACAGCCGCTGTCCTAATCCTATTAAGTATGTTCTTAAATCTAGTCTATCTAATATAATATTTGATTTTAGAAAAAATATCAACCCCAAATTTTCTATTTCCTTTTAAATGTAATTCCCGCATGGCTGTTGGACTCTGTATAGTTTTCCAGCATCAAAATTCCCTCCTGATCCATGAGCTGGGGCTGGTCCGTGAGGATGTCGTTCAGGGTGGAAATCTTCCCGTCAATATCCCGGTTATCCCCCAGAGTGACCTCCATGCTGCGGATATAGAGCGTGGCCTGTCCCTCGCTGTCGTACTGAATCCGATCCACAGGAATCTCATAGAGGGAGAGCTGCTGGGTCAAATTCAAAATTTCCTGAAAAACATCCGGATCCTCCACAGGCAGAGGCTTGTAGAGCACAATCTGCCCGAAATCAAGACCTGTGATCCACGGCACGCCGGGAAGCTTGTCCCCGGAGCTCTCCACAATAATTCCGTCCCTGTCGAAATACATATAGCTGCTCATGTAGGACACATAACCCACAATGCTCTTTTCATAGATGATAACCTCTACGTTCAGGGGACTGTGAAAGATAATCCGGTAGTCCTCCACAAAGGGAATCTGGCGGCGGGGCTTCAGACGGTAATTTAAATAAGCGGCTGCGGAATTTTTTCCCCATCTCCCGGAAAAAAGAAGCTCCTCCACATCCGCAGCCGTGTACCGCCCGCTGCCCGTGACCGTGATCGTTTGTATGCGCACTGTGAGAAAGAGAATTGCCCCCAGCAGAATGGCTGCCAGGGCGATTCCGATTCCCCCGTAATGCTTCTTCCAAAATCCTCTCATGTTCCATCCTCTTTCACCCATCGGATCCGCGCCCCTAAAGCGGACAGATCCCGGCAGATGTCCTCGTATCCCCTTTCAATATGACGGCAGTTCCCAATACGGGTTTCCCCCTCTGCCGCCAGCCCGGCCACAGCCAGGGCTGCACCGCCCCGCAGATCCGGGGCCATAACCTGCGCACCCATTAAGGGACGCGTCCCCTCCACCACAGCTTCCCTTTCCCGTATGCTTATCCGGGCTCCAAAGGCCCTCAGGGCCCTGGCTGCGGCAAACCGCGCCTCAAAAACCTGTTCCTCCACCCGGCTCGTTCCCTGGCCGCAGGCCAGAGCCGCCATAAAGGGAGACTGGAGATCCGTGGGAAACTGGGGATAGGGACCTGTGCAGATGTGAACCGCCCCGGGAACACCATCCATGGAAATGCGTATGCGGCCTTCCTTCTCCTCCGGCTGGATCCGCGCGCCCATTCTCCCAAGGATTCTTAAGGGCTCCCGCAGATCCGAGGGCTTCACCCCCTTTAAAAGGACGTCGCCTCCAGCCGCTGCCGCCGCAGCCCCGTAAGTTCCCGCCACAATCCGGTCCCCATCCACCCGGAAGCTGCTGTCATGGAGCCTTCGGACTCCCTGAATCATCAGGTGTTCCGTGCCCATGCCGCAGATAACCGCTCCCATATTGTTGAGGAAATCACAGAGCGACTCTATCTCCGGCTCCTTTGCCGCCCCGTGGACCACGGTCACCTCCTCGGCCAGCACCGAGGCCAGTATGGCCTGCTCCGTAGCCCCCACGCTTGGGTAGCTCAGGCAAATTTCCGCGCCCCGGATTCCCCCGGCGCCCCGGCGCACCCGCAAATGTCCATCCTTCTCCTCAATCTGCGCTCCCAGCTCCCGAAACACCTTCAGGTGAAGATCAATGGGCCTGGCCCCAATCAGACAGCCGCCCGGATAGCAGCCGCCTCCCTCTCCCATTCTCCCCAGGAGGGCGCCCAGCACAATGATGGAAGATCGCATGGCGCAGACAAAACAGTCCGGTATGGCCGTCTGTTCAATCTGTCTTGCGTCAATGGCCATGCAGTCTCCCTGCCGCCGGCAGCGGCATCCCAGGTGTTCCAGAATATCCGTCATGCAGGCCACGTCCCGTATATCCGGAACATTCATAAGGACCGTGGTTCCCCTGTGAAGAAGCGCCGCCGCCATCATAGGCAGTACGGCGTTCTTGGATCCCTGTATGGATATCTCCCCCTTTAAGGGGGACATGCCGAAAATCTGTATCTCAGACAATGTAACGCCTCCCGGCTGCTTTTTACTCTACTAAAAGCATATGCCGGGAGACATTCCTCCGTGCAGGTCCCCAAAAAGGAGGCCGCACCGCTATTTTTCCAGCTTGATCTGGTTGGACACGCTGAGCACCATCCCCATCTCCACAAGGAGAAACAGAATGGAGGTTCCCCCATAGCTGATAAAGGGCAGCGTGATGCCTGTGTTGGGGATTGTGTTGGTTACCACCGCAATATTCAGGATTACCTGAATGGCAATATGGCCCATAACCCCCACCACCAGCATGGCGCCGAACAGATCCGGGGCATTGTTGGCGATAACCATAAACCGGTAGATCATAAAGAGGAAAATCAGGATGATGGACACCGCCCCGAAAAGCCCCAGCTCCTCGCAGATAATGGCAAATATCATGTCGTTCTGGGACTCCGGCAGAAAGCCCAGCTTCTGGATGCTCTCGCCCAGCCCCTGGCCCACCAGCCCACCGGATCCGATGGCGTAAAGCCCCTGCAGGACCTGGAAGCCATTTCCCGTAGGATCCGACTCCGGGTTCAGCCAGGCCTCAATCCGGTTGAACTGATAGGGCTTTAAAAGGCCTATCTGGAGAAGGGCGTTTCCTATGGGGCCAGCCCCTGCCAGTATTCCTCCCGCCGCAGCTCCCATGGCGAAAAAGGGCCATTTTACCTTGCAGGCCACAAAGAGCATGACGAACACAATGCCGCAGACAATAATGCCGGAGCTTAAGTTGTTCATGGCGATAAGGCCCGCCAGGGGGAGAGCCAGAGCCGCCACGGACAGGGCGGTTTTGGGCCGGTTGATGCGGTGCCCCACCGAGGTGATCACCGCAGCCAGCATGAGGATCAGTGCAATCTTTACAAACTCCGTGGGCTGGAAGCTCACAGGCCCGATCCCCAGCCAGCGCTTCTTACCATTGGCCTCCGTTCCCACAAGGCTCACCGCGATCATGAGCACATAGGACATCACATAGCCCAATACGGAAAACTTGGCGAAAAAGTGGTAATCCATCTTTGAAACGATAAAGAGCACCACAAATCCCACTGCGGCGATGGCTCCCTGGCGCTGCATAAAGTAGGCCCCGTTTCCGCCGTAGCGCGGATCCAACTGGGCGGAATAGGAGCTGGCGCTGTAAATCATCACCAGGCCGAAAGCTGTGAGGAAAATGATGGAAAACAGCAGGCTGTAGTCGTAAAAATGCCGGACCTTTTTCTTCTGGGCGCGCGCCTCCTGGGGATCGTAGCCCTGGGCCGGGACAGGACGCGGCCGGGCTGAGCCGGACTGAGCCTGGGCGGAACGCGGCCGGACTGAGCCGGACTGGGCCTGGACGGGACGCGGCCGGACGGGACCGGACTGAGCGGCGGGGTTCGTTCCGGTTCTCCGCCTGTCACCGTCCATAGGCCGCCCTCCATAGGCCGGCCTGGCCTGCCCTCCCGCTCCCGCCGGGCGCGTCTGCCCTCCGGGGGCGGCTGCCATCCTTCTCTTCGCCATACGCATCTACCTCCTACAGCTCCATGACACACTCCTTGAAAATGCGGCCCCGCTCCTCATAGTTCTTGAACATGCCCCAGCTGGCGCAGGCAGGGCTTAAGAGCACGCAATCCCCGATGTCCGCGTACACGGCGCAGACCTGCACCGCCTCCTGCATATCCTCCGCGTACATGATCTCCGTAAATCCGTGCTCCTTGGCGCAGGCCGCTATCTTATCCCTGGTCTGGCCGATAAGGATCAGATACTTGACCTTTCCGGCAAACTCCTCCACCCATTCATCATAGGTGCTGTTCTTGTCATAGCCTCCGGCAATGAGCAGGGTCGGCCCCGGCATGGCCCTGAGGGCGCGGATAGCCGCGTCCGGGTTGGTCCCCTTTGAATCATTGTAGTAGCGGACCCCGGTTCTCTCCCTGACAAACTCGATCCGGTGCTCCACAGGCTTAAACTCCTTGAGCACCCGGCTGATCCGGGCCGCAGGAACCCCCATGCGGATCCCGATGGCTGCGGCCGCCATGGCATTCTCATAATTGTGGGTGCCCAGAAGCTTCATGTCGCGGACATTCACCAGGCTGGTCTGCCTTCCGCCCTGGCACCAGACAATCTCATCCCCGTCCATGCACAGGCCGTCCTTCAGCTTTTCCCGGCTGGAAAACCAGATCACCTGGGGCTTTAAGTCCTCCCTCTCCCCGAATTCCCGGAGAATGGGATCGTCGTAATTTAACACCACCGCGTCCTTTTCCGTCTGGTTTAAGGTGATGCCCTCCTTGATCTGGATGTAATTCTCCATGGTCCCGTGCCGGTCCAGATGATCCGGCGTAATATTTAAGATCGCGCTCACCTGGGGCTTAAAATCCATAATGGTCTCCAGCTGGAAGCTGGAAACCTCCAGCACGGTCACGGAATTGTCCGTCATCCGGGACACCTGCCCCGTATAGGGCTCCCCGATATTTCCCGCCACAAAGACCTCGTCAAAGCAGGATTTCATAATCTCACCGGTAAGGGCCGTGGTCGTGGTCTTTCCATTGGTCCCCGTGATGGCGGCCAGACGGCCGGCTCCGCACTGGTAGGCCAGCTCAATTTCCCCCAAAACAGGGATCTTGGCCTCGTCCACCACAGCCACAAAGGGGCTGGTAAGAGGAATGCCCGGGCTGATGATGCACAGCTCCACGCCCAGAAGATCCGAGCGCTTGATCTCCCCCAGAACCACAGACACCTTGTCGGACTTCTCAAATTTCTCCTTTATCTCCTTCTCCTTTAGCTTCTCATTCCCGTCATAAAGAACAACTTCGCCGCCCCGCTCCAGAATGAGCTTTGCGGCCGCCATGCCGCTGGCGCCCGTACCGGCCACCAATACTCTCTGACTCTGGTTCATTTGTCCCTAACCTCCTTCGCCTTGGTTCAACCCCGAAAAGCAATGTCCTAAAGCCCCAGATACGCCACCATGCACAAAATAGCGGTAATTATGGAAAATACAGCCACCACCCTTGTCTCTGACCAGCCGCACAGCTCAAAGTGGTGATGGATGGGGGCCATCTTGAAGATCCGTTTTCCCCCTGTCTTCTTAAAATATGCCACCTGGAGAATCACCGACAGGACCTCCACCAGGTAAATAAGGCCGATGATGGGGATGAAAAGGGGGAGCTCCATCATGTAAGCGGAGGCGGCCACAAAGCCTCCCAGCGCCAGGGATCCCGTATCCCCCATGAAAACCCGGGCCGGGTATACGTTAAACAGGAGAAATCCCAAAAGGCTTCCCACCACCGCACCGGTGATAGGGCTGATGCCCAGATCCTCGCCGATAGCCACGATGGTCAAGAAGGTGGCCACCAGGATGGTGACGCTGGTGCAAAGGCCGTCTAAGCCGTCTGTAAAATTCACCCCATTGTCCGTGCCCAGCACAATAAAAAACAGGGCCGGCACAAAGAGGATCCCCAGATTCAGAAAACAGCCCTCATCAAAGCCTCCTGTAAAGGGAATCAGCATCTCTGTCCCCACATCCCCGCTGTTTAACAGATACCAGGCGAAGATTCCCGTAATCACAAACTGCCCCGCCAGCTTCTGCGCCGGCTTTAAGCCCTCGGACCGCTTCATGACAATCTTGATATAGTCGTCCATAAAGCCGATGATGCCAAAGCCCACGGTGACGAACAGCACCGGGATGATCTTCGGGTAGGCGGGGATATAAAAAATAGATGTGATCACAATGCTGCACAAAATAATAAGCCCGCCCATGGTGGGTGTCCCCTGCTTCTTCAAATGGCTCTGGGGCCCGTCGTCCCGGACCTGCTGGCCGAACTTCAGCTTGTGCAGAAAAGGGATAATGATGGGGCACAGCAGGGCGCTGATGGCAAATGCAATAATAACCGCTAATATGGTTTCATGTATCATAAAGGCACCTCAATCTCTTATGTAGACAGTTACGATTAGTATACGTCTTTTTGTCCGAATAATCAACCGGCTTTCGAAAGGCTGTCTAATCCGGCCTGGGGAGCGATCCCCATATATGGCAGGATGTTCTTAAACAGCTCGCCCACGGCCGGGGCCGCGATGGTCCCGCCGTAGTAGATCCCGTCCGGCTCATCGATGGTGATCAGGGCCATCACCTGGGGATCCTGGGCGGGAGCAAAACCGATAAAAGAAGAAATGTATTTTTTAAGGCTCCGGGGCAGCTTTTCCGAGGTGGCGGTCTTCCCGCCGATGGAAAATCCCTCCACCCGGGCATTTTTTCCGCTTCCCTCCGCCACCACCTGCTCCAGGATATAGCGCATGGCGGCGCTGGTGTCCTCCGACAGGATCCTGCGGCCCGGCTCATAGGAAAACTCCCGCACCGCGCTGCCGTCCCTGCTTTTTGCCCGCACGCCCAGGTGGGGCGTCACCCGCTGCCCTCCATTGACAATGGAGGCCGCTGTGGTTATGAGCTGAATAGGGGTTATCTGAAAGGACTGCCCAAAGGACACGGTGGCAAGCTCCACAGGTCCCATGTCTTCCTTTTTGTGCATGATGGTCCCCGCCTCACCCGGAAGGTCAACACCCGTTTTCTCCTTAAGGCGAAACTGAGTAAAATACTGGTAATACCGGTCCACTCCAAGCCTCTGCCCCACGTCGATGAACACCGGATTGCAAGAATTCATAGCTCCCTGAAGGAAGGTTTCCGTTCCGTGGCCTCCGGTTTTATGGCAGCGGATTTTTCGGTCCTCCACGATCCGAAAGCCAGGGCAGGAAAAGGTGTCGTCTAAATCCACCGCCCCGGCCTCCAGTCCCGCTGCGGCTGTGATAATCTTAAAGGTAGAGCCCGGCTCGTAGGTATCGTTGAT
>CALWRY010000065.1 GCA_944384065.1 uncultured Enterocloster sp. | reverse complement strand
GTAGGTTTCCGCCGCCTCCAAGGTTCCGGAGGAGGACAGCTCCGAGGTAATATTCTGGCGGGTCACCACTGCCGTGTTCACCGTCTCCGCCTCCGCTGCCGCCTGTCTTGCCTGAGCGGAACGCCACAGAAGGATTGAAATCAGGATTACCGCAATCAGCACCAGTGCAATGACAATCTTCAGCCATTTTTTCTTCGGTTTGCCTTTCTTGCCCCCCGACAATTTCTCCTTCACACTTCCAAAATTGATTTTCATCCTGCACCTCGCCTTTTAATACTCCAGAACGTCAACGGCCGTATAGCTGCTTCCGGAACCCTGGCAGACCACAACCACCTCGTCGCCCACCTGAATATCTCCATAGATGGAGAATACATACTGAAGCTCCGAAGAATCCAGGGCTACGGTAATATTTCCATCGCTGTCGATCAGTTCCGAATCGGAGGAGTCGTTTAAGTCTACTTCCAGCTCAATGGAAGTGGGGGTAATCACATCCGTAGACTGATAGTAGATGCTCTTTACCTCTCCCTTTAAGAGAATGTAGCTGGAGTTCTCCGCATCGTCGTCATCCCAGCCGCTGGTGGTATAGGCCCAGATCGTCTTGGACTTCACATTGTAGTAGATCACAGCGAAGCCGCAGTCTCTCTGAGACCGGGTTACCGCCGCCAGGTCGCTGGCCACGCCGTTTAAGAACACATTGGCGTCCTCTGTGTCGAAGGGAACGCTCTGGGCCACGCTGAAGCCGCTGCGCACCAGGATGGGGCCCTTGCGCTCGTCCTCCAGGATGCCGATGGGATTGATTTCCCCGTCGGAATTGAGCTCGCAGTCCAGCACTGCCCCGTAAATCTGGGAGCTGTCCTTGGGATTGGCCTTTAACAGGTTGTAGAACAGGTTCATGCAGTCGGTCTGGTTCAGCTTATCCTCCAGGCTGCGGTTCACATTTTCATTGAGCTCCAGGTCATTGAACTTGGAGAGCCGGGAGGTGGACAAATCCCCAAAAAAGTCCTCGTCCGTGTAGCCCAGCATGGTGAGCATGGCCTTCACCGCATCCTTGTAGGACACAGACTCATCCGGCTTAAACAGGCCGCCCAGATAGCCGGTCATCCAGCCCTGGGAGGCAGCGATGCGTATGTAAATGGCGTTGGGATTTGTGGCCGGAACATCCGCAAAAACAGAAACAGCCACCGTGGGAAGATTTTCCCGGTAGCTGGAAGCATTTACCAGCATCCTCGCAAAATCCCCTCTTGTGACCTCTTCCCGGAAGCTGGTCACATCCATAATGCCTGTCAGGCTCACCACCTGCATCCTCATATCAAAATTGCTGGAGGATGCGTTGGCCGCATAGACAGTAAGGGGGGTCCAGGACGCCGCGGCGGTTAAGACCGCCAGAGAGCCGCAGAGACAGCGGCGTGTGCGATAGGGTTTCTTCATGATAATAAGGCTCCTCTCCTTGTGGGTTACACTTCACCTGAACTGTTTTAAATTTAACTGTTTTCAAACATACCATCTAAATATGTTCATTTTGTGAAGCAGCTGTGTCTTTTTTTCCAAACACAAAAAAATGCCTCCAGGCGCCGGTTCAGACAGGCTGACCCCACACTGGAAGGCAAAGCCGGGGCGTCCCCGGGCCGACGGAGCCTTCAGGCGCCGCCGGACGGAATCTACATTAACGGCGCAATCAGGCGCAGAAGGCGTCCGGCCCGCTGGCCCGCCCGGCTGAACTGCCGGCAGTCCTCCTCCGTGACCAGGCTGCACAGCTTCAGGGTCTCCTCGTAATCCTGCCGGATATCCGCCAGCACCTCATTCTTGTAGAGATACGCCGCACATTCAAAATGAAGATAAAGGCTTCTAAAGTCCAGGTTGATGGTGCCCACCACGCCCCGCACATCGTCGCTCACAAACACCTTTGCGTGCACAAAGCCCGGCGTATATTCGTAAATCTTCACTCCCGCCGCAATCAGCTCTGGGTAATAAGTCCGGGCGAGAAGGTAGGCGTATTTTTTATCTGGAATATGGGGCATGATAATCCGGACGTCAATGCCCCGCTTGGCCCCGTAGCAAAGGGCATTTTCCAGCTCGTCATCCAAAATCAGATAGGGGGTCATGATGTACACATACCGCTCCGCCCGATTCAATATATCCAGGTACACCTGCTTGCCCTCTGCCTCCCCGTCCATGGGGCCGTCCCCGTAGGGAGCCACAAAGCCCGTGGGCTCCATCCCCTCAGGAAACACAAAGGACCTTGGGAAGCGGTAGGGGGCATACTCCCCCGGCCCATGCTCCGTCACATTCCACATCTGCAGAAACATCATGGTAAAGCTCTCTGCGGCCGTGCCCTTCAGGAGAATGCCCGTATCCTTCCAATGGCCGAAGCGCACTCTCCGGTTGATGTACTCATCCGCCAGGTTTACCCCGCCGGTGAAGGCGGTGTGGCCGTCAATCACCAGGATTTTCCGGTGGTCCCGGTAATTGTGCTGGGTGGACAGGGTAGGCTTTATGGGAAAAAACATCTTGCAGCGGATGCCCTTTCTCTCCAGCGTCCGGGGATAGTGGTAGGGGAGCTGCATCAGGCAGCACATGCCGTCATACATGACGCGCACCTCCACGCCCTGGTGCACCTTTTCCTCCAGAATTTCCAGTATCCGGTCCCACATATAGCCCCGGTCAATGATGAAAAACTCCAGAAAAATGAAATGCTCCGCCTTTTTAAGCTCCTCCAGGATGGAGGCGAACATGTCCTCCCCCAGGGGGAAATACTTTACGAACGTATTGCGGTAGACGGGGAATCCGCCGCAGCCCTGGAGATACTGGATAAGCCTCCCCTCGCTGGGCTCCTGCCGGCGCAGATTGTCCATGGTCTCCGGGTCCTGCCTGAGAAAGGGCCGCATCTCCTCCGCCCGCATCCGAATCCGCTTCGCAGTAAAGCGGACCTGGGGCTGAATCTGCACAAAGATATAGAGAAGCACGCCAAATACAGGAATAACCATCACCGGCACAATCCAGGCCAGCTTGAAGCTGGAATTCATGGGCTCATTGAAAATGGTGATGACCACCAGCGCGCTGAGGAGCACACTGATAAAATATATGATATGGGCGTAGTCCTCCACCCGCAGCACCAGGCTGACCAGGAATCCAATCTGCAGAAGCAGGGCAAGGATTACAAAGGCCGTCCGGCCAAAGATAATGCGGAAAAGCTTTCTCAGTCGTTTCATATTCTGTCCTCTCTGAAGGCCGCCCAGAGGAGGGCGGCCTCCCTATCTGCTAGCCGGCAGAGTCCATCTCCCCCTCCATGGTCTGCCGCACAATGCTCTCCATCATCTCCATGGTAAGCTGACCGGACACATAGCCGAACACATTTCCCTCCCGGTCAATCATAAAGGTTGTTGGGTAGGAGTAGATGCCGTAGGCCGCGGTCAGGGCTCCGTCCTCGTCCATGAGCACCGGATAGGTATATCCGTTCTCCTCCATAAAGGCCGCGATTCCCTCCGCGTCCGTCTCCTGGCCGTAGTTCGGCGCAGCCACGCCCAGAACCACCAGAGCATTTTCCCCTTCCTCTTCTCTGTTCTCGTAGAGCGCCTGGATGTCCGGCATCTCCGCCCGGCAGGGCGGGCACCAGGTGGCCCAGAAGTTGAGGAAAATGGTCTTGCCGCGGTAATCCTCCAGGGTGTGGGTATTTCCAAACTGGTCCGTCAGCGTGAAATCCGGTGCGGGAATCTTGGGGCGCTCCCCGGTCTCCTGCGCCGTTGTTTCCCCAGTCTCCTGCGCTGCGCTCTCCGTCTCTTCTGCGGCCTCAGAGACTTCCTCCGCCGCAGAGGCCTCCTGCGTCTCAGCTGTCTCCTCCTGCGCAGCTGTCTCCTCCGCCCCGGCTGCCCCCTCTTCTGCTGTCTCCTCCCCGCTCACGCTCTCCTTCTGCACGGGCTGGGAAATCCGTGAGAGATAGCCGGTGACCGCGTTCATCTTTCCCGTGAGCATCAGCACGCCCATGAGAATGAGGAGCACGCCGCCGGCCTTCACCGTATAGCGGACCACCTGCATATGCGTCTTGAAGAAATCCAGCAGGCTGGTGGTAAACAGCCCTACCGCCAAAAACGGCAGCACAAAGCCCAGGGTATATACCCCAATCAGCACAAAAGCCCACATCTGGGTGCTGGCTGAGGCGGCCATGATGAGGACGCTGGCCAGTGCGGGGCCCACGCAGGGCGTCCAGGCAAAGCTGAATGTAAAGCCCAGAAGCAGGGCTGTCACCGGCGACATGGCCAGCGCGTCCAGCTTAAAGGGAAGGCGGCGCTCCCTTCCCAGAAGGGAGGAGGGGCCGAATATCCCCAGCTGGTAAAGGCCAAAGAGAATGATGAGGCCGCCGCCAATCCGCACAAAGAGCATCTGGCTGCCCCGCAGGAAGGTTCCCAGCGCGGAGACGCCCAGGCCTAAAATAAAGAAGGCGGCGCTTATGCCCACCACAAAAAACAGGGTGTTCACCATGACCTTTTTCCGGTCATAGAACACTCTCCCGTCCTCCCCCCGGCGGGCGGTGCCGCCGGAGAGATAGCCCACATACAGGGGAAGCAGAGGGAGCACACAGGGGGAGAAAAAGCTGATAAGCCCCTGAAAAAATACGGTAAATACCGGTACACTGACATCCAGTGAAAAACCCATATATTAATCCTCCAGAGCCTGACGGATATCCTCAATAATGTCTGCCGCATCCTCGATGCCCACGCTGAACCGAATCATGGAGGGGTCTACCCCTGCCTCCACCAGCTGTTCGTCCGTGAGCTGCCTGTGGGTGTGGCTGGCCGGGTGAAGCACTGCGGTCCGGGAATCCGCCACGTGGGTCTCGATGGAGCAGAATTTCAGCTTATCCATAAATTCAGCCGCCGCTGCTCTTCCGCCCGTAAGGCCGAAGGAAATCACGCCGCAGGTGCCGTTCGGCATGTATTTCTGGGCCAGCTCATAATATTTATCCCCAGGAAGCCCCGGATAATTCACCCAGGCCACATCCTCCCGGCTCTTTAGATATTCCGCCACCTTCAAGGCGTTCTCACAGTGTCTGGGCATCCGAAGATGCAGGGTCTCCAGGCCGATGTTGATGAGGAAGGCGTGCTGCGGAGACTGGATGGAGCCCAAATCCCGCATGAGCTGGGAGGTGGCCTTGGTTATGTAGGCCAGCTTTCCGAATTTCTGGGTATAGACAATGCCGTGGTAGGACTCGTCCGGCTCTGTGAGGCCGGTGAATTTGTCGTGGTGGGCCTCCCAGTCAAAATTCCCGCTGTCCACAATGCAGCCGCCCACGGTCATGGCGTGTCCGTCCATGTACTTGGTGGTGCTGTGGGTCACGATATCCGCGCCCCACTCAAAGGGCCGGCAGTTGATGGGGGTGGCGAAGGTATTGTCCACAATCAGCGGCACGCCGTGGTCATGGGCCAGCTTAGCGAATTTTTCAATATCCAGTACGGTCAGCGCCGGATTGGCAATGGTCTCGCCGAACACGGCCTTGGTGTTGGGCCTGAATTCCTTTGCAATCTCCTCCGCCGGAGCGTCCGGGTTCACCAGGGTACAGGAAATGCCCATCTTCGGCAGGGTCACGGTAAAGAGATTGGTGGTCCCTCCGTAGATGGTGGCCGTGCTGATGATGTGGTCGCCGGCCTGGCAGAGATTTAAAACCGCGTAAAAGTTGGCCGCCTGTCCGGATGAGGTAAGCATAGCGCCCACGCCGCCCTCCAGCTCGCAGATTTTCGCCGCCACCGCGTCGTTGGTGGGATTGGCCAGGCGGGTGTAAAAATATCCGCTCTCCTCCAGGTCAAAAAGCCGTCCCATCTGCTCGCTGGTGGTGTACTTAAAGGTTGTGCTCTGATAAATGGGAAGCTGCCGGGGCTCGCCGTTCTTCGGCTCCCAGCCTCCCTGGATGCAGATGGTGCCCAGTGATTTTTTCTTTGTCATGGTTTTGTCCTCCTTAGATGGTGATGAGCTCGTATTCTTTATTTCCTAGTCCCAGCTTCACTGCGTGGTCAATGCAGCTCTGCCAGTGGGTGTCCGGATGGGTATCCGTAAAATGGTCGTGGTGATTCTGCTCCTGCTCCGCTAAGAAGCTTCCGGCCATCACGGGCTGGCGGTTCACCGCGTCCACGCAGGCCATATCCAGGGCTACCGGGTCAAAGGATGCGAACATTCCCACATTGGGCACGATGGGCACATCGTTCTCCGCGTGGCAGTCGCAGTTGGGGGACACGTCCACCACAAGGCTCACGTGGAAGTGGGGCCTGTCCTTTAAAATGGCCCAGGTATATTCCGCAATCTTTTTGTTCAGCACATCGTTGGCCTCGTCGTTCATGGGGGTTACTGCGTCCACAGGACATGCTCCCACGCAGCGGCCGCAGCCCACGCATACATTCGTGTCGATGGAGGCCTTCCTGTCCGCGATGGTGATGGCCCCGTGAGCGCAGTTCTTCTTGCAGGAGCCGCAGCCGATGCAGGCCTTCTGGTTCACATAGGGCTTACCCGCGCTGTGCATCTCCATCTTTCCGGCCCGGGAACCGCCGCCCATGCCGATGTTCTTTAGGGCGCCGCCGAAGCCCGCCGCCTCGTGCCCCTTAAAATGTGTAAGGGAAATCACAATGTCCGCGTCCATCAGCGCCCGGCCAATCTTGGCCTCCTTCACGTACTCCCCGTCAATGGGCACCAGAGCCTCGTCCGTGCCCTTGAGTCCGTCAGCGATAATCACGTGGCAGCCTGTGGCAAATGGATTGTAGCCGTTCTCATAGGCCGCATCCAGATGGTCCAGGGCATTCTTCCTCCGGCCCACGTACAGGGTATTGCAGTCCGTGAGAAATACCCTTCCACCCTGCTCCTTAATCAGGTCCGCCAGAACCTTGGAATAATTGGGCCGCAGATAGGCCAGATTGCCCGGCTCCCCGAAATGAATCTTGATAGCCGTATACTTATTCGCGAAATCAATATCCATCATGCCCGCCCGCTTGACCAGCCGGGCCAGCTTCTGAAGCAGATTCTCTGTCAGCGTGGTGCGCATATTCGTGTAATACACCTTTGATACTCCCATATCGCTCTCTCATCCTCCTTTGATTGTGTCTGCCGTGCCTGCGGCAAAATTTTCATAGGTGTTATTATACTTTAATTGGTCGGGAGTTTCAAGCGGGAGTTTTCGCAGTGCCGTCCCTACAGAGTTTTCGCCGCGCCGTCCCTGCAAGCTTTCACAGCACCATCCAAAAAACCGGCGCCTCGAATCGAAAGCGCCGGTATGACCTTTAGGTATATAATTTTGCTCTTACTCCTCCACCGGAGAAAACATATCCTTGCCTACTCCGCAGATGGGGCAGACCCAATCCTCAGGAAGGTCCTCAAATGCAGTTCCGGGAGCGATGCCGTTATCCGGGTCGCCTGCCTCGGGGTCATAAATATATCCACAGGGGTCACATACATACTTCTTCATCTTTCATTCCTCCTAGCGCTATACTTGCGGCTGGACTGCTTCACGTGCCGCAGTCCGCCTGCTGACTATAGTATAGCCGAATCCCATGGTTATAGGATGTGATATTTGCAACACATTAGAAATATTTTCTCGCCGCTCTGTTTTTAAGGCGCTTTATGCTTCATATATCGTGAAACCATCTCGTTTTTTTTCCTTTTTAGTGATATAAAGCGCGGCGTCCGCTTTTCTGTATAAATCTTCAAAGCAGTCTCCGTCCGCGCGCTGTGCGATGCCAATGCTCACCGATGTCCATCTGGCTGGATGGATTCATAGTCCAGGCTTACATCCGTTTTGCCGGACAGATATCTCTTTTTCAGGTTTGCAATCGAAAAGGTCTCTACGAATGCAAGCCGCATTTCCCCTTCCAGCATATCGCTGGCGCAATCAAAGATTTTCTTCTCATAGGAATCGGATACTTCCACACGGTAGGTTTCTATCTCGTCCTCTGCAAAAGAAAGGGGGTAGGCATCAATTTCCTGAATCTCAATAGAAAGAGGAGTGGCCTGCACCATATTAAGTTTCCATTCTCCTTCAATTTTGCGAAGGCTGGCGCACTGTCCGATGTGACTTTTGTGCCGCTGTCTCTGCACTGTGGTCATTATGGTCACAGTAGCGCAAATGCTGGCATAGCCGCCGCCGTAATAACGGATTTGCATATTGCTGTATTGAATGGCCGTTTGCGAATCGTCCACATCGCTGCGTGTATTCATCAGAATGGGGCGCAAATCTTCTCTGCACCGAACAATGCCCTGGGCCCCCATCCCGATCCCCATGGCATCTTCCGTAAACAAGTCCAGCACATGTTCAAAATCATGTGTGATCAGGCTTCCTTCTATAAATGAACAGAAACAGGCCTGAATGCGTTCTTTTTCGTCCATAAGTTTGCGCTCCTTTCCCCAAGCCTTTTCTGCGAGCTAAAATCCGCCGTCATTATAAGCCCTTGTTATCACGTAGGAGGACTCATAATATGCGCTGCTGTTATAGTTGTCAAGGTATTTCATCCACCAACTCCGGCTTCAGATGTCCCGACCTCAATCAGATTCCCGTCCAAATCGTAAAAACGAATCACCTTTTGCCCCCAGCTGTGCCTCATAAGCTGGTTTGCATACCGGATGGAGGGGTATAATTTTTCCAGCTTTTCAGCAAATGCTTCTATATTCGGTTCCTCAAAGTACAGCTCACAGGCATTGTTCTCCGGAACAACCTCCCTGCCTAAAAAATCCTTCCAGATTTTTTCATCCTGAAGCACAAGCCCTTCTGTTAAAATCATATTGCCGTCATTATCAAGCACCATGTCAAGGCCAAACAGGTCGTGGTAAAATTGCTTCGATTTTTCAATATCCTTGACAACAATCAAAATGTTCTTTAATTTCACAGCCGGCAGACCTCCTTTTTCAGAGTAGTTGTTTCTCTATATCTATTTTATATTCGCTATCAATCAGTATATCGTCGATACCATTTTCTTTTGCAAGTGACAAGTTGTGTGCATTATCTTCTAACACATTATCCAAAGTGCAATCCTTATCGTCTAAACGGTTTTCAATGGCATTTGCAAATTTTTTTATGTCGCTGAAATGCGTTCTTATGTAGCTTTCACTCATCACAAGGCAATAACCTCGTATATCTTTTCGGTATTCATCGGAAAAGTCTTTTTTCCAGTCGAACGGAATGTAGCACCCTTCAACAATCAAATTCTGCCGGTTTTCAATCGCAGTTTTAACGATTTCTCGGACAATCGGCCATAAAAAATCCGTCAATTCATCAGCATCGCTCATGGGTGTAAGCTGCGTGTTTCCGCTGCGAATCAGCCCCATTTTCAAATGGTCAATCGACAGATACGGATATTTGTATTTCTCGAGAAGTCTTTGTGCTAACAGGGTTTTGCCTGTATGAGATGCACCTGTAATCAAAATAATCATTTCACTTCACTGCCCCGTAAACAGCCAATTTTTATCAATTTCCGCTTTTAAATCACAAAACATCTGATAGAAATTATCCTTTTTTACATCCGGCGCGAACCGGTCAAATCAGCCAAAATCCTTTTTCTCCCGTTCCCACATATCCCGCAAGTAATCAGGCCCTTCCATCCACAATCCGGTTTCAAAGTCAAACAGCGCATTATATACATTCGAATTTGCAAATTCTATCAGGGCGTTTTGAAAAGCAATGCCTTTCTCCTGAGAAAACTTGTCCAGCATCCTTCTCATCATGGAAACGGCGCAATGTTCCTTCTGTTCAGTTGTCACTTCTTGATCATTGATATGCATAATATTCACTCCCAACAAACTCCAGCGCAGAGATCGCGGACTTGGTCCGGAAACAATACTGATCTTCCAATCGGTTTGGCAGAAGCAGCTGAATTGCAAATTGATCTGCCTGCTCCGTGCCGGGTTTACCATATAATCCATCCAGGTAGGAAAGCAGCGTTCTCGCGGTGCGGTCATCAGCGATTTTTCCACCTATAATATCCACGTTTTTATATCGTTCGATCATTTTCTGAAACAATTTGTCATCTCTATTTGCCGCTACAAAATGAAGCCAATTTTGATCTGCACCCTCGAATACCTCTATCGAGAGTTTTTCCTTCACATGCAGCTTATAAACAGAGACATATCCCCCCTTTGTATTCTCTGGAATATTCCCGAAGCGTATCTGTCGCTTACAAGATAACTGTATAAATTTTATAGCCTGCTCTTTTGAACTTGTAACGTAAAACCCTTGTCCAAAATCCTTGCCCTTACTGCATTTTTCTAAATTGATATCAGAGACTTCTGCATAACTGCCGTGGTACAGCAGCATTCCATTTACAAGGCTAATCATATCCTTACTCCCTGATTGGCAAGTAATGTGTGAATATCATCTAAAGCGCACTTATAACTGCTTAGATGCAGACTATCGTAGCAATCTTCAATAAAGTCAAATACTTTATAACGCGAAAAAATCTTTGCACATTCTGAGGGATTTAATTTCCACTCTTTTTGTGCCATACGAAACAGTCTGCACTCCATATCCATAATATCAATATCCATTTAACACTCTCCTTCCGCCACGCAAATTTTATTCACTATCCCATATCCCCGATACTTCAGACGCATCAGAGCTTTTTAAGAATTTCCCGTTGTTCCAGACTCTGTTGTATCTTTCCTTTCTTCCACTATACTATACCCGGACACATTTGAAAAGAGGAAATCCCCATTCATCACAAGCTTTACCCTGCATCAAAGAGGAAAGGGACTAGCCGCCCTGACAGTCCCTTTCACATTGCATTCTTACTCTGCGTCGTTCGTGCTGCCTCCCGCATCCGAGCCCGTGAGCAAGGTTACCATATCCTCATAGGCGCTTCGTACGGATGGCCCCGTGACGCCGTCCGTCTCCTCTGACAGGGAGGTGTCTTCTTTGCCGATTAAAAGCACTGCGGCCGCAGCCTGGTCCTCTGGAATATCCAAAAGCTCCCTGTAGGTCTCCCGCTCCTGCCCGTTGAGAACCATTGTTGGCGACGTCAGAATCTTGGTCCCATAGCCAAGCAGCTGCGCCTCTGCGGCCATATTTTGGCAAGCCAGCCCGGCGTCCAATTCCGAACCCGCCTGGCAGGAGACTACAATTGCCAGGGGCGCATCCGCGATTCCGGCCTTTGCAGGACCTCCCTCAGATGATTCTTCCGGCCCGGAGGGTGTTGCCGTCTCCGGGATATCCGCTCCCTCTGGAATCTCCGCGCCCTGGGGCAGCTCCGGCGGTTCTGCTCCCTCTGGAATCTCCGCGCCCTGGGGCGGCTCCGGCAGTTCCGGTTTTTCTGCTCCTTCCGGCAGCTCGGGTTTCTCTGCGCCTTCCGGCAGCTCCGGCTTCTCTGCTCCCTCCGGCGCAGGCTTCCCAGAGTCCTCGGGCGCTCCCTCCGGCGCAGGCTTCCCAGGCTCCTCGGGCGCTCCCGGGACGCCGGACTTTCCGGGACCGCCTGGCCTCCCTGGACCGCCGGGCTTTCCGGGACCTCCCCCAGGCATGCCGCCCGGCGCTCCTCCCGCATTTTTCATTGCGGCCTCCATATCCGCCGCCAGCTGCTCTAAAATCTCCCCGTCCGTTATGGCGGTAAAATGCCATGGCTGGGTATTCATCGCACTGGGCGCATTTACCCCTGCCTCCAGAATTTTTTCAATATCCTCCGCCGTCACCGGCTCATCCGTAAAATACTGAGTGGTTTTGACTGTTCGGAGAAGCTCTGCCCCGGCGTCCTCCCCCGCATCCTGGGCTTGTGTGCCCTCCGCTGTCTGGGGTGCGCCGGTCTCAGACGCCCCATTTGCCGAAGTCTGCCCATTCTGGCATCCCGCTGCCAGCGCCGCCGCAATAACAAACGCAGCTGTGAATACAAGCCTTTTTTTCATAAAATCGCATTCTCTCCTTTCCTATATCTATCCGCAGATGTACCGGTCATCTATGCTGCGTATTCTATCACATTTCTATGATAGTCCTGTGAACGAAGCGGCTCAGGATGCTAAAAAATAGGCTTAAAACTGTGAAAAATCCATGAATTCTCCGGGAGCGTATTTTGAAAATCCATTCCTTCCGGCGCACTCATCAAAAAAGGCGGAGCCATAACGGCTCCGCCCTGCAGCTTATCAAGCATTCTTCGAGGATGCTTTATTTCAATTTTGTGATGCCCTAAATTCCGGTTACGCGCAGGATTTACTCATCCTTAGCCGCTGCCCTGGCCTCCACTTCCTTCTTCTGCACATCGCCGGGAGCCTGCTCATAGCGGGCAAACTCATAGGCGTAGGTTCCCAGGCCGCCGGTCATGGAACGAAGGTCTGTGTTGTAGCCAAAGAGCTCGGACATGGGCACATCCGCCTCGATGACCTGCTTGCCGTGATGGTCGGAATTCATGCCCAGAACACGGCCTCTTCTCCGGTTCAAGTCTCCCATAACGTCGCCGGTAAACTTATCCGGAACCGTAACCTTCAGAGAAGCGATGGGCTCGAGAAGCACCGGGTTCGCCTCCATAAAGCCCTGCTTAAAGGCCAGGATGGTAGCCATCTTGAAGGCCATCTCGGAGGAATCCACCGGATGGTAGGAGCCATCCAGCAGGGTGGCCTTTAAGCCCACCACCGGATATCCGGCCAGCGGTCCCTTCAGTACGCACTCCTGGAGGCCCTTCTCAACCGCCGGGAAGTAGTTCTTGGGAACAGAGCCGCCGAATACCTTCTCCTCGAAGATGTAGGGAGTCTCCAGGTCGCCGGAGGGCTCGAATTCCATGATAACGTCGCCGTACTGTCCGTGTCCGCCGGACTGCTTCTTGTGCTTGCCCTGCACCTTTACCTTCTTGCGCAGAGTCTCGCGGAAGGCAAACTTGGGCTTGGACAGAACCACATTCACCTTGTAGCGGGTCTGCAGCTTGCTCACAACCACATCCAGCTGCTGGTCGCCGATGCCGTAAAGCAGGGACTGGCGGTTCTCCGCGTCATTGACCACCTTGAGAGTGAGGTCCTCCTCCATCATCTTTGCCAGAGCGGTGGAAACCTTGTCGTCCTCGCCCTTGTTGGCAGCCGCAAAGGCCATGTAGGTGTAGGGCGTGGAGGTCTCCGGCTTGTGGTACACGATAGGAGCGGAACGCACAGCCATGGTGTCGCCGGTCTGGGTCACAGTCAGCTTTGCCACAGCGCCGATGTCGCCGGCGTGAAGCTCCTGCACCTCAATCTGCTCCTTGCCCCGTAAGACATAGAGCTTTCCAATTTTCTCCTCCGCGTCTTTATTCACATTATATACGGTGGTGTCGCCCTTCAGGGTGCCGGTACAAATCTTTAAAAGGGAATACTTTCCGATAAAGGGGTCCACGATGGTCTTAAACACCTTTGCGGAGAGGGATACATCGTCATTATACCTGGCGGTAAAGCGCTCGCCGGTGGACACATCCACGCCGATGCACTCAAAATGGTTGGGCGCCGGGAAATAGCGGTCCAGCACCTGCAGGAGCACCTTGAAGCCCTGGCAGTTGATGCCGGAGCCCAGCATCACAGGAACGATATCTCCGTTAATCACATGCTCTCTGAGCGCTCCCTGAATCTCCTCCACGGTGAACTCCTCGCCCAGGAAATAGCGCTCCATATATTCCTCACTGGTCTCTGCGACGGCCTCGATAAGGGCATCCCTGGCAATGGTCAGGTTCTTCTTCACATACTCGGGAATCTCGCACTCCTCATAATCGCTGAGGTTGGTGAAGCGGCGGCCTCCCATCTTGATGACGTTCACAAAGCCCACGAATTTTTCATTTTCACGAATCGGAAGCTGGAAGGGGGCAATCTTGCGCCCGAACTTGGTCTCCAGCTTTACAACCAGCTCGCGGTAGCTGGCATGGTCGTCGTCCATGTTGGTGACGAAAATCATGCGGGGCAGCTTATACTTCTCGCACATCTCCCAGGCCTTCTCCGTGCCCGGCTCAATACCCGCCTTGCAGTTTACAACGATAATCGCTGCATCGGCCACACTGATGGCCTCCTCCACCTCGCCCACGAAGTCAAAGAATCCGGGGGTGTCCAGAAGGTTCAGCTTCATGGGGCCGTTGTCTCCCTGAAACTCCAGGGGAATCAGGGTTGTGGAAATAGAAAACTGTCTCTTAATCTCTTCTTTATCGTAATCGCTGATGGTATTCCCGTCCGGCACCTTTCCCATGCGCTTCGTGACTCCGGTTACCATCGCCAGTGCCTCCGCAACTGTGGTCTTTCCGGCTCCACCATGTCCAAGCAGCACCACGTTGCGGATTTGTTCAGTACCATATACGTTCATAAACTTCCCTCCTGTATCTTAAATATTTAGCTGACAGCCCGGACAGCTGGCCCGCCGCCCGAATTGTTGCACATTTTAAGCCATGCGTATATTTTACTAAATTTTTCAGAATTTTTCAAGCTTTTTATGTGATTTGTACACGGTTTTGTATCACTGCCCGGCTTCGGCCCCATAAAACTGCCCCGTGAACCGTATAAACTCCCGCACGTATTTTTTCAGAATGTAGTTCTTCCGATATACCAGATACAGATTCCTTCCCGCCGCCTTTCCCGGAAGGGCAGCGGCTAACAGGCGTTTCTCCCGGATAAAATTTCGGGCCGCCCGCTCCGAGATGATGGACACTCCCAGGCCGCCGGCCACCAGATTTTTGATGGATTCCTGGTCGTTGACCCGGGCCGCCACCTTTAAATCCTCCTCCCGCAGGCCCGCTGACGCCAGAAAATCCTCCGCGCTCTTTCTGCTGCCGCTGCCCTGCTCCCGCAGGATAACCGGCTCCTTTAGCAGGGCGGAAATCGGATCCTTCCGCTCCATAAGCTCCAAAAAATGACGATTTACCGGGGTGATGAGCACCATCCGGTCCCGGTAGAAGGGCTCGAAGGCCAGCTCCTCCTCCCCGCTGTCCATGCCTGTCATCCCCAGGTCGAAGCTTCCATTTAAAAGACCCTGGACAACCCCCTGGCTGTCGCTCTGGTGAATCACAAAATAAACCTTCGGGTGCTCCCTTCCGTAGGCCGGCAGAATCTCCGGCAGAATGTAGGCGGAGGGAATTGTCGAGGCACCCAGCTGAATCATCTGCTCCCCGTCATCTGCCCAGCGCCTGAGGAGATTCTCCCGAAGCTCCAGAATGGACCGGGCGCAGTCGTAGGCCTCCAATCCCCTGGGGGTAATCTCAATGCTCTTTGTGGTGCGGATTACCAGCCGGGACTGAAGCTCCTCCTCCAGCTGGCGGATATGAGCGCTGACCGTGGGCTGTGAAATGTAAAGGCGCTCCGCCGCCTTGGTAAAGCTTCTGCATTCCACCACCTCCACAAGGGACTTTAATTGTTTAAAATCCATGGCACG
>CALWRY010000064.1 GCA_944384065.1 uncultured Enterocloster sp. | reverse complement strand
GGGACTTCACGATCAGGGCCCTGAGGCCGTGCTCCTTCCAGAAGTCCATGGCCACCCGGACCGTCTCCATGTTCATCAGGTCCTTGATCTTTTCCATCCGCTTGTGGGCCACGCTGGCCCGCTTGGCGATGAGCTCCTCGTTGAACTTGATCTTCGCCTGACGGCCCTCGCAGCGGATGAGAAGCCAGTAGGATTTTCCCCGCTCATAGGGGAAGCGGATGTCAAAGCCGAAATCCTTGTCGTACACCTTCTTAAAATATATCTGGCTTACATCGTCCCGCCGGGTGGGCACCATTTTAAATTTCACGGCCCGGTGCTTCTCGTCCTCCACCCGGAAGGTGGCCCGGCTCTCCGGATTTTTCCCCAGGACCCAGCCGTTTAAGGTGATGGAATTTTCCCGGATACGCACCACATCGATCTTATACTTCACCCTTTGTCACCGCCCTTTCCTGAACTGCGGCTTTGCCGTCTTCCTCCGTTCTTAGAGGCGCGGCATCCATATTGATGCGCTCCTCCTCGATCACCAGGGGCCGCTTCATCACCCGCTGGTTGATGCTCATAATATACTCTCCCAGAAGTCCGATGAAAAAGAGCTGGATGGAGCCCAGAAACAGCATGCCGATGAGCATGGGAGCCATGCCTGCGGGGAAGCGATCCCACCAGATCAGCTTCATCACCAGGTACACCAGGGCCACTGCCAGGCTGAGCCCGGCACAGAGGCTTCCGAAGATGGTAGCCAGGCGCAGCCCCGCCTTGGTGTAGGAGGTGACGCTGAGCATGGCCGCATCGTAGAGCTTGTAGAAATTGTTGTGGGTCTTTCCCGCCCGGCGCTTCGGCTGCTCATAGGGGATCTCCTTGCGCTTGTAGCCCAGCTCCGCCACAATCCCCCGCAGGAAGGGCGTGGGGTCGTCCAGCCTGCGAAGGATCTCGATGAACTCCCTGTCATAGAGCCCGGATCCGGTGAAATGCTCGATCTGCTCCACATCCGAGAGCTTCTTGATGGTCCGGTAATAGCAGCTCCTGAGCCAGTACATGATCCGATTCTCCTGGCTGCTGGTCTTGATGCCGATGACAATCTTGTAGCCCTTCTCCCACTCGTGCACGTACTGGGGAATCAGCTCCACGGGGTCCTGGAAATCCGCCACCATCTCGATGACGCAGTCCCCGGTGACCTGGAGCATCCCGTAGTAGGGGGAGTTGAACTGGCCGAAATTCCTGGCGTTGAAAATGGCCTTGATCCGTGGATTCTCCCGGCACAGCCCCCGGATAATATCACGGGTCCCGTCCGTGGAGTCATTGTCAATAAACACCAGCTCATAGTCATACTGGGGAAGCTCTCTCTCCAGTATGCCCGTGACGGCCTGGCTGATGGGGCCTACATTTTCCTTTTCATTGTAACAGGGAATTAATACGCTGATCTTCTTCATCTTATCTGTCTCTTTCTTTTTCTATAGCGGCAGCCGCGCCGCCGTCCTCCAGCATGGCGCGGATGCCCTGGCGGAACGTATAGCGCTCCCTCCAGCCGGGAAGAAGCGCGTGAAGCCTTTCCACATCCGGCCGAACAGAGAGGTCCCCCTCCTTGGCCTGGATGAATGTGCCGTACTCCAGCTCGCCTCTGCCGCCCGCAATCTCATGGATCTCCTCCACAAAGTCCTTCAGTCTCCTGGTATCCCGGCTGGCAATGTTGACAATGGGAGCTCCGGCTGCCAGGGTTTCCCCGGGGCGCGCAAGGAAGCGGCCGCACAGCCGCACCACCGCATCCACCGCGTCGTCAATATACATAAAATTCCAGTCGTGCCGGCAGGCGCTTAAGGACACCTTCCCGCCCCGGGGCAGCTCCCGCACCAGGGTGGAGATAATGGACCAGGGGTGATCCCCTGCGCCGTAGACGCTGAAGAAGCGCAGGTGGCAGAAATCCATCCCCAGCTCCCGGCAGAGCGGCAGAGCCCGATTGTAAAACTCCCACTTGGCCTTGCCGTAAGCATTGATGGGATGGCAGTCCATGCTCTCCTCCATAAGTCCCTCTGCCCGTCCGTACTCCACCCGGGATCCGGCGTCCATGAACAGGCCGCAGCCCAGGGCATGGGCCGCCCGGACGCAGGCTAAGGAGGCCTCCACATTTTTCTGCTGAACCGCCGGGGAGTCGATTTCCCCCCGGTTCACGCCGCCCCAGGCCATATGCAGGAATACATCCCCGCACCCAATCCGGGGAACTGCCTCCTCCACATGCTCTGAGTCCCCGTACACCAGGGAAAGCCCCGCCTCCTGCGGCAGGACGCCAAGCCTTGGGGAGCCCTGGCGGACCAGAGCCCACACCTCATCCCCCCGATCCAGAAACGCCCGGACCAGATGGCTCCCGATAAAGCCCGTGGCCCCTGTTATAATCACGCGCATGGGCCGCCTCCTCTCTCTAAATCGTCTCCAGGTGGCTGGCGCGGATCGCACGCACCTCCACCTTCTCCCCGAAGTCCCTGCGGATAATGGAGGCAATCTCCTCCGTGTACCCCGGCGCTGTTATGATGATGGCATCCACCGGATGTTCTTTAAAATAATCCGGTCCCACAATGGGGAGATGGGAGGAAGGGGCATATTTTCCCTGCTTAAAGGGCGCGGAATCAATGATATAGGAAACGTATTTCCCCAGATCCGTGGTGGCTGCCAGGGTAAATCCCTGGTGGCTGGCCCCCCAGATCGCCGCCTTCCTGTCCCAGGCTTTGAGATACTTTGTGTAGCTCTCCATCTCCCGCCGCAGGCCCACATAGGCGTCCAGAAGATTCCCCGCCTCCATCTGGGGACGCTTTTTTACAATCACCGAAAGGGTATCCCGGTTTACCACCTCGCACTCTAAGACCTGGAAACCATTTCTCTCCAAAAGGGGCAGAAGGGTGTCAAAGGTATAGTAGGCAATGTGATCCCGGATAAGCTCATAGTAGCTGTCGTGATCCATGATGTACTCGAAGCTGGGCACCGTGATAAGCCCCATGGCGTCGTCTCCCAGGTTCCGGTAAATCGCCTGGAGCATGGTATTGGGGGCCGGCTGGTGCTCCAGGAAATTGAAGGAGAGAAATACGTCGTAGAGTCCATCCGGGAACACCGTGTCCTCCGTCTCCGTGAAGCCCTGGCTCACCTTAAGGCCCTGGGCCCTGGCCGCCTCCACCAGCCTGGGATCGTGCTCAATGCCATAAGCCTCCACGGGAAATTCGGAAAGTACTTTTAAAAACTCGCCCTGGCCGCAGCCCACCTCGATAAACCGCTTTCCCTCCAGATGATACGTCTCAATCAGGTGCCTGTACTGGTAGCGCCGCAGCTCCACCATGGTTTTTGAAAATCCGCCGGCCCGTATCACGTCCCGGTAATAATCCACAGGCTCGCAGTCAAACTGCACCAGGCCGCAGCCCGTGCATTGGCACAGATCCAGTGTGAGCCCCTGATCCCGCTTTACCTGCTCCCCGTCCGGCATGTGCTGGGCGGAGGCCGGCATATTATCTAATGTAAGAAGGGGCGTCTCCCACAGCGGAGCGCCGCAGGCAATGCATCTCTTCATCCCTCTGTCTCCTTCCTGTCCGTGTGCTCCCCTGGCCCAAGCATCCGGCGGATCCCCTCCGCAAAGGAGATCTCCTGGCAAAAGCCCAGGGCGCTTTTCAGCTTTGCGATATCCGGCTCCAGGGAGATCTGGCCCTCCGCGTTGGGTCCCCGGCTGCCGAATTCATAGCTTCCCCGGCTGCCGCAGAGCCGGTAGAGCTCCTCCATATAGGATTTTAAAGGCCGGGTATCTTCTCCCGCCACATTATACACGCCGCCGGGGATTTTGCCAAGGAGAAGTTTCACCAAAATCCTGGCTGCCTCCTCCACATAGAGGAAATTCCACAGCTGGGTACAGGGCCCCATCTCCATATGGCCTCCCCGGCGGTAGGTGTCCACGCAGGTGGAAACCAAAGACCAGGGATGATCGCCCGGGCCGTACACACTGAATACCCGGGCATGGATATAGGAGATTCCCAGCTGGGCCGCCAGCTCCCCGGCCTGCCGGCAGACCTCCAGCTTATCTTTCCCGTACTCGGATACCGGGCGGCACTCCTGATCCTCCCCCATGGGGCCCCGGCAGATCCCGTATTCCGCCTGGGATCCTGTAAACAGGAAACGGCTGCATCCCAGGGACGCCGCCGTCCTGAGGGAGCCCAGGGCATAGCCGATATTTTTTCTCTGAAGCTCCGGATTCTGCCGGTTGGCGCTCCCAGCGCCCTCCCACCCCAGATGGAGCCAGGCATCCGCAGACGCAAGCCCGGTCCTCTCTCTTAGCTCCTCTATATTCTCCAAGGGGCAGGGGTGAATGCGGACATTTTCCATTCCCTCCAGGGCCTTTCCTCCAGGGGAGCCCGGACGGATCAAGGCCTCCACCTGACACCCGCCCGCTGCCAGCTCCCGCACCGCCGCCTTCCCTATAAAGCTGGAAGCTCCCGTAACAATTACCCGCATGACCGGCTCCTCCTACCCGCGGATCCGCGGAATAATCATATTGGCGTCCATCTCCTCCTCCGGCAGGAAGGGGGAGAGATCCTCCAGCGGCGGCGATACCAGGGTGCCGTCGGGCAGCCTCTTGGCCGAGGATTTGGGCTCAAAATTCTGATCCATGGACACAAACACCTCGCAGATCACCGGGCCCTCCATGGCCAGCGTCCTGGCCACTGCCGCCGAAAGCTCCCCGTTGTGGCAGGCCCGCACGTAGGGGTAGCCGTAGGCCGCCGCCAGCTTCTCCATATCCGGGAAGCTCAGATCCCCGCTGTCCACGCCGATGCCCACCAGGGGCTCCCCGAAAAAGTTCTTCTGGGTCTGGCGGATGGAGTGATACCCCCCGTTGTTGATGAGAAATATCTTGATCCCCATCCGGTGATGGATAATGGTCTGAAGCTCCTGCAGGTTCATCTGAATGCTCCCGTCCCCGGTGATGAGAATCAGGTCGTCCCCCTGGCGGTCCCCATTCTGGCAGTAGCACTCCCCCCTGCGGGTGGCGGCCCAGGCTCCGATGGCAGCCGGGAGATCGTATCCCATGGAGGCCACGGCGGAGTTGGTGATAAACCGCTGCCCTCTCTTCATGGGGTAGGCGTGTCCGCCCACCACACAGGCGGAGCCATTCCCCACCACGGTGACACGGCCCGCGGGAACCTGATTGCCAAGCTCCTTTATAAAGGCGTACACATTGGCAGGCTCCTCATTCCCTGCGGCAAAATGCTTCGGAAGGACCACCGGGTACTTCTCCTTCCACATGGAGCAGGTCTGGCTCCATGTCATGCCGGGAAGGCCCTCTCCCCCGTCAAAGATCTGCCTCTCCCCCGGACGGCTTACGCTTTCCGGAAGGCGCTCCTCCTCTGACAGGATCTGATCCAGCTCCGCGTTCAGCTGCCCCAGCAAATCCTTGGCATCCCCGTGCACCGGCATATGGCAGCGCACCGAGGGCTTCTTTAGCTCCTCCTCGTCAATGTCGTTGACAATCACAAAGGCCTCCCTGGCCCATGTCTCATAATTATATCCCACCTGGCGGATGCTCAGGCGGCTCCCCACGGACAGCACCAGATCGCTGTTCTGCACGGCAAAATTCCCCGGCCGGTCCCCCATGTTCCCGGCCCTGCCCACATAGAGCGGATGCTCGTCCCATATGCAGTCCTCGCTGTCCCAGCCGGTGACCACCGGGATCCCAAGCTTCTCCGCCACCTCCAGAAATACCGGATGGGCACCCGCCAGGCGGATGCCGTTGCCCGCGTTGAACACAGGCCGCCGGGCCGCCCGCACCTTCTCAATGATAGCCCTGGCTGTCTCCCGGCTCACTCTGGCCGGAAGCTTCTGGCGCTTCTCCCCCTTTCCCGCCTCGTCCGCAGGTATCTTGTGGGAGCTGTCCCCTTCGCCCCAGCCGTCTCCTCCCGCCTCGTAGTCCTCCGGGTCAAAGCCCGCAAGCTCCTCCGTCTCCACGAAAGCCCCCTGAATGTCCAGGGGAATATCCAGCCAGCAGGGGCCGGGCCGCCCGGATCGGGCCAGGTGCAGGGCCTTCTCCAGGCAGTAGCGGATGCGCAGGGGATCGATCACCATCTCCGCGTACTTTGTCATGCAGGAGATTGCCTGACAGATGTCAAATTCCTGATCCCCCATGGCCCGGATCCCCACGCCGGAGAAGCGGGCGGTTGTGTCATAGCGCACCTGGCCGGAGAGCACCAGCATGGGGATGGAGTCCAGCCATCCGCCCAGGACGCCGGTGATGGCGTTGGTCCCTCCAGGGCCCGTGGTCACGCAGAGGGCCGCGATCCGGTTGTGAATCCGCGCATAGCTCTCCGCAGCAATGGCACAGGCCTGTTCGTGATGGTTGTAGATGCAGGCCAGCCCCGGCTGATGGCCCAGGGCGTCGTCCAGATGCATGGCTCCTCCGCCGGTGACCATAAATGCCTGGCAGATGCCGTTGTCAACCAGCCACTGAGATATATAGTTTGATACTTTTACTCGCATAAGCCCTCTCTCCCTTTTCCTAATTAGATATGGAGAGTATAGCATAAAAATTGGAAAAATAATAGTAACAGTTCTGACGGCGGGCAAGAAGATACCCGCCGTCTGTTACTTTCTAAGGGGTTCCCTCCCTGGGCCAGAGCCTTCCAGAACTGCCAGCAACCCTCACTAGTTTTTTAAACATTTATTCGCTATAATGAGCACCGTAATGCAACGACGGATTTTCGGCCACAACCAATCACACATTTTCAAAAAGGAGAGATTTAATTTATGAAGAAGAACACTAAGATCCTGGCTGTATTATCCACTGCCATGTTCATGGCCGCAGTAACCCCTTCCTTTATCCCCGGGCAGGCTTCTGTCTACGCCAAGAGCACCGGCTGGGTGGAGGAAAACGGAAATTGGTACTACTATGATTCCTACGGCGAGCCCTTAAGGGATACCTGGAAAAAGTCAGACAACGACTGGTACTACCTGGACGCCGACGGAGTGCGGGCGGCCAATGCGCAGATTGATGAGTATTACGTAGGAGAAGACGGAAAGCGCGTTTCCATGAAGTGGGTTTCCGTGGAGAATGAGGACTATTGGTTTGAGGAGGACGAGCCGGAGCATTTGTACTATTATTACGGCAGAGACGGCAAGGCCCTTACCTCCACCTGGGCTTCCATTGACGGAAAATGGTACTACTTCAACGAGGACGGCATCATGGAGACCGGATCCGTAACCATAGACGGCTATAATTATTATCTTGGAGAGGACGGAAGCCGCAGATCCGGCTGGGTGCTTCTCGAGGAGGACACCGACGACCCGGAGATTGTGGAGTCCTGGTACTACTATGACACCGCCGGAAAGCGGGTGGAGAATGAAGTAGATCGGAAAATCCAGGGCAAATACTATACCTTTGTGGACGGGCGGATGCAGACCGGGTGGTTCAAGCTGCCGGAGGAGTCCCAGGCGGCTGAGGCGAACGCTTCCGCCAGCGCCGAGAGCTCTGACGCAGGTGTTTCCGAAAACGCGGACGCAGCGGCTGAGACCGAGAATGCCGCCCCCAAGACCTCTGCCCCTGCCATCGCCTCCTATCAGTACTATGACGAATCCGGCGAGCGGGCCGAGGGCTGGAGGACCATCGAGGGAGTCGACGGGATCAGCGAGGAGGGCGAGACCTATAAATTCTACTTTAAGAAGGGGGCTCCCCATCACGCGGATTCAGGGCTTGCGCTCTTTACCATTGATTCCAAGAAGTATGCCTTCAATGACCGGGGAGAGATGCAGACCGGCCTGCAGCAGGTGTCCGTGGGCGAGAATGAGACTGCCAATTTCTACTTCGGCGAGGACGGCGTCATGAAGACCGGCAAGCAGGTCATCTACAATGAGGAGCTGGGCGAGACCCAGAACTGGTACTTCAATACCAGCGGATCGAAGAAAGGCCAGGGCTGCCACGGCATCAAGGACAACGTGCTGTACGATAACGGCCTGCGCCAGGACGCGGAGACGGATCTTCGCTTCGAGCCCGTGGAGTTCGAGGGCAAGCGCTATCTTGTAAACGCAAACGGCGTGGTTCAGACCGCCAACTCTTCCTCCAAGTCCAACGCCAAGCCGGATCTGGGCAAGGGCTACAAGGACTTCAAAGATACCAATGAGATCATCTGGACGGTGGACACGGACGGCATCATCTGCGCGGAGACAGAGGCCGAGTAAACCTGCATATGCCCGGCAGACGGGATTTTCAGAGAAAAAGATACGGAAGATATACTAAAAAATACCCCAGAAAGAACACACTTTATCCGTTCCCAGGCTCTTTGTTAAAGAGCTGAACCAAGAAGCGGCAGAACTGCTAAATTGTCTGCCGCTTTTTTGTATATTTTGCTGTTTTTACAATTTTTTCAAATTTTTATGGTATAAATTGGAATTTTATGCGCTATTTATTATGTAAGGGCTATTCCAAGACAGGTCTGCCCTGCAGCTCCTGTGCCCTGTACAAATCTTTGCTGAACGGAGTGGAGGATCGATATTATGAGAGAGCTTGCTGTTTTTTATTGTCCCAAGTGCGGCTATTATGCATACTACCAGACATCGCGTCATCCGCAGTGTCCCAAGTGTCAGGCTCCCGGCGTCATGTCCATGGCCCGGATACACTACACGGAATTTATGCACATGTCCTGCCAGGAGCGGGACGAATATCTGTCACAGGCCATTCTGGCCTCCAATCCCTCTCTGCTCGAACGCCTGATTGCGCCCCACAAAAAATACAACAGCCGTGCCGTGATTGCGGAGATGAGCACTGTGATTATGAACCTGGACACGGAGAACAAGATCTTAAACGATACCGTAAACTGGATGCACGATACCATATGGCAGCTGCTGCGCGAGAAGCGGAGGGCCGAGCAGGCCCAGTCTGCCCCGGCCGCCGCAGCGCAGTCAGCCAGCTCACAGGCCGCCGCGTCCCGGGAGCCCCACAGCACATCCCAGGACAAGGACGATTCGGAGGAAAGATAGGGTTCCCTTTCCCCGGACAGCGCGCTATAATAGACGTATGAACTCTTACAAGGAAAGGAGCTGACATATGAACCACAAGATCATAACCATTGCCCGTCAATTCGGAAGCGGCGGCCACGAGATAGCCCAGCGGACAGCAGAGCTTCTTGGCATCCCCCTCTATGACCGGAACCTGGTGGAGATGGCGGCGGAAAAGATGGGCCAGTCCCCCCTGAACGTAGAAAAGGTGGATGAAGCCGCTCTGTCCAGCTTTCTGGCCCAGTATAAGCCCTCCCAGGAGCCCAACTCCGTCACCGGCTACGGCCTGTCACTGGGAGACAGCACTTACGTCACCCAGACGATCATCATTGAGGCCCTGGCCGATAAGGGCCCCTGCGTTATCGTGGGCCGGTGCGGCAATTATGTCCTCCGCTCCTACCCCCATCTGGTGGATGTGTTCCTCTGCGCCTCTTTCGAGGACCGGATCCAGCGCATTATGGAGCGATACCACTTTTCCGAAAAGGACGCAGCCGCAGCCATCAAGGCCACAGACAAGCGCCGAAAAACCTACTATGAAAAGTACACCCAGGGCCGCTGGGGCAGCATTGAGTCCCACCAGATGCTGTTGAATGTCAGCCGCCTGGGGATGGATCGGACCGTGGAGATCATCCGTAAACTTTACGAGACATAACACAAATTTAAAAAATTATTAATAAATTTTTTAAGTTTATCTTCATTGTGGAGGCCCCCGCCTTCTGGTATAATTATCATAGAGATAGTGTCTCTGCATATGATAAAGTACTGCATTCTTTACCGTTTCGTACCTTGAAAGGGGGACTGCATGATGATTATGATAAAAAGAGGATGGACTCTGTTTTTTGCGGTAATCGTTTTGTCAGCTGGCCTGAGCTTTTCCGCTCTGGGCGAAGAGGAAGAGAAGGATAAGGAGATCACTTCGGTAAGCCTGGAGTTTTCCTGGGACAAGGCTCCCAAGGGAGGCGATCTGGTGGGTCGTGTTTACGCCTCAAGCTCTGATCCGCAGTTTACCATTGAGGGCGCTGAGTATATCAAGCGGGATGACACCTGGATCTTCGGGGAGAGGCCGGTTGTGGAGGTGGCCCTGTCCGCCAGGAGCGGATACTATTTTTCCAGCTTAAAGCGGGGGAATTTCCACATATCCGGATGCGGCGCCAAGTATAAGAGCTCGGAGGTTGATTCTGACAATATTTACGTGACCCTGGAGGTTTATCTGAATAAGATAGACGGCAGCCTTCCGGCCACCACGGCGGCCTCCTGGATCGGCACCTCCGCTTCCTGGGATGAGGTGGGCGGCTCTCGGGGCTACAACGTCAAGCTGTACCGCGACAAAATCCTGTTAGCTACCATCTCCACCACCGCTATCTCCTATGATTTTGCTTCCTATATTAATAATGAGGGAGAATATTCCTTCCAGGTTCAGCCTATCGGCTTCTACCGCACCCAGGCAGGTCCCTGGGTGGCCGGGGAGGACAAGTACACCATGACCCGGGAGGAGGCCTGCTTCAGCGACAACGGGACCTGGGAGGACACTTCCAAGGGCCGGCGCTTCCTGTATAAGAATGGGGCCTACCCCACGGAGAGCTGGCGCTATATCGAGGACGAGTGGTACTATTTTGATTCCGAAGGCTACATGGTTTCTAAATGCTATGTAAAGTCTCCCGGCGAAGGGCTTTACTGCTGGATCGGCGCGGACGGCACCTGGGACGCGAAAAAGGATACGGCGGAGCCCAACCGCAATAAGTATACAATCTACTACTAAGCGAATCCATATCTGCCCAGGGCAGCGGGGCGTTATATTTCCCGCCGTCATGGGCAGTTGCGTTAATTTTTCAAGAAGGGATGTGCAAACATGAGAAAGTCTATGAAACTGTTGCTTTTGACTGCCGCTCTGGCTGTGGGAATGGGCATCCAGGCCTATGGCGAGGAGACAGCCATCACCTCCATTCCCCTGACATTCTCCTGGGATGCCGCCCCCAGAGGCGGCGCGCAGATTGGCGAGATCTACGCGGCTTCCAGCAGCAGCCAATTTGAGGTGGAGGGGGCTGTGTACACAAAGGAGGATGATGCCTGGGCATTTGGCGATCAGCCCATTGTGGAGGTTGAACTCTCCGCCAATGACGGATACTATTTTTCCGGTTCCGGAAGGGAGCGCTTCTCCCTGTCGGGCTGCAATGCCCAGTACCGGTCTTCGGAGATTGATTCTGACGGAAGCGTTATGGTTCTGCAGGTGACTCTGTCACGGCTGGACGGAAGCCTGCCCGGCACCACTGCTCTGGGCTGGAGCGGCAGCAGCGCTTCCTGGGACGAGGTAGCGGGGGCGAGCGGATATGATGTCCGTCTCTACCGGGATAACCATCTCCTGGCCACTGTGTCCACAGCAGCCAACTCCTATGATTTTTCTTCCTATCTGAATCTTGCGGGGAATTATACCTTCAGCGTCCGGGCAACGGGAAGCTACAGCAGCCAGGCCAGCGGCTGGGCCAATTCCTCGGAGACCTACACGATCACTATGGAAGAAGCCTGGGCCATTGACAATGGCGCCTGGCAGCAAAGCGGAAACCGCTGGCGCTATGTCTATGCCAACGGCGTTTACCCCACCAGCGACTGGCGGCAGATTGGCGATGTCTGGTATTATTTTGACAGCAACGGCTATATGGTTTCCTACTGCTATGTGAAGTCCCTCACCAGCGAGATGTACTACTGGATCAACAGGGAAGGCATCTGGGAACCCCAGTGGAATACAGCCCAGCCGGATCGCACAAGCTATACTATCTATTCATAAGTTCCGGACTGACCGGCATAGAAAAGGCCCCCTCACTGGGAGCCTTTTCCTTTTATAACCACGCCTACGGTCAGAAGGATAATCTTGATGTCCAGCAGGATGGACCAGTTGTCTATATACTGCATATCCAGCTTGACTACCTGATCGAAATCCTTTACCCGGCTCCTGCCACTGATCTGCCACAGACCGGTAAGGCCGGGAATCATGCTCAGCCTGCACTTGTGCTTGGCCTCGTAGCGCTCGAATTCGTCCACTGTGGGAGGCCGTGTTCCCACCAGGCTCATATCCCCCCGTAACACGTTCCAGAACTGGGGAAGCTCGTCGATGCTGGTCCTGCGTAGGAAACGGCCCACGCGGGTAATTCGCGGATCATTTTCCATCTTAAACATCAGACCCTTAACCTGGTTTTCGTTCATCAGCTCATTTTTCCTCTGCTCTGCGTCCTGATACATGGATCGGAACTTGTAGAAGGTGAAGCGGCGTCCATTTTTTCCGATCCGGGTCTGTCCAAAAAATACCGGCCCGGGGGAATCCAGCTTTATAGCCGGGGCCACAAATATAAATGCGATTCCCAGAATCATAAGCCCCACCAGACTGCCCAGAATATCAAGGAGCCGCTTGGCCGCCATCTGGCCGGGGGTAAAGATATTTCTCGCGAAGGTGACCACCGCGTATTTTCCTACCTGATTGACCGTCCGTTTTCCACAGGTCTTTATGTCGAAGAGGTCGATATCCACATCCACAATGATTCCCATAAGCTCCATCTCCGCCATCCAGTGCTGGAGCAGTTCCTCATGGCGTATATCAGGACTCACAATGAATACCTCGTCAATGTCATTATGCACCAGATAATCAAGAAAGCCCTCCCGATCCGCCACCACAGGGAAACCGCACACAGCCCCGCCGGTCCCTTTTTTGTCCAGAAGTACGATCCCCTTCAGAATACGGTTCCAGTCGTCGTAGGCTATCAGATTTTCCACCACGGCCTCCACCCGATCCGAGGTGGTGAGCAAGAGCATCCGGCTGCTGTATCTTCCCTTCTTGAATATGGTGATCATGTAGCGCTTAAAAAGGAGGCGGGCCGCGCAAGTGAGGGGAATATTAATGAGGAGAAATAACCCAAATACCGTTCGGGAGAGTTCATTGGTCCGATGCATCAGGTACAACAGGGCTACCCAGGAGACTGCGAATATAGCCTCCATGCGGATCACCTCCCGCGCCTCCTCTAGAGGAGAACGCCGGAAAAAGAATTCATTAAAACGGACAAACACATTGACTGTGATGAAAAGCAGCCCCATAAAGATAACATGCCACACCTGATCCCCTGTCTCGCTGCTTCCGAAAAACAGGCCGAAGCGCAGCCCAAAAGCCGCCGCTGCGCTCACCAGCAGGCACAACAGATCCAAGAGCAGCAGCATCGTATTTTCCTGTCTTTTCCGTCTTTGATACATGTCAGAAGCGTCCCCCTACCCCTATTAACTCCTCTGTCAGCTTTTTTAGACTCTCCTCCCGGCCCCGGGCCTCCTCCAGACTCTCTCCCACCGCCTGAATATAAATCTTCAGCTTGGGCTCCGTGCCCGAGGGCCGCACCGCAAGGCTGCTCCCATCCTCCCAGATCAGCTTGACTACATTGGAGGCGGGCAGGCCGATGGCCTCCTCCTTCCCGTCTGCGTACCAGCTGCGGGAAGCCTTGTAATCATCTGCCCGCAGCATCCGCACCCCGTTCAGATCCGGGAATTTTTTCACTTCTGCCCTGCAGCGCTCCATACAGCGCCCCATCTGAGCAGCTCCCTCCCTTCCCTGAAGGAGGATGGTTTGCTGCGTGTTCCGGTAGTACCCGTACTGCACCCAGAGCTTTTCAAGCACCTCCGGCAGGCTTTGGCCCCGGGCTTTGTAGAACCCGGCCATCTCGCAGGCCAGAATCGCCGCGTTCACGCCGTCCTTGTCCCGCACATAGGTTCCTGAGAGATATCCGTAGCTCTCCTCCAACCCGAAGATAAACCGCCCGGTCTGCCCCTCTGCCTCCAGGCATCCGATCTGCTCGCCGATGTATTTAAACCCGGTGAGAACCTCCCCCATGCGCACGCCATAGTGAGCCGCAATCTTTTGGGCCAGGTCCGTGGTGACAATGGTTTTAAAAGCCAGCGCCCCCTTAGGCATCCTTCCCAGCTCCCGGCGCCTTTTGCAGATATAGTCGAGGAGCAGGACGCCTGTCTCGTTTCCTGTGAGAAGACGGTATTCCTCTCCCTGGCGCACCGCCAGGCCCAGGCGGTCGCAGTCCGGATCCGTGGCCAGAATCAGATCCGCTCCCAGGCGTTTTCCGTCCCGCAGGGCCAGACTCAAAGCCTCCCGCTTCTCCGGATTGGGAGCCGGGCAGGTGGGAAAATGGCCGTCTGGATCCCTCTGCTCCTCCACCACATGGATGTCGGAAAATCCCAGGCGCTCCAGGGCAGAGCAGACTGGTTTTAAACCTGTGCCGTTTAAGGGAGTGTACACAATCCGAAGTCCCTTGTCCACCGTCCCCCCAAAGGCCTGGGCCGCTGCCTCCTCCAGATAATCCTGAATCAGGGATTGGGGCACTGGAGTGACGGACTGGCAGGGCGCCTGGGGCCCAGAGGCCGCATCCCGGCCCTCAAAACCAGCGGCCTCACAGCCGTCAAAATAGCCAAGCTTTACAATCTGTGCATAGATAGCGGCCGCTGTCTTTCCCGTAATCTGGCAGCCGTCCTTTTCATAGACCTTATATCCGTTATATTCAGCTGGATTGTGGCTGGCTGTAATCACCACCCCTCCGCAGCAGCCCAGCCTGGGAACCGCGTAGGACAAAAGCGGGGTGGGAACCGGCTCGTCAAAAAGATAGACCCGGATTCCCTCCTCCGCGAATACCTCTGCGGCCCTCCGTGCAAATTCCCAGGATCGGATACGGGTGTCATAGGCAATCACAAGGGACGGAGCCTGAAGGGACGCCTCGGGATGAAAGCCGCTGCGCCAAAGCTCTGCGGTATCGGTCTTCTGGGCGCCCTCAGCGCCAGGACGCCGGACGCTGTTCTTCAGATACCGGGCGTATCCCCTGGATGCCCTGGATACCGTGTATAGATTCAGGCGGTTGGGCCCTGCGCCCATGATTCCCCTGAGCCCGCCGGTTCCAAATTCCAGTTCTTTATAAAAGCGCTCCCCTATCTCCTTCTCCCGTTCTTCTTTGGGAAGAAGCATGAGCTCCTCCATCTCCCGGATCACTTCCGGATCTTCCTGGGCTTTTGCCCGCCATAGGGTCCACTGTGTCAAAATGTCTTGTGTCATATAGGTTCACCATGTGTAAGTAATTTTCTGAATGTCCGCCTCCGTGAGTCCCCTGCTGATCTGTACCGGTGTCTTAGGCACATGGTTCGGGGGGACTGTGGGTGCGGTTCTGCGCAGCGGTTGTGCGCTGCTGCAGCTGTTTCCATGACGCAAGTATACCACATGGCGTTGGTTTTGGCTACCTTATGCGGGTGCTTTTAATGTTCTTATTACATTGAGTATTCCGGTCTATTTTGTCCGGCGGGGAGGAGGCGGTTGGTATTGATTTATAATTAAAACTGACCCAGGTTTTACGAGGAAAACTGACCCACCCTAGTGGCGGGGTCGTGAGTAAGT
>CALWRY010000063.1 GCA_944384065.1 uncultured Enterocloster sp. | reverse complement strand
ACGGCTGCACCGTCGATCTGGTAGTGTGCTACACCGTGGATCCTCTGATGCCCATCGACATACTGCCGGAGCTGAATCTGGCTAACCGGGCCTGTATCCGGGGGGTCAGCGGCGAGAATATTTTGGGGCAGCAGTGAGAAGAGAGGCTGATTAGGGATGTGGATATTGGAAATGTTGTCCCTCTTGGCACTGTCCCTGCTGGAGGGGGCGAAGACGGCATATGGGCTGCGGCTTTTGCGGGAGCCGGTGTTTCCCTTTTTGGAAATTTGGCAGGACAGGCAGATGTATGTCCAGGCTTTGGTGTGGGCAGCTGTATTCGGCCTTTCCTGGGTACTGTCCGGGGGAAATATAGGGCTGATCCGCACAGAGGATCTGGCAGTCACATACGGGCTCCTGGCGGCTGTGGATCGGAAGCGGAGGATTGTCCCGGACTGGATGCTGGCCTGCTACCTGGCCGGACAGCTGCCTCTTGGCGCTCTGTCCATGACACCGCAGGTGCTTCTTGGAACCCTCCTTTCAGGAGGAATCTTCGGAGCGGTTCTCTGGGCATTGTCAAGGTTTTCAGGGGAGAAAATGGGGCAGGGGGACGTGAAGCTTTTGTGTGTTACAGCTATGACAGCCGGCTGGACCTATACGTTCCAGGTGTTCGCGCTGGGACTGGCGCTGTCCTTTCTGTACGGCGTTTATCTGCTTCTTGTCCAGCGCAGGAACATGAGGACGGAGATACCTTTTGTGCCTTTTCTGGCTGCAGCGAGCGGGATCTTGCTGGCAGCTGCAGTGTTTACATAAGGCGGTACTAGCCTGATAAATATAAATCGGGAGGGATAAAAAATGGGAGAACAATTTAAGGTACAATATGAAACCGTGGGCGCGTCCAGCTACATGACCGTGACCTGCCCGCCGGATGTGCCGCTGGTGCATTTCCAGATGGAAATGATACTGTCTAATGATATACGGAATTTCCTGCCTGTCACCAGGCAGATCATCGATGGAAGGACTGTCCTGTACTACAATATAACTTCCAGGATTCCGCTGGATGATGTGCTGGAAAAACGGAAGCTTACGCGCAAAGAGCTGAGAAATCTGTTGGAGGGAGCTATCGCGGCCATACACGATTCCAGGGGGTTCCGGCTTTCAGAAGAGGGTATCCGCATGGAGCCGGATTGGATTTTTGTGAGCCCAGGAAGCTGTGAGCCAGCCTTCGTGTTCATTCCAGCCGCCCCTGACAGGGCGTATGGGATCAGGGAGCTGCTGCAGGATCTGATCTATAAGGATCAGATTGAGATGGTAAATGACAATCTGATCCAGATACTGCTGCGGGAAATTTCCGGCGGGACATTTTCCCTTGATCGGCTGGAGAGCAGCCTGAAGGCCTACTATGGGACGGCGGCCTCACAGAATAGTGGACCTATTGGGCAGCCGTCTCAGAGTTCAGCCCGGCAGGTTTCCTATGGCCAGGCGCAGCCTTACCAGCCTCCCTATGGTCAGCCCCAGCAAGGCCAGCCATCCTACAGTCAGCCCCAGCAAAGCCAGCCCTTTGACCAGAGCCAGGAAGGCCGTCAGCCGCAGGATGCCCCTTTTGCCAGGGCTGCGGAGGAACAAAAGCCTGTGGCTCCAAAGCCCGCATTGCCCGAGAAAGCATCTGAAAAAAGGAAGCCCAAGACGCCCCAAAAGCTTCCCAGGACCTCAAAAGCTGCGAAGCCCCCTAAGGAAAAAAAGAAGAAGCAGCAGGAAAGTGTAAAAGAGGGTGAATTCGACAGGGAGAAGGCGAAGAAGATATTTCTTCTGCCTCAGGCGGTAATAATTGTGGCGCTGTCTGCAGCCGTCTCCTTTGGCTTTTTCCAGAATGCCGAGGGGAAGATCCAGCTCAACGCGGTTGCCGCCGCCGTGGTAATTATTGCAGTGACGGAGGTGATTCTTTACAGGGAAGCCTTTGTAAACGGAAAGAAGAAGCCTAAGACGGTGGATGAAAAAAAGCCGGAGGGGGATTCCGCCGGAGAGCGCAAAGCGCCTCCCAGACCGCCCATCCAGCCGGTGTCCGCGCAGCCGCCCGTCCAGCCGGTGTCCGCGCAGCCGCCCGTCCAGCCAATGTCTGCGCAGCCGCTGATCTATCAGGAGCCTCCTCAGCCGTCATTCCATCGGCAGACGCAGCCCCGGCCGCCGGTTCCGCCCTCAGCTCCCTATGGATGGGAGGATCCCGGTTCCGGGGACGAAACGGAGCTGTGGAGCGGAGCGGAAGAAAATGGACAGGAAGCCTATCTGGAATATTTTGAAAATGGAAGTCTGACCCGGATTCCACTGACTCCGGGCCGGGAGCTGGTTGTGGGACGTCTGCGATCCGAAGTGGATTTTGCGGTAAAGAGTCCGAGAGTGGGGAAAATCCACGCAAAATTTTTCTGCCAGGCCGGACAGTATTATGTGACGGATATTAATTCTAAAAACGGTACATATATCAACGGAAGCGGACAAAGGATCGAGAGCAATATGCCCTGGCCTTTGCACGACAAGGACCGGATCATGCTGGCGGACTGCGAGTTTACGATCCGGTGCGCGGAAGGATAAGCGATGGACGTATTTCCCTATTGTTATGGAGCTATCACGGACAAAGGCGATGTACGTGCTGAAAATCAGGACAGCATTTTGGCTGAGGCAGGGGTTGTCCATGGCCGCCCCTCCGCGCTGATGGCTGTGGCGGACGGTATGGGAGGTCTTTCCTATGGAGCCCAGGCCAGCGCCTACATTACAGAGCAATTCAGGCGCTGGTGGAGAGAGGATTTTCCGTCGATGATTGCGGACGGCATCGACCGGGATGAAGATATTAAGGAGCTTTTGGAGCAGGAAATCTGGGATGTGAACCGTGGAATTTTCGAATTCCGGAGCCGAATGGGGTGCAGGACCGGATCCACCCTGTCGCTGCTTTTGCTGTACAATGGGAGCTTTTATGTGGAAAATCTGGGCGACAGCCGGATTTACCTGTATCGGAACGGATCCTTTTTTCAGCTGACGAACGATCAGTCTGTGGTGGAAAATGGCAGACGGAAGCTGACCATGTGCGTGGGAATGTTCGAAATTCCTCAAAGCCAGTACCGCCATGGCAGGCAGCAGCCGGAGGACCGTTTCCTGGTGTGCAGTGATGGACTCTGCAATGCCCTGGATGAGGGACGGATAAGAGAAATTATGGGAATTCAGGAACTGAGCGCGCAGGACCGGGCCCAGCTGCTGCGCCGGCAAATCAGTCCGGGTAAGGCGAGGGACAATGTCTCAGCCATTGTCCTGCAAAGCGGGAGGAGGAGATGACTTGCTTATTTTTTATGGTGCGGCCCTGGCCACGGCGGCTTTGGGAGCGTTGGCGGATCTGCGTTCTCATAGGATACCCAACAGGCTGACGATCTGGTCCGGAACAGCGGGGATCGCCTGCGGATTCATTCTGGATGGGCCGGGCGGGCTTGCGCGAAGCCTGGGCGGGCTTGCGTTCTCCTGTCTGTATGCGGCGTTCTGGCTTCTCGGGGCCCTGAAGGCGGGAGATATTAAGCTGTATATGGCAGTGGGAGCCTGGGCAGGATGGAAATTCAGCCTTTATACCATGATTGGCTCCTTCCTGACAGGTGGAGCGGCCGCCCTTTTGACAGTGATCCGCAGGAGGGATGGGCAAAACGCCGCGAGACGGCTGCGGATCTACATGGAAAATCTGGTGCTGGCGCGGAAATTTTATCAGGCTCAGCCAGAGAAAAAACAGGGGCATTTCTGCTTTGGGGCCTGCATCCTAGCAGGCGCTCTTGCAGCTTTCTGGAAATTATCCGATTTTTGAGCAGGAGGGAAAATATGGTGGGACTAATATCCGGTGAATGGCTGTTCTGGGGCGGCATCGCGGTCATGGGGGTTGCCGCGGCTTCCGGAATTTTGTGCCTGGCGGTCTTTCGCTTTACAGGGAGCAGGCTGAAAAAACAGTTGGAAAAGGAGTACGGAAAGCCCCGGTCTTAGGGGACAGGGAAAGAGAGGAGGCTGAAAATGTCCTGGATCGTTGCTGGGATTTATGAAGTCCAGAAACAGATTGGAGCAGGCGGAGGGGGAATTGTCTATCTGGGACGGCACTTAAGGCTGGACAAGCCTGTGGTGCTGAAGGCGGATAAGAGAACCCTGAGCGCGGGGCCGGAGAAGCTGCGGTGGGAAGTGGATATGCTGAAGGGCTTAAGCCACACCTATATTCCCCAGGTCTATGATTTTGTCCAGGATGGCGGCGTGGTTTACACCGTCATGGATTACATCGAGGGGGAAAGCCTGGATCGGCTTTTAAAACGGGGCGAAAAGTTTTCACAGCCCCAGGTGATTTACTGGGCATGCCAGCTTCTGGAGGCATTGATCTACCTGCACAGCCGCCCGCCCCACGGGATCCTTCACGGGGACATTAAACCGGCTAATATTATGCTGCGGCCGGAAGGCGACATCTGCCTCATCGATTTCAACATCGCCCTGGCCCTGGGGGAAGATGGAGCAGTGCGGGTGGGGTACAGCCGGGGCTATGCCTCGCCGGAGCACTACAGCAGCATTTTATCCGTTTACAGCGGAAGCGGAACGCAGGAAGGCCGGGGAGACGGGGAGCAGGAGGACGACGGGGCGGAAACTGTGGCCTGGGATCCCACAGGGGAATCCGCTGAGACAAAAACCATGGAGGAGAGATCGAACTCCGGCCGCAGCAGCACGTTAAGGCAGCATACATTGATGCTGGACGTCCGCTCGGATCTCTACAGTCTGGGGGCCACCCTGTACCATCTGTTGTCAGGCCGCCGGCCAGCGGAACAGTCTCAGAATGTAATTCCGCTGGGGCCAGAGGACTGCGGTTCCCAGGTCGCGGCTATCATAGGGAAGGCTATGTCCACCGACCCCAACGACCGGTATCAGTCGGCAGAGGAAATGCTGGACGCATTCCGAATGCTCCACCGGCGTGACCGGCGCATGGTACGCCACCGCAGGCGGATGGCGGGGGCCGCTGCCGGCCTCTCCCTTCTCTTTCTGGTAGGGGGCGCTGCCGCCCTGGCCGGATCCAGACAGATGGAGCAGGTCCAGGAAGCACTGGCGTTGTCTGAGTATTCTGCCAGCGCCCTTTCGGAGGGAAGGGTATCAGAGGCGGTAAGGCTGGCCCTGCAGGCAATTCCTGAAAAAGAGAGTATTTTCCGTCAGCCTGCTGCGGCCCATGCCCAAAAGGCGCTGACCGATGCGCTGGGTGTGTACGATCTGGGGGAAGATTTTCATATTCTGGATACCATAGATCTCCCCTCGGCCCCGTTTTCCCTGGAAATATCCCCGGAAGGGAAGCGTATAGCGGCGGTGTGCCAGCAGGAGGCAGTGATATGGGATCTGGAGGCCATGCGGGAAATCGCGCGCCTGTCAATGGAAAACTCCGCACTGGCAGAGCTTCGATTCGTGAATGAGAGGCAGATCTTTTACGCCGGTGCTCAGGGGGTCGCCCTCTATGATCTGGAACAGGGAGAAACTTTGTGGACAGGGGAGACAGCTACCAGTCTTGCTCTTTCAGGGGATGGGACCGTGGGCGCAGCAGTCAACCGGGATGCGGACCACGCGGTTCTGTACCGGATTGCAGATGGGGAAAGAATAGGCGAGTGCTCTTTTGAAGGGCAGGAGATGGAGGTAGCGGCGAATGACAGGTTTGCCAATCCGGCTAACCGGGTATTTGCGCTGAATGAGGACGGCACCCGGCTGGCGGTCAGCTTTCGGGGCGGCGGGCTCTGGATCTTTGAGCCGGGGAACCAGGAGGCGACGCTGATCGTCTACGAGGATCCGGCCTGCAGCCATTTTGAGGGCGGCTTTTGGGGGAAGTACTTTGCTTTCGGGGCGAGCAAGAGCTCCTCGTCATTTTTCGGCCTGGTGGATACGGAAGCAGGGGAATACGCGGCATCCTACGAGTCCAGGGATCCCATTCTGCTGAAGGCGGATCCGGACGGGATCCATATAGCAAATGGAAATCTCCTGGCGGCTCTTGATGTGGAAAACGGATCGGAGAAAGAGCTTGCCTATATCAATGACGGAGACATCACCGCATTTGCCGTAAGTGGCAGCGATGTGCTGGTGGCCACGGATCAAGGGCAGCTTGCTTTCTTTGACGGAGGAGCCGTCCAGGTTTCCAGCCATGAAACAGAGGAGGTTTGTGACTTTGCCGTTCTTTCAGGAGATTATGGGGCGGTGGCCAACCGGAGCGACCCTGCGCTGCGGCTCCTAAAGCGGGAGCACAATGAGGAGAACCGGCTTCTGTCCTACGACGCGGGGCTGGCGCACGACGAGGCCAGAATCAGCGGCGATGGGCAGAGGGCTGTGTTGTTTGATTACCTGGGATTTACAGCGTTGGATATGGAAGGGACGGTTCTTGCTCAGGTGGAGCTGCCACAACCAGATCAGATCTACGACCAGCAGTTTATGAGAGAGGAAAATGGATCCTGGCTGGAGGTGATCTGGTACGATGGCACGGTGCGCCGCTACAGCGCTGTAGACGGCTCTTTGATGGACACTGAAAAGACAGAGCCGCCGTCTAAGGAATTGTTTGAGATTTTTTATACGGATCACTACCGGATTGAATCCGCCCTCCACGAGCCGCCCAAGGCCTATTCGCTGAAGGACGGAAAGCTTGCAGCTGTCTTGAACGAGGAGGATTATCTCACCTATGTGACCCAGACAGGCGATTATATTATAACCGAATATGTCAGCGCTGCAGGCGAGCGCTATGGGCTGCTTTTAAATGAAAGACTGGAGACACTGGCAAAGCTTCCGCAGCTTTGCGATGTTCTGGACGGACAGCTGATTTTTGATGATAAATCGGGGAATCTGCGGCAAAGCCGCTTATATTCCCTCCAGGAGCTGACCGCTCTTGGAGAAGCATACAATCAAAGGAGAAAGGAAGGGAATGAGTAACATGAAAAGGATCAAAAAGTATCTGGCGATCCTTCTTTCAGCAGGTATGGTGATCACAGCGACGCCTGCCATGGCAGTTCTGGGAGCGCCGGACAGCTCTGCAGGTGAGGAGAGCACAGATCAGGGGAATTACCGGAGAGCATCCCCTGGAGAGAATTCGGACGATCCGGAAAAGGACAGCTCAGAGGAGTCCAAGGAGGAAGAAGGCGAAAAGGAGCCGGAGGAGTCCAAGGAGGAAGAAGGCGAAAAGGAGCCGGAGGAATCTCAGGAGGAAGAAGGCGAAAAGGAGCCGGAGAAGTCCAAGGAGGAAGAAGGCGAAAAGAAGCCGGAGGAATCCAAGGAGGAGGAAGGTGAAAAGGAACCGGAGGAATCCCAGGAGGACGAGGGTGATAAGGAGCCGGAGGAATCCCGGGAGGACGAGGGCGACAAGGAACCGGAGGAGTCCCAGGAGGACGAGGGTGATAAGAAACCGGAGGAATCCCAGGAGGAAGAAGGCGATAAGGAGCCGGAGGAGTCTCAGGAGGATGACAGCGGGAAGAAAACGGACAAGACAGAGAATCCAGAGAAGGCAGATGCTCTGCAGGCCCTTGCCCGTCCGCTGAAGACAGCGACGAAATCAGTTCCAGACCGCCGGGACAGTGATTCGGTGACGTTTAACACCGGAAACTTTGAAGTCCAGGTGGTATCCGAGGAGGACTTTGAAAATGGCATCGGGGACGCGGCCTTTGAGGAGGATGGGAGCTATACCATCCAGATTCCGGAGGATAACCCGTTCTTCCCCTACGAGGTGCAGTTTACCTGGGATGGGGAGACAGAAAGCCTCTGGTTCATGTCTCCTGACGACAGCGTGGAGATAGGGGATCATACCTTTTATGTGTCCGCTTACTTTGACGGCAGCGCGGTGACCCAGATGAGCCTTTCCGTCGGAGGGGACACGGTGGTGGTCTATCCGGAGGAGAAGGAGTTTGTAAACGGATCGGGCATAAGCACGATGTCCCTCCTGCCTCTGGAGGAAAAAGAACTGGAGGTTGACCTGACGGGCTTTACGCCGGTGGAGCTGACGATGGTATCGGTTGATGCAGTTTTTGAAGACGGCCTGCCGGAAGACGGATCCGTGATATGGGCCTACGGGGGCAGTGATTACTACAAGATCAGCGGGGCGGGGGGAACCATTGATTTAAGCCGCGGTACAACAAATGCTGGCACGGGAGATCTCTATACCGAGTGGCAGATGATCGTCGGGGAGCCGGATCAGCTGGCGTCAGCCAACATCCGTTATAATGTGAAAGTGAAGGTGACGCCCGCAAAGGATTGGCTGGTTCCAGTAGTCTATCAGCAGGATTCGGAGGGAAATAGGTATAAACTTACGGCATCTGCAGAGTACCGTGACAATGCAAACCTTGACTATCTGGACATTGAGATAGAGGGCTACGATCCGGCAAAGGACGGAGTATATTTTTCCCTGCAGGTGAATGACAAAGTGTTCTCTGCTAAGCAGGAAAACATGGAGGCATCCGAAGGCCTAATCTATGAACCGGATATGCTGGACGGCCTTATTACACCCGAGATTTTTGCTGAGGATATGGAGACTGCCGGTTCCGGCTACTATTCGGAGAACCTGTGGTCTGAATCGATCACGCTGGCGTCCTATGACGGCCATGCGGTAAGCGGCTGCCTTCCCATCGAGGTTTCTTTCTCTGAAAAGGAGGGCGTGCACATAAATTCCGTGGGCCTTTATACAGGCGCAGGAGAAAGCAGGACCAACGTTGTTGAGACCTGGGACTACCCGGATTGGGCATTGGATGAAGTCGCCGTTTTGAAATATGGCTATCCTGCAAGCGGAACCTACCAGCTGGTGCTGGAGTGCCTTACCAGAGAAGGAACGGTGGATAATACTGCGGTAATCGCTGCCTACAAAGGGATGTACGACACCATGGAGGATGCCCAGAGGGAGGGAGCGGCGGATATAAAGGCCCAGCTCTTCGATGCGGCCAGCGGATACTCTGCCGACTTCAGCCAGGAGACGTCTTTTACCATTTTTACAGGGCGTGACGGCAAAGCCGATGATACCTGGGTCTATGCCCTGTGCGCGGTGGAAGGTGCGCCAGCCATCGAAGACGGAGAGGTGATGTTCACCGGTGTAAAGAACAAAGAGGGCCAGGAGGTGGCCAGCTATGTGGTGGACAGCCATGAGGATTCCTACGGGGAATACAACTACCTGACGATCCTGGTGGGAGCAGCAGCGGATCTGGAGCAGCTTGCCCCGACCTTCCAAACGGGAGATGGCATCGATCTTTACGCGGAGGGCGGCAGCTCGCCGGAGGTCAGCGGAAAGAATGTCCATGATTTTTCCGAAGGTCCGGTACAGTACACAGCGTCTTCCGAAGACGGGGCGGCCCGCAACTACTGGCTGCAGATTGTCAAGGCAGAGGATGGGGCAGGCCCGCTTTATATCAACAGCCTGCTGGATGAAAAGGCGGAGACCCGTGATGAAAACGGCGTGATATATTCCACCAGAGAGATTGTTTTGGACTGGCTCCATGAGGATCAGCATGATATCCTGCTGATCAACAAGGGAACCGATGCAATCACCGATCTTTCGGTGGAGCTGGTATCGGATCAGCTGGGGCTGGACGAATACTGGACGTTAAAGGGAACCAGTGACTTGGCCGGTTTTTCCACCATAGAAAACGACACACAGTACGGCGAGCTGCCCAACATGGCGAAAATCCGCCTCTATGACAATATAGGAGAGACAGCGGAGATCGAGGGAACCCTGACTATCAAATCAGGCGAAACGATTCTTGCAGTGCTGACATTAACCGGCGTGGTGGGCGATCCGGGCATTATCACGGAGGATATACCCGACGGCGTAAAATATGTTCCCTACGGGACCATGATCCAGAACACAAATAAATATGAATGGAATACGGTAGAATACAGTATTGTTGACGGCGAGCTGCCAGGCGGTATGGAACTGCGGTCAAACGGCGAGCTGTACGGCGTTCCCAAGGAGAGCGGCACATTTACCTTCACGGTGCAGATGCGCAACAGCTCCAGCAATTTCTTAACAAGTGAGCGCACCTTTACCATGACAGTGACGGAGAATACGGACGCCAACGTAGATGGTGCAACGGACACGGGCTATGAGCTGACTCAAAGGGTACAGGACTTCGCCCTGGGCAATGCGCTGGATCAGACCCTGGTTTCCGAGGGCGAGTACGGTGAGTTCAAGGACGTGTTCCTGGACGGCGATAAGCTGGTGGAAGGAACGGACTACGACTCAGCAAGCGGGAGCACCCGGATTACCATCCGCAGCCAGACGCTGCGGGCCCATGACCAGCCGGGAACCCATACCATCGGTATTGAGTTTCGGACTTCGGACACAAATACCCTGTACAGGGCGGCCCAAAACTATGAAATCACCGACAGCCACAGCTCCAGCCAAAGCGGAGGCAGCCACAGCAGCAGCGGAGGAGGCGGCGGAAGCCCCAGCCCGGCATCATCTGCCAACACCATAACCAGGGATCCCAAAAAGGGATATATGAGCGCCCAGATGGGAATTATCACCGGCGAGGGGGCAGGATATTCCAAATGGATCCAGGATGAGACAGGCTGGAAGCTGACCTATGCCGATGGCACCATGGCCAAGGGTTCTATGGCCACGCAGTCTGACGGAAGCACGGTGGAACAGGTACTCTGGGAGAAAATCAACGGCGCGTGGTATGCTTTTGGTGCGGACGAGTATCTGCAATCCGGCTGGGTATACGACTATCAGCTTCAAAAATGGTATCTGATGAAGGTGGAGAATGGAATGCAGACCGGATGGTACCAGGATCCCCAGGACGGCTACACCTATTACCTGGAACCGGAGACGGGAAGCCTGGCCAGCGGCTGGAAGTGGATCGACCAGAATTGGTATTACCTGAATGAGGTAGTATCAGGCAGGACCTGGGAGCTGAATGAGGAGACAGGGGAGTGGTATTATAATATAAAAAGTGTAACCTGGCCCTTCGGCGCTCTGTATCGAAGCGCCACGACTCCTGACGGATACCAGGTGGATGAAAATGGAGTTTGGATCCCATAAAGTCTGATAAAGGAGGGGAGTGATTGGCGCGAATCACTCCCCTCTCTAAAATTTAGCGCTGCAGACGGCCATAGTTTTGGATTTGACATTTATTTGACATCCGCTTATAATAAATGCGTATACGTTCAGGCCGCAGACGGTCTGTGCATTATATAGAACGGCGAGAAGAAGGAGAGGCAGAATGGAACGCAAGGAGATTTCCAAGGCTGTAATCTCGCGGCTGCCCAGGTATTACCGTTATTTGGGAGAGTTGATTGAGGAGGGTGTGGAGCGGATATCCTCCAACGAGCTCAGCACCCGGATGAAGGTTACAGCTTCCCAGATCCGTCAGGATCTGAACAATTTCGGTGGTTTTGGCCAGCAGGGATATGGGTATAATGTAAAGTATCTTTACGCGGAGATTGCAAAGATTTTGGGCATTGACCAACAGCATAACCTGATTATCATAGGAGCGGGAAACCTGGGACAGGCGATTGCAAATTATACAAATTTTGAGCGGAGAGGTTTTGTGATCAAGGGGATGTTCGACATCAATCCCAAACTTATCGGGTTGGTGATCCGGGGCATTGAGATTCGGTCCGTGGATGATCTGGAAACCTTCATCCAGGAGAATGAGATACAGATCGCAGCCCTCACAATCCCCAAGACCAAGGCGCCGGAGATTGCGGATCGCCTGGTGAAGGCGGGAATCAAGGCAATTTGGAATTTCGCCCATACGGATCTGGTGGTTCCGGATGACGTGGTGGTGGAAAATGTCCACCTGTCCGAGAGCCTGATGCGGCTTTCCTATCGGGTGTGCAGCATGCAGGATAAGAAAAATGCCGGGAAGCAGGAGAAATGATACTGGGAGTTGGAACAGACTTAGTAGAGATAGCGCGCATGGGCAGGGCCTGTGAAAAGGATTATTTTGTGATGCGCACATTTACGGAGTTGGAAAGCCGGCAGGCAAAGGGGTCAGCCTCTAAGCTTGCCGGCTCTTTTGCGGTAAAAGAGGCGGTGGCCAAGGTGCTGGGGACGGGGTTCCGCAGCTTTATGCCCATTGATATTGAGGTGCTCAGAGACGAGCTGGGAAAGCCCTATGTCCGCCTGTACGGGGGAGCCCTCTCTCGCTTTGAGGAGATGGGCCTTGCGCGGATAGAGGTGTCTATCACCAACACAAAGGAATGGGCCATGGCCTTTGCAGTGGGAGAGGGAAAGGAGGAGAAGGATGAGGAGGCTTGTGACGGGAAGACGGGCAAAGGAGATTGACGCCTATACCATGCGGGTCATTGGGATCCCCTCCATGGTGCTCATGGAGCGGGCGGCCCTGGGGGTAGCCCGGGAGGTGCGCCAGTGGTTTCAGGCGGAAGGCAGAGAAAGCCGGTCCGTCCTTGCAGTCTGCGGGACCGGCAACAACGGGGCGGACGGCGTGGCGGCAGTCCGGATGCTGCGCCTGGCGGGGTTCGATGCCTGCGCGGCCATTATCGGCGATGTGAAAAGAGGAACGGAGGAGTTTAAAAGGCAGCTGGAGATTGCCGGCCGCGTGGGAGTGCCCATTTTCGGATGGCAGAAGATGGGGGAGCGATCCTGGGACGCGGTGATTGACGCAGTGTTCGGCGTAGGGCTCTCCAGGGAGATTACAGGGGATTACCGGCAGTGCATTGAGAGGATGAATGCACTCGCGCCGGCTCCGTCCCTGCGGGCAGCTGTGGACATCCCATCCGGCATTCATGCGGATACGGGCCGGGTGATGGGCGCCGCCTTCCGGGCGGATTTGACGGTGACTTTTGGATGGGAGAAGCAGGGGACGGTTCTCTACCCGGGACGGGAGTACGCGGGCTGCGTAAAGGTGGAGGACATCGGCTTCCCGGAGGAGTCCATTGACAAGGCGCCTGGAAATGAAGAAAATCCGCGGTCCGCGTTTACCTACGGACCGGAAGATCTGGCCCTGGTCCCGGAGAGAAAGGCCTATTCCAACAAGGGAACCTTCGGCCGTGTGCTCATTGCCGCAGGATCCCGCGGAATGTGCGGGGCCGCCTATCTCAGCGCTCTGGGCGCTTACCGCACAGGAGCCGGACTGGTAAAAATTCTCACCGTGGAGGAGAACCGCCAGGTCCTTCAAAGCCTGCTCCCTGAGGCCATTCTGGCTCTCTATGACCCAGCGGATGTGATGGGGGACCGGGAGGGCTTCAGGCGGTTTATGGAGGAGCAGACCTCCTGGGCGGACGTGGTGGTGCTTGGCCCCGGCCTTGGCCGCGAGCCCTATGTGGAATATCTTGCGGAGGCCATTCTGACCAGCGCCTTTGTGCCGGTGATTGTGGATGCGGACGGGCTTAACGCCATAGCGTCCCATCCCTATTTGACCTCCTATTACACGGAAAATATTGTGATTACCCCCCATCTGGGGGAGATGGCCAGGCTTACCGGGCGGTCCATAGAGGACATACAGGAAAATCTGCCGGCCGCTGCCCAGGAGTATGCCCTGCGCTATGGGATTACCTGCGTCTTAAAGGATGCGGCTACGGTTGCTGCGGGGCGGGACGGAAACCTGTACATTAATTCCAGCGGAGGAAGCGCCATGGCAAAGGCGGGATCCGGCGACGTTCTCACCGGGATTATTGCCGGATTGATTGCCATCGGCGCGGAGGAGGAGAGCGCCGCTTTTCTGGGGGTTTACATCCATGGACTGGCAGGAGAGCAGGCCGGACGGGACAGCCACAGCATGCTGGCCTCGGAGCTGGCGGAAAATATCGGGAAAGTTTTGCCGAATGGGAGGAATGGAAGATGAGACCTTACGACCGGGTATATGCGGAGATTGATCTGGATGCGGCGGCGGGAAATGTGAAGGCGATGCGGGAAAGCCTGCCGGATTCCGCCTCCATTATGGGAGTGGTAAAGGCGGACGGCTACGGCCATGGGGCGGTGCCCATTGCAAAGGCCATCGATCCCTATGTGGAGGCCTACGGCGTGGCCACAGCGGATGAGGCGCTGCATCTGCGAAAGAATGGCATTACAAAGCCGGTTTTGGTGCTGGGGCCGGTGCATCTTTCCCGGTATGAGGAGCTGGTGCGGGCCCATATTCGCCCGGCCATTTTCCGAATGAAGGAGGCAGAGCGGCTGTCGGAGCTTGCGGCAGAGACCGGGGAGGAGGCCAGGGCCCACATTGCCCTGGATACGGGGATGTGCCGCATTGGCATGAGGCCGGATGGCGCCTCTGCGGAAATGGTTCGGTCCATGAGCCGTCTGCCGGGGCTTACCCTTGAAGGCCTGTTTACACATTTTGCCCGGGCGGACGAGAGGGATAAATCCGCCTATGAGGCGCAGTTTGCAGCCTACAGGACCTTTGCCGGATATCTTGAGGAGCTGGGCGTGGATATCCCTGTCAAGCACTGCTCCAACAGCGCCGCGATTGTGGAGGGACTGGATTCCAATTCACTGAACATGGTCCGGGCGGGCATCGCCGTGTACGGCCTCTATCCGTCGGACGAGGTGGACAAAAGCCGCGTGCGGCTGCGCCCGGTTATGGGAATCAAGAGCGCCATCACCTATATCAAGGAGGTGGAGCCCGGCTCTGCCATAAGCTACGGGGGAACCTTTGTGGCGGAAAAAAACATGCGGGTAGCCACAATCCCCGTGGGATACGGGGATGGCTGGCCAAGGGCCCTGTCCAACCGGGGAGAGGTGCTGATTCGCGGAAAGCGGGCGCGGATACTTGGCCGGATCTGCATGGATCAGTTCATGGCGGATGTGACGGATATACCCGAGGCCGGGGAGGACGATGCGGTTACGCTTCTCGGGCGCGACGGGGAGGAGGAAATCACGGCGGAGGAGCTGGCAGAGCGAAGCGGCGGATTTCACTATGAGCTCCTCTGCAATGTGGGAAAGCGGGTTCCCCGGGTTTATATAAGCGGCGGAACAATCGTGGGCGCAAAAGACTACTTCTAAGCAGCCGTTCAGGACGGCGGGGAAACAAAGGGCGCCATGCATGCGCCCAGGCTCCGGACATTTTACTCTTTCATATGATGGTATTGAGGGGATTTTCACAGCAGGCTTGCCTGCTGTGAATACCTGGCGAAATTGGGGCAATACTAGAGGCAGGACCGGCGGACAGCCGGCAAGTAAGATGACGGAGTGTGAGCAGTGTGATTATCAGGCGAGGAGATATTTATTATGCGGACCTTCGGCCCGTGGTGGGTTCCGAGCAGGGCGGCGTGCGCCCGGTACTTGTGATACAAAACGACGTGGGAAACCGGCACAGCCCCACGGTTATCTGTGCGGCCATCACGTCCCGGATGAACAAGGCGAAGCTTCCCACTCATGTGGAGCTGGGGGCCAGGCGCAGCGATATGGTCAAGGATTCGGTGATACTTCTGGAGCAGCTGCGCACCATCGACAAGCAGAGGCTCAGGGAGAAAATCTGCCACATCGATGGGGAACTG
>CALWRY010000062.1 GCA_944384065.1 uncultured Enterocloster sp. | reverse complement strand
ATAAATCACGCGGGCCTTGCGGATCGTCAGCCCTTCCCGCGGCATCGCTTCGGCCCGGACAAAAATCTCCCCGGGGATCTCGAAAAACTGATAAAAGCTTTCGCCCCACAGGGTACTCGTGCCCGAAAAGAGCGAATACGCTTTTTGTCCTCCGTCCAGCTGGTGATACGTTCCGAATCCCTTTAGCTCCGGAAATTCAACGGCCCGGACCCTTTTCTTTGTCCAGCGATCCTGCACATAATACACGCGAAATGGACGGTACGCCCAGAGCGGATGGGTCTCCTCGCCGGACGGGTATGTCAATATCTCCCGGTTCATGGTCAGAAAAACCGGATGTTTTAAGGAATGGCCCTTCGCCAGACATATCCCCAGCAAAATCATCGCCGCTCCCGCCGCCAAAGCCTGCCAGAACAGCCGTCTGCCCCTGTCCCTGTCCCTTTTTTTCATGCCCTCTCCTCTGCCGTACATGCTTTTGTTTTAGTATAGCATCTATTCTCCAGGAAAATCTTGCTTTTTCCTTACAAAAAGGCTTCTAAAAAGCCGAAGGCTCCCCGCTTTTCAAAAGGAGGCGTTCATAGTATAATGGGATTATTAAAAGCGCTCTGCTCCGTTTTGGAGAAGGAGGGAGTCAAATGGAGCAAGAATACATCATAGCGCCCTGCAGCGGAAAATGCATTCCCATATCCGCCGGGCAGACAGTCACAATCATTGATATTGCAGGCGGTCAGGTGGTTGATTTTTTTGCGGAGGCATGCGGGCATCCGGAAGAATTTCTCTCCCCAGGCGTCACCATCGACTGCAACGAATCCCTGCGTCTGGCTGTGGGGGATTATGTCTACTCCAATCTCTACCGGCCCATGTTTCAGGTAATTTATGACGAGGTAGGAGAACACGATCTGCTGCACCCCTGCTGCCGGCCTGAAATGTACGATTTTTTCTATCACAATGGGGAGGGACATCCAAACTGCCTGGACAATATCAACCGCAGTCTGGGCGAAAAACGGCTCATTATACAGCCCATAAATATTTTTATGCACACAAAAATAAACCCGGACGGCTCCCTTTCCGTAGAGCCTCCCCTTTCCAAAGCGGGAGATAAAATCATCCTGAAGGCAAAGATGGACGCCCGGCTGGGTATTGCCGCCTGCAGCGTATCTGAAAGCAGCTGCAACAGCGGGAATTGCACCTTCATCCGGGTATTGATTAATTCCCAGGACATGCACTGTCCTGAATAGTTCCCATCATTATTTTAAAGAAAGAAGGAATTACCTATGAAAAAACTTAAACTGCTCCTGATGAGCGCACTCATGACCGTCTCCATGTCCCTTACGGCCCTGGCTGGGGCCTGGCAGCAGGACGCCAAAGGCTGGTGGTATCAGAACGACGACGGCACCTACCCCGTCTCCGCCTGGCAGTGGATTGACGGCAACGGCGACGGCATCGCGGAGAGTTATTATTTTGACGCGGAAGGCTACTGCCTGATGAACGGTGCCGCTCCCGGCGGCCTCACGGTGAATGCGGACGGTGCCTGGACCGTGGACGGCGTGGTTCAGACCCGGCCTGTATCCTCCGGCACCCAGCAGACGGCGCCGGACTCTAAGGGAACGGTTTCCCAGCCCCAGGGGTCCGTACCTCAGACGCCTCAGATACCGGAGACTGCCGCCGAGCCCGTGGGAACCACTGTATGGCTTTCCCGCACCGGCAGCAAATACCACTCCACTCCCACCTGCAGCAATATGAAAAATCCCATCAAATCCACCAGGGATGAGGCCATTGCCCAGGGGCGGGAAGCCTGCTCCAAGTGCTGGTGACGTCAAACATGCGCCATCCGGCGTGCAGGCAAAAGCTGCGGCACAAATGAATCTGCCGCAGCTTTCCTATTTCAGGTCTTATTGTTTTGCATATCTTTCTATTGCGCATTGGTGTGCCTTGCTCTTTTTATCGTAGCTCATCCCAACCAACAGGATGTCTCCCGTATAATGCGCGATAGAATCTGGATACTTTCTTTCCTTTATCTGCTCAATCGCCGTCTGTGCGCTTTTATTCCATTTAAGCTCCACCAAGAGTGCTGGGTACTCGCCCGCATATTCCTTTTTGGGGATGAATACAAAGTCCGCAAATCCTCTTCCCGCCGGCATCTCCCGAATCGGTTTAAAATAATACCGCATCGCGCTCAAATATCCGATGGTGAGCACACTGCTCAGGGAATTCTCATTGTTGTATTGAATCGCCGAAGCGTAATTCATATGAATCCGCTCAATTTCAGCGGCCACAGCCTCCGCATCCATATCCAGCGTAGCATCTAAGAGCTTCTCGGATTCCATCTGAAACTCCAACAGCTCATCCCATTTATTTCTCTCCGTGGCTGCGGTAAGCTCCTGCCGGATTTCTTCATTCGGTATAAATGCGCTCCGGGTCCGCTGATTATATCCCAGATAGCCAAGATGAATCAGATACGTCAGGACATCCTCTTTATTTCTAAAGCTGACTATGTCATTTTGAAAGGACCTGATATCCACCTCCACGGATGCTCCTGCAAGCATCTGGATAATCGCTGTTTTCAGTCCGTCAAAATTCCGGTTAATGAGCGGCACAATCGCGTCGTAGGTCCCTGTTTCAGACCAATAGCTCTGAAATTTATTCCAGGTTAAAACCTCCACCACAGCTTTAGGATTATACACGGAATATTCTTCCAGCAGATAACCGTCATACCATCTCTTCACATCCTCAAAATTGATTCCGTGTTCCCGGCACAATCCCCTTACTTCCTCTTCCGTAAAGCCGATATACTTTGCAAATATCCTGGCGTCAATCATTGTAAACTCCGCGAAATTATTGAGGGCGGACTGCGTTTTTATTTTTTTAATCGGGAGAATGCCTGTGAGATAGGCGAGCCGGATAAATTTGACAGGCTCGCTTCCCTTGAACATTCCCCTGAGGAAGTTAATGTATTCCTCCTGGATTTTCTCATCCGCCTCCTCGTCGCGGATAAGCGCGTCCCACTCGTCGATAATCACCACAAAGCCTTCACCCGTAGCATTATTAATATTGGATAATGCTCCATAAGCAGTTTTCACCGAGTCCAGGGAAACCTCTGGAAATTCTTCTCTAAGCTCCGCAATTAAATGGTCGTTGATATAGGCCGTGGCAGCTTTCGGCGAGCCGGCATCCAGCATGCACCACTGCACGTCAAAATGGATCACATTGCACTTATTCAAATACCGCTCATAATCCTGCGCCCCGCTCACAGCCAGCCCGGAAAACATATGGCTCGAATCACAGCCCTTACTGTAATAAGCGGTAAGCATATCTGCAGTCGTAGATTTGCCAAAACGCCTCGGACGGCTGTTGCAGATCAATGCCTGGTTCGTGTCCATGACGCTGTTTGTATATTCGAGAAGTTCCGTCTTATCCACATATATCTTTGAATTGAGAGCCACCCTAAAGCCTCTGTTGTCCGGATTTACGAATCGGCCCATTCCCCCTTGCTCCTTTCTGCAAACGGATGCAAAAAGACGGGCGCTTCCCCTGCCAGGAATCTGCGCCCGTCCATCCGTCCTCTTATAACTCTGCTTACTCCGCCTTCTCCTCGGCCTTGTCTTCCTTCTTCTCCTCCTTGGGCTCTTCCTTCTTCTCCGTCTCTTCGTCGTCGAAGAAGTCGTCGTCGAAGTCATCGTCAAAGTCGTCCTCAAAATCCTCCAGGTAATCCGGTGTAAAGAAGCGGTACACCGCATAGGCAATGGCCGCCACCGCCGCTACCGCGCCGATAATGGCTAATACCCAAAGAATGCAGTTTTTCTTCTTCTCGTCTTCCTCCCTTTTGTGGATCAGTTCATTCAGCTTGGTCGTATTCATAATCTCCTCCACACGCGCCAGCGCTTCCTTCCCCATAGCGTCGAATCTCTCCCTGTCAAATCTGTTCATACTATCCACACGTCCTTTCCGCACATTTGCATGCTCGTTCATAAAGATATTATACCATGCAGACCTCAATTTTACTATCCCATTTTATTCGATTTTTTCCAGCTTTGCAAAGGAGGCAAACATTTTCTTCTGTCCGCCCTTATCGAACTCCACCGTGACCTCATAGTCCTTCGGCCCGTCCTTAATCTCCTTCACAATGCCCTCCCCGAATTTCGCATGGCGCACCCGGTCTCCCGGCCCGTAGTCCAGAGAGTCCGCCTTCTTCACGGTAAAGGACTTTCCGAAGGAGGGCTTTCCCCCTGCAGGGGATGAGGCAGACCCCTTTCTGCCGCTGTAGCCCCAGCTGCCGCCATAGCCCAGGCTTCCCGGGGCGCCGGCCATACCGCTGGGAGCATGCCCGCTAAGACCGGCCCGTTCTCCAGCCCGGCCGCTTCCGAAGCCTTGCGAAGGCCTTCCTGCGCCGGCCGCCGGCTGATTCCAGGGAAGCCCATCCTCCCCGTCATCCCCAAAGGAATACTCCTGCTTTTTCTTCCCGTACCCGGAAAGGGCCGGTGTGAGCCGCTCCGCGTCCAGAAGCTCCCCCGGAATCTCCTCCAGGAACCGGCTGGGCGAGCTGTACCGGGTTTCCCCATTCACCATGCGCTTGCGGGCCGCCGTGAGCATCAGCTCCTCCTTGGCCCGGGTAATGCCCACATAGCAGAGCCGCCGCTCCTCCTCCATATCCGCCGGGTCGTCGGAGGTGATGGACATATAGCCCGGAAACAGCCCGTCCTCCATTCCCACCAGATACACTCTAGGAAATTCCAGGCCCTTGGCACTGTGAAGGGTCATGAGCGTCACCCGCTCCTCGGTATCGTCCATGCTGTCAATATCCGCCACCAGGGCCACCTGCTCCAGAAATTCATCCAGGGACGGGGCCTCGCTGTCCTCCTCATAGGCCGCCGCCTTATTTACCAGCTCCTCAATATTTTCCATGCGGGTCTCGGCTTCCACCTCGCCCTCGGCCTCCAGCTCCTGACGGTAGCCCGTCTCCTCCACAATGGCCTCTATCAGCTCCTTGATGGAGATTCGCCCCCTATGTATGCGGTCCGCGAACTCCTCCATCTGCTCCACAAAGGCCTCTATCTTTCCCGCCGTCTTTCCGATTCCCGGAACCTGGCGGGCATTTTTAAGACCCTCAAAAAGGCTCACGCCCCGCTCCGAGGCGAATGCCGTCACCCGGCCCATGGTCGCCGCCCCGATTCCCCGCTTTGGCACATTGATAATGCGCAGCACGGACAAATCATCCACCCCGTTGGCAATGGTCCGCAGATAGGCCAGAATATCCTTAATCTCCTTTCGCTGGTAGAAATTGACACCGCCCACCAGCCGGTAGGGCACATTGTAAAAAATGCACCGCTCCTCCAAAAGCCGGGACTGGGCGTTCGTCCGGTAGAGGACCGCCTGTTCCTTATAAGCCTTCCCGCAATCCCGAATCTGCCGCGCCACAAAATCCGCCTCGTCCTGGGAAGACTCAAACTGGACGAAGCGCACCTGGCTCCCCTGGCCGTTGGCTGTCCAGAGCGTCTTGTCCTTGCGGCCCCTATTGTGGCGAATTACAGCGTTTGCCGCATCCAGGATATTCTGGGTGGAGCGGTAATTCTGCTCCAGCTTAATCACCCTTGCGCCGGGAAATGTCTCCTCAAAGCTCAAAATATTCCCGATATCCGCCCCCCGGAACCGGTAAATAGACTGGTCGTCATCCCCCACCACGCAGAGATTCTTGTACTTGGCCGCCAGAAGGCTCACCAGCTTAAACTGCGCGTAGTTGGTATCCTGGTACTCGTCCACCATAATATAGCGGAACCTCTCCTGGTAATAGTCCAAAACCTTGGGATTATTCTGAAAAAGCTCCACGGTCTTTCCAATGAGGTCGTCGAAGTCCAGGGCATTGTTCTTCTTTAACTGCTTCTGGTACTCCCTATAAATCTCCCCCATCCTCTTGTCCCGGAAGTCATCCCCTGCCTTTAAGAGAAATTCCTCCGGCCCAATCAGCTTGTCCTTCGCCGAGGAGATGACAGCCAGGGCCCCCCGCTCCTTAAACTGCTTCGTATCCACGTCCAGCGTCTTAAAGACCTGCTTCATCAACGTTCTCTGGTCATCCGTGTCATAGATGGAAAATCCCGTATCGTATCCCAGATACTCAATATGCCGCCTGAGAATCCGCACGCAGGAGGAGTGAAACGTGGACACCCAGATGCTCTCCGCTCCAAAGCTCACCAGGCTGTCCACCCGCTCCCGCATCTCCCCCGCCGCCTTGTTGGTAAATGTGATAGCCAGAATATTCCAGGGATTGACCCCCTTCTCCTCGATGAGATAGGCAATCCGGTGGGTCAGCACCCGGGTCTTCCCCGAGCCCGCCCCGGCTAACACCAGAAGAGGTCCCTCGGTACACAGCACCGCCTCCCTCTGCATGGGATTTAATGTATCGTAAATGCTCATTTGATTACCGCCTTTTTCAATTTCTTGAACGTAACAGTTCAGACGGCGGGTAAACAGGGGCAAAAGCAGGTGTCAAGCTTGCTTGTAAACATGGTTTTGCCCCTGTTTACACATCGGACTAGGTGCCCTCCGGGGTATGGACATCCGATGCTTCTTGTCCGGCCATAGGCCGGACAAGAAGATGCCCGCCGCCTGAACCTGTTACAAAAAATCTGCCGCCGCAAAAAACCCCAGCCTAGCATTATGAATATAAATCGGATTGGGCATAAAGTCAACAGGATTTTGAGTTACTGCTCAGCCGTTCAGATATCGGGTAATGTTGACAAGGCCCCCTTCTAACATATATAATGAAAAAAATGCTGCAGAGTGCGGCAATTCATGTGTACGAGGAGGAGCCCTATGTATATAACATGTTTGGACCTGGAAGGCGTGCTGGTGCCGGAGATTTGGATTGCGTTTGCAGAGGCCAGCGGCATCCCGGAGCTCACCCGGACCACCCGGGATGAGCCGGATTACGATAAGCTGATGCATTGGCGGCTGGGAATTCTGCGAGAGCACGGCCTGGGGCTGAAGGAAATTCAGGAGACGATTGCGGGAATTGACCCGCTGCCGGGGGCCAGGAAGTTTTTGGACGAGCTGCGCGCATTTACCCAGGTAATCATTATCAGCGATACCTTCACCCAGTTTGCGGCTCCCCTGATGAAAAAGCTGGGCTGGCCCACCCTTTTCTGCAACACCCTTGAAGTGGCGCCGGACGGGGAAATCACAGGGTTTCGGATGCGCACGGAGAACTCCAAGCTCTCCACGGTGCGGGCGCTGCAGTCCATTGGCTTTGAGACCATTGCCGCCGGGGACAGCTACAATGACCTGGCGATGATTCAGGCGGGCAGATCCGGCTTCCTGTTTCGGACCACAGAGCAGATCAAGAGGGACTATCCCCAGATTCCGGCATATGAGACGTATGGGGAGCTGATGCAGGGGATTCGCGGGGCTATGGGGCTATAGCAGATGTGATTTTCCGGTATATCGGTATGAAAAAAGTCAGAAAAAGGGACCGTATCGCAAATGCAGGATATACATTTGGATACAGTCCCTTTTTTGTAATATGGGTATGGCAGAAGGTAATATGGATCGCGCAGCGGGATTGCGGTGGGCTAATCCTTTATGGGCGCCAGAGCCAGCCGCACCAAAAGCTCCACGATCCGCTCCATAGACTCCACAGGGACATACTCGTATTTTCCATGGGCATTGAGGCCTCCCGCGCAGAGGTTGGGACAGGGCAGGCCCATGTAGGACAGGCGGGCGCCGTCCGTGCCGCCCCGGATGGGGACAATCTGCGGGGTGATGCCAAGCTCCTCCATGGCGGCTTTGGCCCGTTCCACCAGGTAAAAGTGGGGCTCAATGATCTCCCGCATGTTGTAGTAGGAATCCCGGATCATGGGCTGGACGGTATTCTCCCCATATTTCTGATTGAGAAAATCCGCAGCCTGCTGGAAAAATACCTTCTTTTTCTCAAATTTCTCCCGGTCGTGGTCCCGGATGATATATTCCAGAACCGCCTGCTCCACATTTCCCTGCATGTGGTCTAAGTGGTAAAATCCCTCATACCCCTCGGTGTACATGGGATTTTCAAAGGCAGGCAGAAGGGACTGGAACTCCATGCCGATGAGGAGGGCATTCTTCATCCTTCCCTTGGCGCTGCCCGGATGGATGCTGGATCCCTGGATGATGAGCCGGGCAGCGGCCGCGTTGAAGTTCTCATACTCCAGCTCGCCCAGTGCGCCGCCGTCCACCGTGTAGGCACCTGCGGCCCCAAAGCCTTCCACATCAAAGAGGTCTGCGCCCCGGCCAACCTCCTCGTCCGGCGTGAAGGCGATGCAGATGTCTCCGTGCTCCTTTTCAGGGTGGGCGAGAAGCCAGGCCGCCATGGACATAATCTCCGCCACCCCGGCTTTGTCATCCGCTCCCAGAAGGGTGGTTCCGTCTGTCGTAACCAGGGTTTGGCCCTTGTACTCCAAAAGCTCCGGAAAATCCGCAGGCGAGAGCACAATGCCCAGCTCCTGATTCAGACAGATGTCCCCGCCGTCATAATTTTTCACAAGCTGCGGCTTCACATCTCTTCCCGACAGGGCCGGCGTGGTGTCCATATGGGCGATAAATCCCAGGGCCGGGACAGGCCGGCTGGTGTTTGATAAAATTTTGGCATACACATAGCCGTGGTCGTCCATCCGCACCTGGACTGCCCCCATCTGGGTGAGTTCATCCCTCAAAAGCCTGGCAAGGGCCAGCTGGCAGGATGTGCTGGGAATATCCTCTTCATCCTCCTTTGACTGCGTATCATACGAAACATATCTTAGAAAACGGTCAAGAACCTCGGACATAATTTTTGTTCCTCCTAATTTGAAATACAAGCGCTACCGGTTCGCCACCTCTTTGGTAATCTCCTCCCAGGTAATCCCCTTCTCCGCCATGAGCACCATCATATGGTAGAGGAAGTCTGCAATCTCATACTTGATTTCCTCCGGATCCGGGTTTTTGGAGGCAATGATAATCTCCGAGGCCTCCTCCCCCAGCTTCTTTAAAATCTTATCGATTCCCTTGTCAAAGAGATAGTTGGTGTAGGAGCCCTCCTTGGGATGGGCCTTCCGGTCCAGAATGGTCCGGTACTCCTCCTCAAACACCTTCAGGGGATTGGTCTCCCGGTACTCCTTTTCTGCCAGTGTGGTAAAAAAGCAGGTGGGATTTCCCGTGTGGCAGGCCGGTCCAATCTGCCGCACTGCGGCCAGAAGGGTATCCTTGTCGCAGTCCAGCTTTAAGGATTTCACATACTGGAAATGGCCGCTGGTCTCCCCCTTCACCCACAGGGTCTGGCGGCTGCGGCTGAAGTAGGTCATGCGACCGGTGGCCAGCGTGGCTGTGAAGGCCTCCTGATTCATATAGGCCAGCATGAGAACCTCCTGGGTCTTATAATCCTGTACAATCACCGGAATGAGGCCATCGCTGTTTAACGTGAGCTCGCTCCAGTCAACGGGGCTCTCAAAGGTATCGGTGGGGATTCCCGCCCCCTTTAAATACTGCTTCATCTCCATAAAGGAGGCGAGGGACGCGGGCTCAAGGGCCAGAATAGCTCCCTCAATGTTTGGGCAGCCGAAGGGGATTTTCAAATCATCCAAAAGGCGCTGGGCCTCCTCCTGTCTGCCGCAGAGCATCAGGCACTGCTGCCCGAGACTTCCGATTTCCTCCAGCTCCATCAGAGAGGGAACCGCTCCCTCCGGCTGTAAAAGAAACAGGGAGGCCCCCAGCTGGGCATATTCCTCCGCCTGTGCAGCGCGGCTCAAGTCGGGGAGATAGGCGCAGATTTTCTCACTTCCAAAACGGTCCGCTGCCTCCTTCATCAGGTCTACATTTTCCTGACAGCCCGTATCCAAAAATACAGCCCCCGCACCGGCATAGAGGTATTTCTTCACATCCTCCAGGCGCCGCACGCGCCCCCCGGCCAGAATGGGCTCGTCCACCTCCCGGGCCGCCTCCCGTATGGCTGCGATGACGGCCTCGTGGTCCGCGTCATCTGCGGAGGCGTCATATACAAAAATCTCGTCCGCCCCATTGTCACAGCAAAACCGCGCCAGGTCCTTAAGCTCTCCCTCATAGGAAATGCTTCCGTCCCAGCTGGAAATGCTTCCGTCCTTGCAGCGAAATCCCGCAATCAGCTTTTTATATTCCATCATATGCATAGTTCTCCGTTTCTTTGCTCAAAGCGCTCCACGGCCGCTCTAAGGTCAATCCGCCCCTCATACAGAGCTTTTCCAATAATCGCGCCGGGAATGCCTGCCTCGTGAAGATTTTCCAAATCCTGCATACAGGATACCCCACCGGAGGCAATGATGTCAAGGCCTGTTTCCTCCCTCAGCCGTCGGGTCGCCTCCACATTGGGGCCGGTGAGCATGCCGTCCCGGGAAATGTCCGTATAAACAATGTGCCGGACCCCGTATTCCTTCATTTTCCGGCAGAGCTCCACGGCAGAAATGCCGCTCACCTGCTCCCAGCCGTGCACGGCCACCATGCCGTTTTTGGCATCTATGCCGGCGGCCACACGGTCCGCCCCGAAGGCATCCACTAATTTTTTCAAAAATTCCGGCTCCTCCGCAGCCTTGGTGCCGATGATGACCCGCTGGACGCCCAGGGAGAGCATGTACTCCACTGCGGCCTCCGTGCGGATGCCCCCGCCTATCTGCACGGGAACAGACACAGAGGACAGTATGCTCCGGATGGCCTCCTCATTGACGGAACGGCCCGCAAGGGCCCCATCCAGGTCCACCAGATGCAGAAAGGAGGCGCCGGCCTCCTGCCATTTTAGGGCCATCTGGGCCGGGTCAGTCCCATAGACCGTCATATCTGCAAATGCGCCCTGCCGAAGGCGGACGCACTGGCCATTTTTCATATCAATTGCTGGATAAAGCTGCATATCGGCTATTCTCCTCTCTCTACAGGCTCCCCTTGGTGGAGAGCACATCCGTCAGACGGCTGTCGTACCCCACCGCCTGGTCCAAGGCCCTGGCAAACGCCTTGAAGGCCGCCTCAATCAGATGGTGGCAGTTTCCTCCGGCTATCCTGCGGATATGCAGGTTTATCATAGCGCCGTAGGACACCGCATAGAAGAATTCCCGCACCATCTCCGTCTCAAAGTCTCCCACCCGCTCCCTGTCAAGGTCCATATCAAAGCCCAGGCAGGGCCGGCCGCACAGGTCCAGGGCGCAGAGCACCAGGCTTTCGTCCATGGGAAGAAGCTGGGAGCCGTAGCGGACAATGCCCTTCTTATCTCCCAGCGCCTCCCGTATAGCCTGGCCGAGAACAATCCCCACATCCTCCACCGTGTGGTGGGTGTCCACCTCCAGGTCGCCCGTCACTTGAAGCTCCAGGTCAAAAAAGCCGTGGCGGGCAAAGCTGTTTAACATATGGTCAAAAAAACCGATTCCCGTGCGGATGTCTCCCCTGCCGCTGCCGTCCAGATTCAGGGTCAGGGAAATCTGGGTCTCGCTGGTATTTCGTGTAATGTGGGCCTTTCGCTCCATATTTTCTGCCTCCTTTTGCTGTGCCTGCCGGGACCTACTCAAACCGCACCTTAATTGAATTCGCATGGGCTGTGAGCCCCTCCGCCTCGGCAAAGGCCTCGATATCCCTGTGGGCTGCCTTAAGAGCCTCCTGGGAATAATAGATGATGCTGGATTTTTTCACAAAATCATCTGCGCCAAGGGGGGAGAAGAAGCGGGCCGTGCCGTTTGTGGGCAAAATATGGTTTGGCCCAGCATAGTAGTCTCCCAGCGGCTCCGAGCTGTACTCGCCGAGGAAGATAGCGCCTGCATTGCGGATTTTCGTCATAAGCTCAAAGGGATTTGCCGTCACAATCTCCAGGTGCTCCGGCGCGATGGCATTGGCCGCCTCCGCTGCCTGCTCCATGGAATCCACCAACAGGATATATCCATAATTGTCCAGGGACTTGGCGATAATCTCCCTGCGGGAAAGCACCTTTAGGAATCCATCCACCTCCCGGGAAACCGCCTCGGCAAGCTTGCGGCTGTCTGTCACCAAAATAGCGCTTGCCAGCTCGTCGTGCTCCGCCTGGCTCAGCAGGTCCGCCGCCACATACCGGGGATTGGCTCCCTTATCTGCGATGACAAGAATTTCGCTGGGCCCGGCGATGCTGTCAATGCTCACATGGCCGTAGACCGCCTTCTTTGCCAGGGCCACGAAAATATTTCCCGGCCCCACAATCTTGTCCACCCGGGGAATCGACTGGGTGCCGAAGGCCAGGGCAGCCACTGCCTGGGCGCCGCCCACCCGGTATACCTCCGTGGCGCCGGCCAGATGGGCCGCCGTCAGGGTGACGGGATTCACCCTTCCGTCCCTTCCCGGAGGCGTCACCATGACAATGCGCTCCACCCCGGCTGTCTGGGCGGGGATGATATTCATGAGCACAGAGGAGGGGTAGGCCGCCTTGCCGCCGGGCACATACACGCCGGCGCTGGCCAGAGCGGTCACCTTTTGGCCTAGAATGGTGCCGTCCGGCCGGGCGTCAAACCAGCTGTTTCTCTTCTGCTTTTCGTGATAGGCGCGGATATTTTCCATGGAGCGCTTCATCACTGCCAGAAGGTCCTTATCCACCTGCTTGTAGGCCTCCTCAATCTCCGCCTGGCTTACCCGCACATTCTCTGCTGTCACATCCGCCTTGTCAAATTCCTTTGTGAAGGCAAATACTGCCTCGTCTCCCCGCTCCTTGACCTGGTCCACAATATTCTGAACGGTCTCTGTATAGCTCTCATAGTTGTTGGGGTCCCGCTTTAGCATCTCCTCCAGGAGATTCTTCATGGACCCCTCATTTAACTCTACGATTCTCATAATCGGCTCCTTTCCTCTGCTCTGCCCTGAAAGGCTTTGATAATGCGGGTAATCCGCTCATTTTCCGTCTTCATGCTCACCTGGTTTACCACCATCCGGGCGGAGAGGCTGCAGACCTCCTCCAGCACCTCAAGGCCGTTTTCGCGCAGGGTGGAGCCTGTCTCCACAATGTCCACGATGACCTCGGCGAGCCCCACAATGGGGGCAAGCTCGATGGAGCCGCTGAGCTTTATGATTTCCACGGTCTGGTATTTCTGGTTATAAAAATAATCCTTTGCAATGCGGGGGTATTTGGTCGCCACCCGTATGAGCTGATGGTGCTTCAGCATCTCCTTGGCGGAGGCCGGGCCGCAGACGCACATTCTGCATCTTCCTATGCCCAAATCCATAACCTCGTAGAGCTTGCGCCCCTCCTCCAGAAGGGTGTCCTTTCCCACAATTCCGATATCCGCCGCACCGTACTCCACGTAGGTCGGCACGTCGCTGGCCTTTGCCAAAAAAAAGCGCATGCCCAGCTCCTCATTTGTAAAAATAAGCTTGCGGGAGTCCTTGTCCTTCATCTCCTCACAGGAAATCCCAATGGCCTCAAACAGCTCCATGGCTTTTTTGGCCAGCCTGCCCTTTGCCAGGGCAATGGTTAAATATCGCATGGAATGCTTCTTCCTTTCTCAGCCGGAATACGGGCTGTTCTTACATATACGAAGCCAATGGAATGCTGTCACGGCTTCCGTTCACCATATCGATGGCCTGTACCTTGCTGCCATCCCCTGCCAGATAGAGGAGATTGCGAAGTCCCCGGCCTCTGGCCATGGCTTCATAATCTGCAAGCGGGCGGCCCTCCTGCCTGCGCATGGCCTGCACCGCCATTTTTTGGCTGCGAAGCCGGTCCGCCAAAGCCATAGCGCCCGGACGGGCGGACTCCTCATAGAGAATAATGGTATTCATAAGCTTCACCGGCACATCGATGCCCTGCCGGCTGAGTGCTACCATCAGCTGGTCCACCACAATGGCAAAGCCCACAGCAGGGGTGTCCTTTCCGAACTGCACCAGAAGCTTGTCATACCGTCCGCCGGTGACGATGTAGTCCCCGGTTCCATAGGTGTAGGCCTTAAAAATAATGCCCGTGTAATATTGATAGCGGCTTAGCATTCCCAAATCATAGGAGACGAAGCGCTCAAGACCTCGGTCCGCTAAAATCCTGTGGACGGCCTCCAGGCGGCGGACCGCCTCCAGGGCCTGGGGATTGCCGGTGAGGTCCGCAGCCCTTTGAATCTGCTCCATGGGCCCGAAAAGCTCAGGCAGGGCCAGGAAGGCCTGCCGCAGGTCCTCCCGGATGTCCAGACTCCTGAGAAGCTCCTCCGCGCCGAAATAATTTTTATTCTCAATGAGCCGGTTCAGTTCTTCTTCCGTCTCCTCTGCAAGCCCGGCCTCCGCCGCCAGGCTCCGGTAGAATGCCACATGGCCCAGCTCCACCTGGAATTCTTTCAGGCCCGCAGCCTTCAGGCTGTCAATGACCATGGCGATAACCTCTGCGTCCGCGTCCGCACAGTCATCCCCGATGAGCTCCGCGCCGGATTCTGCCCGCTCCTTTAAGCGGCCCTGGTAGCTGCTGTTGTTCTTGAAGGTGCGCTCCAGATAGCAGAGACGCAGGGGCATGGGGTCATCCATAAAATATTTTGCCACGCACCGGGCCACTGCCGGCGTCATATCCGGCCGAAGAACCAGGGTGTTGTTGTCGCGGTCAAAAAATTTGAACATTTCCTGGGAGCTCACACTCCCCCGGTCCTTGCTGAAAATATCAAAAAACTCAAAGCTCGGCGTTTGAATGTGCTCATAGCCGTAGAGGTAAAAAACATTTAAAATCTTTTCCTGAATGGCCAGCTTCTTCCGGCATTCTCCATTGTAGATGTCCCGCACGCCCTCCGGCGTGTGAATCAGTTTATTCTTTCCTGTCATGCTGCTCTCCTGTCTGTGCCGTCTTTTTCTTTACTATAGTAAAGTGATAGCATGGTGACGTGCTTGCTTTATTATACGGGATGGGGCGAAAATTGTCAATACTCACGTAACAGTTTAGACGGCGGGCAGGAAGGGGCAAAATCAGGCGTCAAGTTTGCTTGTAAGCATGGTTTTGCCCCTTCCTGCACATCGGACTAGGTGCCCTCCGGGGTATGGACATCCCAGCTTTTGTCCGGCCTTTGGCCGGGCAAGAAGACTAGGTGCCCTTTGGGGTATGCCCGCCGTCTGAACTGTTACATATTCAGTGCTCCCGTTCCGCCAGGTCTCTCGCTATCATTTCCAGATAGTGGACCAGCATATCCCGGTGGGAGCGGATGCGCCAGGATTTGTCCACCTCCTCATAGGTAAAGCTCTTGCGGCCGCCCTCCTCCATCCGCTTCCAGAATACGGCGATATGCCGGTAGGGAATGTAGTAAATCTCGTCCTGTGCTGTAAAATACAGAATAATGAAGGCAATGCCGCCCTGCTCCTCAAATTCCTCCATAAAACGCACCTGGTGGGGGTGGAGGTTCTGCAGGGGAAATGTCTTTACCGCGCATTCTTTTGCGTCAAAGCACACGGGAACCCCCTGAACGGCTCCGATATAATCTACCGTGCTCTTCTGGTCAAAATAGGCCAGCGTGATGTGGCGGCTGGCCTTGTCAATCTCGATAGGGGTAATGGGGGTGGGAATCTTCTGAATCAATGCCAGATGTTTCTCCCGATAGCTGTCATTTGTGTGATTAATAAAATCCTCCAGGGTTGAGCCCCGGAGGCCTCTCGTGTTCCATGTTCCCATGGGGGATGCTCCTTTTTGTGCTGCTATTGGTTATTTAGGGATATTTTTCGTAATAGCTCAGACGGCGGGTATCTTCTTGCCCGGCAAAAGCCGGGCAAGAAGCATCGGATGTCCATACCCCGGAGGGCACCTAGTCCGATGTGCAGGAAGGGGCAAAACCTTGCTTACAAGCAAGCTTGACGC
>CALWRY010000061.1 GCA_944384065.1 uncultured Enterocloster sp. | reverse complement strand
CTTTTGGTTATCGGCCTGATCTCGGTGGTCGCCGTAACACTAAAAAAAAACACCTTCACCACGCGCCTGTCCCTCGCCATTGTAAACGACCGCTCCGGGGGCATGTCCCACACGGACACGCTGGAGGAGGAGCTGCGCAGCCTCTTGGGCTGCGGTCCCAAGGACGTTATTGAGTTTAACGAGGGGCTCTACGCCACCTTTGACGATTCCAATGCCTCCCAGTACGCCTACGCCAGCATTATGAAGCTGACCGCCCTGGCTGCCAGCGGGGATTTGGATATCCTGATCACGGATCTGCCGGTTCTCGAGCACTACAACCAGACCCAGGCCTTCCAGGATCTGAGCCGGCTTCTCCCGTCCGGCCTGTATGAGCGGGCAGAGGAAAGCCTGCTCTTTCTCCCCGACGCCCAGGGGAACCCGGTTCCCGTGGCCCTGTCCCTTGCGAACACCTCTCTGCCTGCGCTCACAGGCATTTCCATGGATCCGCCCTATCTCGCCGTCATGGCCGGATCTGGGCGTACAGAAGCCGTCCTTCAAATGATTCAGTATCTGTTTCCTGAATAAGCGAAAGCCCCAGGCCTTCCGCCAGCCGGCGGGAGGCCTTATTTTCCCGATCAATCACAGCGCAGATCCGCGCTCCCAGCACTTCGTTCGCATAGGAAGCCGCCTCCCCCGCCGCCTCTTTCCCATATCCACGGTTTCGGTAGGGGCGGAAAATATGGTAGCCCAGCTCCAGCCAGGGACTGCCGTCTCCCTCCGGGAGAAGCTTCTCCATTCCCGGCATAAGCCGGGGATTTGAGACGCCGGCCATACCCGCTAAGTCTCCCGCCGCCTTCTCCACCACCGCCCAGACTCCGTATTCATAAAAGCCGTACTGCTTTTCAATATAGGCCCTCAAAAACGTTCTTGACCGGAACATTGCCTCCTGGGAACCGTATTCCTCCTCCGGTATCCGCTCCGCGTCCGTCTCCGCAAACTCCCGCAGAATAAGCCGCTCTGTCTCCCCGATCTTCCAGGGAAGCCCCAGGTGCCGGCGAAGCACCAGCTCCGCCAGCACATCGTCCGCGTCCTCAAAGGAGGGAACCACATAGGGAATACCGGAAAGCCAGTCACGGTCAGCCGCCCCCTCCGCCCGGGGAGCAGCCGCGGATGCCGCAGCCCCAGGATCCAAAACCGAAGGATCCACAGCCAAAACAGCCCTTCCGGCGGCTTTCGCCGCCAGAAGGGCCTGTGGTTCGTCGGATATAATCAGGGTGCAGGGCCTGCCCTCCACGAGAATCCGCTTCTCTTCCGTCATGCCTTCTCAGGCTCCGGATACTCCGTGCCGAAGGTGTCAACGGTCATGGTATGGATCTTCTGCTCCGTCAGGGGGCGGTCATTGTAATCCGTGCGGGTGCAGGCAATCTTATCCACCACATCCATCCCCTCCGTCACCTTGCCGAAGGCTGCGTACTCCCCGTCCAGATAGGGGGCGTCCTTGTGCATGATAAAGAACTGGGAGCCCGCGGAATCGGGATGCTGCGCCCTGGCCATGGACAGCACGCCCTCGGTGTGCTTTAGGCTGTTGGCGAAGCCGTTGTGGGAGAACTCGCCCTTGATGGTGTACCCCGGGCCGCCCATGCCGGTTCCCTGGGGGCAGCCGCCCTGGATCATAAAACCGGAAATGACCCGGTGAAATATCTTCCCGTCATAAAAGCCCTTCTTAATCAGGCTGATAAAATTGTTCACTGTGTTGGGCGCGATCTCCGGATACAGCTCCGCCTTGATCACATCGCCGCTCTCCATTGTAATTGTAACGATTGGATTTGCCATATTCTCTGTCTCCTTCTTGTCCGGATGTTTGCTTCCGTTTTCTCCCATTCTACCCTTTTTTCCCACAGCCGTCAACGGGGAAACGCATGGCCCCGAAAAGCGCCTGTAAAAACGCATGGCCCCAAAAGGCGCTCACCCGAAAAGCAGGGGTTCCCACTCCTCAAGGCGCCGGATGTCCGCTTCGCTCTCTGCGGGAAGAATCTTCTGCAGATGGAGGCGCATAGCCCTCCGTTCGCTCTCATCCGGCACAAATCCCAGCTCCTTTAGGGAGGTAGGGCATCCCATTTCCCGCAAAAATCCCTTAAGCTCCTCTGCCTCCCTCTCCGGCCGGCCATCCAGGGCCATCTGGTAGCAGAGGGAGGCCCCCACCAGTTCGCCGTGGAGGAATTTTCCGGTCAGCTCCTGTACATGGTTGCAGAAATAGCTGTAGAGGCCGTGGGACACCGCGGCCTGCTTGCCCCCGTAGGCCAGACAGGAGATAAATCCCGTGATGGAGAGCACCGCGGCGATCACATCCTCCACCTCGCCGTCTGCCTCCCGCCGCTCTGCCTTCTCCATGGCGGAGGGACCGTGCTCTAAAAGGAGGCGGAAAGTGGTCTCAGCGGTTTGCACCGCCACATGGGACATAATGTTTTTCTGCCAGTTGTCCGTGTAGAGAATGTTGTACCGGATCTCCGGATATTTCGCCATGGCGTCCACAATCCCCGCCCGGTTGAGCCTGGACGGGCAATTGTCAATCAGCACATCCAGATCCGCCAGGCAGAGAGCCGGAGCGTAAGCCGGCCAATAATTTCCCAAAAACATCCCCTCATTGCTGTAATGCACTGCCAACAGGGCAGTGGCTGCGCAGGTGGCCGCAGATGTGGGAACCGTTATCACGGGAACACCCATTTTATCCGCCGCAATCTTTGCCGTATCCAGGGCCCGGCCCCCGCCGATCCCAATCACCAGCCCGCAGCAGGAGGCCCTCCCCCGGGAAGCTGCCGCCTCATAGTTTGCCGGGCAGCATCCTCCCTGAAATAAAAAAACTTCCCAGCTAAGCCCATTGGCAAGGAGGGAAGCCTCAATCTTCTTCTGAACCTTGGGATACACATCCCGGCCAGCCAGGACGAGGGCATGTTTTCCCAGGGCCGCCGCTTCCTTCCCCAGGAAATCAAGCACGCCCCGGCCCTGGATGTACCGGCGGGGCCCAAGCTGTATTGCTTCGTTATTTTTCATTTTCTTCCTCTCATCTTATGCAGAAGGGCCTGTGCCGTAGAAACCGCCGCAAAGCAGAGTATCACAAGCTCAAACAGGAGGAACAGGAGAGAGTAGGCCAGACTGTCCTTTAACATAAAGCGGATCACCACCAGGGGGATCATCATGCCCGCAGCCATCAGCAGTTTCTTTCCGTACAGCTTCTGGGCAATATCCCAGATCTCCTCGCTCTGCACGGACAAGGGGGTTCTGTAGCCCCGCTTTCCGTCCATAGGCGGCGGAAAACAGAGATAGGAAATACCCATAACAATCAAAAAAACCGGAAGCACCACCACAATCGCCTGATTCATATGCCTTTTCCTCCTACTGCAAGATTCCGACGCGCTGTCCTGAATAATTACAGTTTATAATAACAGCCGCATCCTGTCAATCGCCTCTCTTAAAAGCAGGAGAGGGGGCTAATCCGCCCCCAAACTCCTGAACCATGCGCCGGTTACTGGGCATTCATGATCTCCTTCATGCCAACCTCGTCGATTACCTGGCCATAGTAGTCAAAGTCGCTGGCTACCTTCTCGGTAAAGGTCTCGGTGTCCATGTAGTCCACCGTCTGTCCGATAGCATCCAGCTCCGCAACAAACTCCTCGTCCGTGCAGATATTGTTGAAGGCCTCCTCAAGAACAGCCACTACCTCAGCAGGCATATCGGCGGGTCCGAACACACCCTTCCAAACAGTGAAGGTGATGTCATATCCCAGCTCCTTAAAGGTGGGAACATCGGGAAGGGACGGATTGCGCTCGCCGTCGGAGGTGGAGATTGCAAGGGGCACTACGTCGCCGGACTCGATGATGGGAAGTACCTCTGCGGGATGCATAGCGCCTGCGGTGATGTGGCCGCCCATCAGAGCTGCCTTTACCTCGGAGCTTCCCTGGTAGCCGATAGCCTCGCTCTCAATTCCCTCATCGCTAAACAGCTTCGCCAAAACCATGTGCACCGGTCCGCCCTGGGAGGAGTTGCCGTACTTGATAGCGCCGGGATTCTCCTTGCCGTAGGCAACCAGATCTTCCAGAGTAGCAAAGGTATCCTTGGGAACAACCAGCACGCAGTCCTCCTCGGAAATCTGGCAGATAGGAGTCAGATCCGTGTAGGTGTAGCTGATCTGGCCGTAGTGGGGCTGTACGCACACAGCGCCTACCGGCGGATATACCAGGGTGTAGCCGTCCGGCTCAGAGTTGATGCACTCTGCGGTTCCAAGGGTGGAAGCGCCTCCCGCCATGTTGGTCACCACCATGGGCTGGCCCAGATACTCCTCCGCGTATTTCGCCAGGGCTCTGGCTACGGTATCGGAGCTTCCGCCGGGATTCACAGGCACGATAAATTCAATCTCTTTTGTGGGGAAATCCGTAGCCGGAGCCGCCTCGCTTCCGGCCTCCTCCTCTGCGGCCTCCGTGGCCTCTGTCTCCCCGGCATCCTCCGACGCAGCCGCCGTAGTCTCGGCCGCCGCGGTCGTCTCAGAGGCAGAATTGCTCTGGCAGCCTGCCAGGAGAAGTCCGGACATAGCCACGCACAAGCCAGCTGACAATGCTTTTCTCATAATACTGTTCTTTCTCATTTTTTATACTCCTTTTCTTTTTATTCTCAGCGGCTGCTGAAAACAGCCGCCTCGTTTTTCTTAATCCGCGCAGTTACAGAATCCGGCTATTTTGCCTTCCTGATCTGCTTCACTGCTATAAATACGCACAGGGCGACGGAGAGCCAGAGAATGGTTCCGCTTATGGGCCTTGTAAAGAAGCCAAAGAAGTTTCCGTCGCACATGATCATGCCCTGCCTGAGCCCCTCCTCGCAGATGGATCCCAGAACCAGTCCGATAACAAGCGGCGCCGCCGCAATGTTCAGATACTTTAACACAAAACCGGCCAGACCAAAGATCAGGGTCAGGATCACGTCCATCATGGAGTTGTTCACACTGTAGGCGCCTACCAGCATCAAAGCTGTCACCAAAGGCATCAGGATGTTGGCCGGCACATTGGTAAGCTTTGCGAACACACCCACTAACGGCAGGTTGAGGATCAGAAGCATTACATTTCCGATGTACATACTGGCGATGCAGAGCCAGAACAGATCCGCGTGGTCCGTGATAAACAGGGGGCCGGGGGTAATGCCGTGGATCATCAGTCCGGTGAGCAGCATGGCCGTGTTGGCGTTAAAGGGAAGTCCCAGGGCCAGCAGGGGAATCATGGCTCCGGAGGAAGCCGCATTGTTGGCGGACTCAGGGCCGGCCACACCGGCGATAGCGCCCTCGCCGAATTCCTCGGGGTGCTTGGAAACGCTCTTTTCCATCTTGTAGGCCACCACGGAGGAGATAACCGCCGAGGGGCCGGGAATCAGGCCGATGAAGAATCCAAGGATGGATCCCCGGAGTACCGGCGCGATGGAGTCTGTCATTTCCTTCTTTGTGGGATAGAGATCCCGCATCTTCAGCTTAATCAGATCTCCCGTGCTGTAGGGCTCTACTGCGGTGGACAGAACCTCCGCCAGGCCGAAGGCGCCCATGGAGATGGGAAGCATGTCAATTCCTCTTGTCAGCTCCGGCACGTCAAAGGTCAGCCGGTTGTAGCCGGTCAGGGGGTCCATACCGATGCAGCTGATGGCCATTCCCACAATGATCATCAAGAAGGATTTTATGAAGGAATCGCCCGTCAGGTTGCTCAAAAGCAGCACGCCCAAAAGGGAGATTGCAAAGTACTCCGGAGAGGAGAACTGCAGGGCTGCCCGTGCTAAAGGCGGAGCAAAGAGCATCAGCATAACAATTCCGAAAGTGCCTGCCACAAAGGATCCGATAGCCGCCACGGAGAGAGCAGCTCCCGCCCGGCCTTTTTTAGCCATCTTGTAGCCGTCCAGGCAGGTAATGACGGAAACAGACTCGCCCGGTATATTGAGCAGTATGGATGTGGTGGAGCCGCCGTACATGGAGCCGTAGTAAATGCCGGCAAACATAATCAGGCCGGCTCCGGGACTCATGCCGTAGCTGAAGGGAAGGAGCAGGGCCATGGCTCCCACCGGGCCGATGCCCGGCAGAACGCCGACCACAGTTCCCGTGAGAACGCCGATAAAGCAGGCGAACAGGTTTTCAGGGCTGAAGCACTGTCCAAATGCAGTCATCAAATTACTCAAAGTCGTCACCTCCTAATTTTAAATCAAGAAGCCCTTGGGAAGCATAACTCCCAAAAACGCGCCGAACACCAGGTAAAATCCCACCGCGCTTAAGGCTGCCAGAATCAAAGGTTTTACAATCCCCGGAAGCTTCTGGGCCTTAGCCAGAACCAGCACCAGGAAAAACAAGCAGGTGTAGGATCCGATGATATCTGCGAATATAATAAAGAACAGGATCATTCCTATGTACAGGGCAATGGTAACGAAGCCGGAGCCCTGTCCAAAATCCACGCCTCCTTTGGGTTCTTCCCCCTCGCCCGTCCGGCGCATCTTTCTAAGCGTAGTCGCCGCGCATATAAGAGACAGCACAAGGCCAATGAGGCTCATCAGCCCCGGAAAGAACCCCTGCGCCGGGTTCGACAGCTTGCCCAGAGGCATCTGCAGGGCCAGATATCCGTAAACCGCGCACATGATTGCCAGAATACAGAAAAATGCGAGTTCAATTTTATAATATTTGTTCTTCATATTGCTCCTTTCTCGATGGCCTCCCACAAGCCATTCAGATAGACAGCGCCCAGGGCCCTGTCGAAAAGACCATAGCCGGGCCGCCCGCTCTCCCCCCATATCATGCGTCCATGGTCGGGCCGGATGTACCCGTCAAACCCCTCCTCATAAAGCGCACGGAGAATCGCCGCCATATCAAGGCTTCCAGCGCCGGACCAGTGTCCGGATTCCTCAAAGCCCCCGTCCGTCCTTAAGAGTACGTTCCGGGCATGTACAAAGTGAACCCGCCCCATAGCGGCAAGCTCTCTGGCTATCCGAACCACGTCATTTTTCGGGCTGCTTCCCAGGGATCCAGTGCACAGAGTAAATCCGCAGGCCCTGCTCTCCGTCATTTTCGCGATGGCCAGAAGATCCTCCCTGGTAGATACCACCCGCGGCAGGCCGAATACAGGCAGGGGCGGATCATCCGGGTGGATGGCCAGCTTAAGGCCAAGCCGCTCTGCCTCCGGGGTTACTGCCTCTAAAAAATACCGGAGGTTTTTCCGAAGCCCCTCCTTTCCCAGGCTTTGATAGGCAGAAAGCAGCCGGCCGACCTCCTCTTTCCCGGTAGAGTGGGTCCATCCGGGAAGCCGGAGCTCCTCTTTTTCCGGATCCTTTTCCCTGATCACCTGCGGGTCGAAAGCCAGCGTGGCCGATCCGTCGGCAAGCCTGCGGTGCAAATCCGTCCGAAGCCAGCCAAACACCGGCATAAAATTGTAGCAGACCACCTGGATCCCATGTCTAGCGAGAATCCGAAGATTCTCTATGTAAATCCCGATATACCGCTCCCTGTCTTTCTCTCCCAGTTTGATGCTCTCGTGAACCGGAAGCCCTTCCACCACCTCAAAGGCAAGCCCAAACTCCCCGGAGAGCCTTCCCAGCTCCTTTACGGTCTCCTCCCGCCAGAGCGCGCCGGGGGGCGTATCATAGCAGGCGCTGACAATGGTTGTCAGGCCGGGAATCTGGCGGATTTTCTCCAGGGTGACCCCATCCTCTTTTCCGTACCAGCGAAATGAAAGCTTCATCACGCCTTACGCCACGCTTTTTTGCAGAAGACCCAGGGCCTCTATGGTGTCGCGGACTTTCTTTCGTTCTTCCGGGGTCAGTTCCCGCATGGGGAAGCGGGCCGGACCCATGACGAAGCCCATCTCCTCCATCATGGCCTTGTGGCTCATCACCGGCATAACGGAGCGCACCAGGGCTCTCAGCTTCAATATGGTTTTCTGGGCATCCCGTGCCCCCTCCAAATCGCCGGATTGATACCGATCCCATATAGATCGGCACAGTCCCGGGAATACGCTGGCCATGGCGATGAGGGCGCCCGCCGCCCCGCTCTGCAGGGCCGGAAGAACCTGGGCGTCATTTCCCGTGATGATCTCAAAGCCCGGCTTGTCCACCTCGCACTGATACTCCAGCAGGGTCATAAAATCCATGCTGCTGTCCTTAATCCCCTTTAAGTTGGGGCAGCGTTCCGCCACAGCGCGCAGCGTGGAGGCCGCGATGGGATTGCGGGTCATCCCCGGCATGTTGTAAAGGTAGAGGGGCTGTCCCTCCGCCATATCCGCCACCCGGCAAAAATATTCGGTCAGGGCCTTCTGATCATAGGGATGATAGTAGGGGGCTGTGACGGACACCGCGTCCGCCCCCTTCTCGCCGGCCCACTTTAAGAGTTCCTCCAAATCCCGCAGGTTCATGGCCGTCACGTTGAACATCACTCTGGAGCCAGGGGCAACTCCCCTCTTTGCCGCCAGGAGCATGTTCTTGCGCTCCTCGATAGTAAGATTGACAAATTCCCCTGTGGTTCCTCCCACAAATACCCCGTGTATCCCGTTTCCGGTCACGTAAGCTGCAAGGCGCTCATATGCCTCGTAATTCACCTGACCGTCCGAAAGATAGGGAGTCAGCAGGGGAGCTGATATCCCCTCCATTATTTTCTCGTTCAAAGCAGCATCTCCTCTCCTATTTCAAAATTGCTCCCTCATTGGCGGAAGCCACACTGCGGGCATATCTGGCCAGATACCCTTCGGTTACCTTTGGCTTTGCCTCGGGAAGGGCCGCAAGGCGGTCCGCAATCTCCTGATCCGACAGCCGCACATGCAGGGTGCCCGCGTCAATATCAATATCAATGATGTCCCCGTCCCGCACTGCGGCGATGGGGCCCCGGCGGCTGGTCTCCGGGGAAACATGGCCGATGCAGGGGCCTCTGGACGCGCCGGAAAATCTTCCGTCCGTCACAAGGGCCACGGACTCCGCATAGCCCATACTCACCAGAGAAGCGGTGGCTGTCAGCATCTCCCGCATTCCCGGACCGCCCTGGGGACCTTCATTGCGGATCACTATCACGTCACCGTGATTGATCTTCTGGTTTAAAATCGCATCCACTGCGTCATCTTCGCACTCAAAGCACCGGGCCGGGCCGCTGTGCTTTCTCATGCCGGGAGCTACGGCGGACTGCTTCACCACGCTTCCGTCCGGAGCCAGATTTCCCTTGAGCACCACCAGGGATCCATGAGGGCTGTAGGCCTGATCCACCGGATGGATCACCTCGTGGTTGCACTCGTGGATCAGCTGGATGTTCTCCCTGTGGGTATGGCCGTTGACTGTCATCTGATCCAGATCGATCAAGCCGTCCAGCTCGCGCATCACGCCGGCCACACCTCCCGCCTGATCCAGATCCCACATGGTATGGCTGCCGGAGGGCTTTATCTTTGCGAGATAAGGCGTTTTCGCGCTGATCTCCCCCATCTCCTCCAGGGACATGTGAAGCCCTGCCTCGTGGGCGATGGCCGGCATATGAAGGGTCATGTTGGTTGAGCCGCCCACGCTCATTCCCACAGCAACCGCCAGCTCAAGCATCTTCTGGGTCACAATGTCCCGGGGACAGATATTCTTCTCCACCAGCTCCACGATGCGCATGCCGCTGAGCTTGGCCACTCTCTTTTTCTTTCCCGTCACCGCATGGGCGCAGGCGCTGCCCGGCATGGTAAGTCCCAGGGCCTCCGCGATCACGGACATGGAGTTGGCTGTCCCCATCATGGCGCAGGAGCCAGGTCCGGGGGACATGATGCCCTCCATATATTCATATTCCTCTTTGCTGATCTCGCCGCTTGTGAGCTTTCCAATCATTTCCTTCAGCTCATAGGTGGCGAACGTTCTGCCCTTGTACTCCGCAGGCATCATAGGGCCGCCCGTCACAAGGATGGCGGGGATGTTCACCCGAAGGGCCGCCATAATCATGGCCGGCACAATCTTATCGCAGCCTCCTATGAGTACAAGTCCGTCCAGGCGGTGGGCCCCAGCGTAGCACTCGATGGAGTCAGCGATCATCTCCCGGCTGGGGAGCACGTGGCACATGCCCTCATGGCCCTGGGTAAATCCATCGCAGATCGAGATAGTGTTTATCTCAAAGGGGATACCGCCCGCCTCAAACACGCCGTCCTTCACCATCTGCCCCAAAATCCCCTGGTGCACATGGCCCGGATGCATCTCGTTGGATGTGTTGATCACACCGATAAAGGGCTTGGCCAGCTCCTCGTTGGTGAGCCCCATTCCCCGCAAATGGGCTCTGGGTCCTGCCATAGTCAGGCCGTTGACCACCTTCGCACTGCGGTATTTGGGATCCTTGTACTGTAGATCCATAGTTACTGCCTCCTTCCAAAATCTATTCGTATCAGCTTTCCTGAAGCTTTCTGGTAACTGCAGCCGCACTGGCTATCACCTCACCGGAGAGTCCCACGGCTTTCTCCACCGGGAAACGGTAGTCCGGGGCGGAGACGCTGATGGAGCAAAGCGCCTTTCCCTCAGCGGTGAAAATGGGGGCCGCCACACAGATAATGTCCGTATGGTGTTCCCGGTTGTCCAGGGCGTATCCCTGCTCCCGGATCCGGTCCAGCTCCCTTGTGAGGGCAGCCGCCTCCGTATAGGTGTAGTCTGTAAAGCGCTTCCTGGGCTCGTTCATCAGATAGGTCTGTATCCACTCATTGGTCTGGTTGGCCAGAATCGCCTTTCCCCCTCCGGTGCAGTACAGGGGAAGATTCCATCCAATCTGCGAGCGGAGCCCTACCTGGTTCTGGGCATCCAGCTTTGCGATATAGATTCCCTGATAGTTGTCAAGGGAGATGAGGTGCACGGTCTCCCTGGAGAGATCGTTGAGCCTGCGCATCTCGTCCTGGGCTGCCTTCACCAGGAAATCCGAGGTTTTCATGCGCATGCCAAAGGCCATGGCCTCGAATCCCAGGGCGTAGCGGCGCTCCTCATTCTTGCGCGCATAGCCTGTCTCCACCAATTCCTGGAGAATGCGGTGAATGGTGCTGGCGCTCAGTCCCGTCACCTCGGCGAGCTCCGTAATGCTGGCCGGGGATGCGGCGTGGGAAAGGGCGTTCAGCACCTGGAGGGCCTTTAATGAGCTGAATGCTCCCATCTTTCTGCACTGCTCTGTCAACTTTTCTTTGTCTAAAAACATAATCGGTCCTCCTTTTCTTTTATTCCATATATGGAATAGTTATGCTAAATACGGAATGCAAATAATTTACAGCTCACATATTACCATTTTTAGTTGAATAATTCCATATACAAAATCAACAAAATATGCCCGTACATCTATGCATTATTCACAACTTCCTGCTTTTATCTCCCCCTCTCGTATCGTGAATTTTCATATTAAGGAATGAAGATTCTATATATGGAATATAAATAGTGTCAAAATCCCCCGCCGCCCGACAAAACCGCCCAAAATACCCTTTATTTTCCTTCATTCACAATTCGTTTACAATTCATTCAAAAACCTTTTACATAAACAACATTTTTTCTTCATCTTTACCTCCTATACTGTAACCATAGAAGCAAGAACGCTTCTAAGCCGACAGCGCTTACAAGATTTTTTTCATAATACTCGAGCTGGTAAGAAATTATCAGCTCTCCTCCCTTTTAATACGTGGTAACAGTTCAGGACTTGGTTCTGGGCTGTTACTTTTTTTGTCTCCCATTTGGCAGGGGGATTTCCCTCCACAGAAACAGCAGGGCCGTCAGGTTGGGGAAGGCCATAAGCCCATTCCAGATGTCGGACAGAAGCCATACAACCTCCACCCGCGCCTGGCTCCCCGCAAAAACCGCCCCCAGAAAAAGAATCGGATACATCCTTTTCTCAAGGATACCTCCCCCGGAGAGATAGGCGGCGGCCTGCCTTCCTATATAATACCAGGCCATAATGGTGGCAAAGGCAAAGACGGCTGTGGATGCGCTCACCAGATCCGCCCCGAGACGGCCCAGACAGGAGCTGAAGCACCAGGATGCCAGGGCTGCCCCCTGGTAAGGAAGCTCCCCCGGATCGGTCCCGGCCCCGCAGAGAATCACCAGCCCTGTCATGGTGCAGAGCACGATTGTGTCAAAAAACACCTCGAACATGGCCCACATCCCCTGCCGGCCAGGATCCGCTTCCTCCGCAGAGCCGTGGAGAATCGCCAGGGTGCCCAGCCCGGCCTCGTTGGAGAAAACGCCCCTTGAAATACCGTAGCGGATGCTCCGGCTCACCATGTAGCCGCCCACTCCCCCTGCCGCTGATTCCGGGCGGAAGGCGCAGATCATCACCTCCCGCAAAACGCCGGGAAGCTTGTGGATGGAGGCGGCAATCACCAGAAGGCAGCACAAAATATAAAGGCCGGACACCGCCGGCATCATTTTTTCCGCCACGGTCCCAATTCTGCGGATGCCTCCCCAGACCACCGCGCAGAGAAGCAGAGTAAACAGGATCCCTCCGGGAAGAAGAGGCGTATCCCAGGCATAAGTCAGGGCGCTCATGGCCGCGTTGGACTGCACCATGCTTCCCATGCCGAGGGAGCACATAAGACATAGGAAGGCATAAAAAGCGCCCATTCCCTTCATGCCCAGCAGCCTCTCCATATATAAGAAGGGCCCGCACAGGTATCCGCCCCCCTCGTCCCTTATGCGGCTTTTGATCCCCAGGGCTGTCTCCGCGTAGGCGGTGATCATCCCGATAAAGGCGGAAACCCACATCCAAAACAGGGTTCCCGGCCCGCCCGCCGCCAGGGCCGTGGCCACCCCGGCAATATTTCCCGTCCCCACAGTGGCTGCCAGGGCTGTACAGACGGACTGGAGCTGGCTTACGGCGCCTTGCTGTTTGTCTCCCCTGTTCTCCTTGCTCTTTTCCCCGCAGGCCTCAGACGTTTTCTTTCGAAGGCTTCCCACCGTGGCTCCCCACCAGCATCCAAATCCCCGCACCTGGAAAAATCCGAACCGGATGCTGAAGCAGAGCCCCACTCCCAGGAATATTGCAAGGGTCCACGGCCCCCAGACCATTTTGTGTATTTCCTCCAGTATTCCCAGAATATTCATATGGTTCTCCCCCGGTTTCCCGCGCCCCTCCCGCAATTGGGGCGGCGCGCTTTCCTTTACTAACTGTCTTATTCCCCTCTTTCCCGCGGTATGACTCAAAGCTTTCCTCACGCGGTAGCAATCCGAACGTTTTTATGCTATACTTAAATTCAGGTAACAGATCAGAGAAAAGAGGTTTGCCGATGCCTGGCTTCACAACGCATTATATATTGGGCATGAAAGCATACAACGATATGCCCCAGAATAATTTAAAATTTATCATCGCCAAGTACCGCTGGCTCTATCAGCTGGGGCTTCAGGGGCCGGATATGTTTTTTTACAACCTCCCCATCCTGCGCCACAGGGACCACCGGAACGTGGGATCTTATATGCATGAGCACCATGTAAATGATTTTTTTCGCTGCTGCTTCCACCAGCTGGCCCGCATTGACTCCCGTCAGCAGAGGGAGCAGGGGCTTGCGTTTTTATGTGGTTTCATCTGTCATTATGTGGGGGATTCCATCTGCCATCCCTATGTGTACGGCAGGATTGAGTACGATGTGAACCACCCCGGGGCATATTACCACGGTCTCCACGCCAAGCTGGAGAACGATATCGACGCCCTCCTTCTGATGAAGTACAAAAAAAAGAAGCCCTCCCAGTTCAACCAGGCGGCTACAATCTGCCTCAACGGCATGGAGACGCAGTTTATCTCCCGTTTCCTGTCCTCCTGCATCAACGAGGCCTTCTATCCCCTAAGCTATAAAAACCGCTACCAGGTAACTGCGGGCATGATACACCGCTCTATCCTGGCTCTGCGCTTTGGCTGCCGTACCCTTTCGGATCCCAACAGCCGCAAGAAGGACAAGGTGGAATTTTTTGAATCCCTGTTTTTCAAAAACCCGGTGGCCTCCAGCAAGCTGGTGACCGACACAGTGGAGGATCCCGTGTGGAGCCTGAACCTGCACCACGAGACCTGGTGCAATCCCTGGGACAGGCGCATTGCCTCCCAGGCCTCCTTCCCCAACCTGTTTAAACAGTGCCTGAAGAAATTAAGCACGGATTTTTACCTGATTAACTCCGCGCTGGACTCCGGCTACACCCTGCGCCTCTCCCTTTTGGATGCTCTGCTCTCGGATCTGGGAAACTATTCCTACCACAGCGGTCTGCCCTGTGAGGACTAGAAGTCAGCCAAAAAGCCCGCCCCTGCAGATGTCTGCCTGCAGGAACGGGCTTTTTCTATAGCGGTTTAGATGAGCCGCCGTCTCGTCCTATTCAATGATCTGATCTCCATCTTTTACACAGTAGTTTGTCTTCACACCCAGACGTACCATCCAGTTCTTGGTCTCCATAGTCGCCCAGGGGCCGCTTCCGGCTCCGCCGCCGTTGTCATTGTCCCAGAGCCACTGGGGTGTGGGCCAGAGCGCTATGCTGGGGCGAAGGGCCTTGTACACATCATAGGTCACGCCGCTCTGCCCGTGGTGGGCCAGCTGGACAATATCGCAGTCCAGGGCTCCCAGGTCATGCTCCGACATAAGCTTGTTGCCGCCGCTTATGGCCAGATCCCCCAGGAACACTGCGTTGGTTCCGTTGAGGGAGACCAGATAGGCCACGCTGCTGTTGTTGATCACATCGCTGGTCAGCTTGTAGGCCTGGTTGAGAACCTGGATCCGGGCGGGTCCGGCCTCAATCACCTGGCCGGAGACAATATCCCCGTGGAGGATCTCCGGCGCTACCTTGGCGAAGGCCCCCTTGACATAGGCCACCATGCTGGCCACATCCGCGTCATTCTGCGCGTACCACTCATCCTCCAGGAAGGAGTAGTAGATGCCGTCAATCGCAATCTCCCCGCTGTGGTTGTACAGGATATCCGCAAGGGCGCCTATGTGATCCGTATCCGGATGGGTGAGCAGCCAGGCCTGGACATGGCCGCCCTTCTGCTTGATCTGGTTTAAGAGAAATTCCGCGTTGTCTCTCCAGCCCCCGTCAACCACAATCAGTCCGCCGGCCCCTGTCTCAATAATCACGGAAAGACTTTGGGCATTGGTATCATGGTTGGCGTACATGGTGAGGCGGCCCGGCCCAAAGAGGGAGGAGGAGTCCGTCACCGGGGTGGAGACTGCGCCGAAGGCCATCACCTGGCCGTTGCCGCCTGCCGGGGCGCTCTGGGTGCTCCCTCCTGCCAGGGCGCTCTGGGTGTTCCCGCCTGCTGCGGCGCTCTGGCCGTCGTCAATCACCAGCGTCCCCGGGGCCTGGAGCACCTGATGCTCCACAAAGGGTTCTGATGAGGTCATGGCAAAGCTTTCAAGGTTCAGCCCCCGTCCGCCCGCCATCAGCATGGTCGCTGTCAGGAGTCCGGCTGCCGCGCGTTTCCAGTATTTGTCAATTCTCGTCATAGTAATCCCTCTCTCAATCTACCAGGGCGATCAAAGCCCTCTGCTCTCCTGCCTTCATGGTATCATTCATAAGGTATGCGCTCTCGTCGCCTTCATCGTCATAGTAGAATACCTGGACACATACGTCATGCTCATCAAAAAAGCTGCCGTAGTAGGTGTCATCCTGGCCGCTCTCCTGATCCGGGGACTCATAGTAGAAATTCTGGGTGGCCACAGAGTCGCCAATCGTCTTCAGCACAGCCTGGGCATAGGGGATGGCGTCCGCCCCAGTGGTCTTGTGGGTAACGGGGATGAGTACGGTCAGAAGGCCGGTTTCCTCATTATACCTGGCGTCCAGATCCAGAACAAAGGCGGCGAAATCGCCGTA
>CALWRY010000060.1 GCA_944384065.1 uncultured Enterocloster sp. | reverse complement strand
TTTCCCAATCTCCTTGCGTGAGATCGGTAAACAGACCAAACTGGGAAATCCCCGCATTATTGACCAGCACATCCAGGCTCTGTCCGGCCACCAGCACGTCTCCCACCTGGTAAATCACATCCCCGGGCAGCATGCCGGCCTCCATGGCCGGCGTGTCCTCGTAGACCCGCACCACGGTGCACAGGCCGGTGCTCCGGTTCTGGCTGATCATGGCACCGATCCCGTAGTAAGTCCCGCTGGTGGAATCCTGCATGGACTGAAACTCCCCGGCGTTATAGTAGGTGGAATAGGGATCCCCCAGGCCCGCCATCATCCCCAGGTAGGCATAGTCCTCCACTGCCTCCGCGTCCTTGTCATAGAGAAAATACTGATCAATAATCCGCTCTATGAGCTGCATCTTGGAAGTGAGCTTCCCGTAATCAATCGCATTTTCCCCCTGAGCCGGCCGGGCCTCCTGGTCCTGGCTCTGGGCGGGCTGGCGGCTCATCATGCCCTGGGCAAAAAGATAGATGCCGGCGGACATGCCCACCACCACAAGGCCGGCCAGGGCCGTCACAAGGGCGCCGGCCAAAACCCCTGTCCAAAACCGGTTTTTCCCGGACCGGCCGTTCTTCTCCTCTGATCTGTCGTCATTCACTCGATTACTGTCCACAATCTGTCTCCTATCTATCTCACATAATTCAAGGGATCCACATAGCTTCCGCCGGAGCGGATCCCGAAGTGGAGGTGGGGGCCTGTGGAATACCCGGTGGATCCCACCTTGGCTATCACCTGTCCCTGGCTCACCGAATCCCCCACATCCGCCAAAAGCTGGGAGCAGTGCATGTACACGGTGCTCACCCCGCCTCCGTGGTCAATCATGATATAATTCCCGGCGGAATAGCTGTATGTAGAAATCACCACTTCCCCCTCTGCGGCGGCCAGGATATCCGAGCCAGACGCCGCGCCGATATCCACGCCCTTATGGTTGGAGGACGCCCCCTCCGTGGGGGACTCCCTGTCCCCAAAGGCGGAGGTGATCCGCCTGCTGGACGGGCAGGGCCATATAAAGCTAATATTCCCCAAATCCACCGTCTCATACGCCTCTCCCTGAGCCTGGGCCTGCTTTCTGGCCTCCTCCTCCCGCCGGCGCATCTCTTCCTCTATCTGGCGCATCCGCTGCTCCTGAGCCTCGATGTCCGCATTATACTGGGCCAGCTGGGCCTGGGCCTGCTCACTCTGGGCCTCATAGGCGGCCAGCTGGGCGGTCTTGGCGGCCAAAAGCTCCTCTGTGGATGCCTCCTTGGCCTGGAGGGCCTCCTCCATCTGAAGGAGATCCTCCCGCTCCGCCGCAAGGGCTTCCTCCTCCATTCGCACCGCCTCTTTGGCCTCCTTGTAGGACGCCAGCATCCTCCGGTCGTAGGCCGCGATCTGGCTGGCATACTCCGCCCGGTTTAAGAGCTGGGACAGGCTCTTTGCATCCAGGACGGCCTCCAGGGCGGTCGTCTGCCCATTTTCATACATGTACTTGATCCGAAGCTTCATGGACTGGTACTGGCTCTCCTCCCTGGCCTTTGCCGCCTCAAGCTGATCCTGGGCCTGGGAAATCTCCGCCTCCTTGGCCCCAATCTCGCCCGCAAGCCTGTCAAGCTCCCGGGAAATAGCTGCCAGCTCCCCGTCAAGCCCCCGCACATAGGCGGCTGTATCCTCCTTCTGCTTTTCCAAATCCTGAAGCGTCCCCTCCACCCGCTCCTTCTCCTGCTCCAGGGCGGAAATCTGTTCCTTCGCGCCGTCCAGCTCCACGCTGGTGGCATAGGCGGAAAATGCCGCCCCCAGGCACAAAAATCCCCCCGCAGCCAGGGCTGCCTTCCATCTTCTCACTGTCATCATATGCGCTTTGCCTTTTATGCTTTCAAATGTCTTCGTATGGTAAAGAAACTCACCAAAAATCCAATTCCAACTCCCAGCGCCATGGCGCAGCCCGACATATAGGGAAAGAGAAGGTCAATCCCAAGGGGCTCAAAAAGGCCGGTCAGGCTTCCAAACTCCTCCCTCAGGTACGCCTCTCCCTCCTGGTAGAGGAAACAAATCAGGGCCAGGGGAATCACCGCGCCCAGGGAGCCCAAAATAACCCCCTCCACCACAAAGGGCGCCCGGATCATGAAATTCGTAGCCCCGATATAGCGCATGATCTCGTTCTCCCTCCTCCGAAAGGCCGCAGCCACGGAGATGGTGTTGCTGATCAGGAACACGGCCACTGCCAGGAGTATGGCGATGATCACCAGGGAAATCACCCCTATCACCCGTCCCGCGCGCATGAAGCCCTCCGCCAGGGCGCTGGAGTACCGGACCCGGCGCACGCCCCCAAGCTCCTGAAGGCGCTGCACAATCTCCTCCTGATCCGCGATGTCCTCCAGAAATATCTCATAGGACGCGGAGCCCGCCAGAGGATTATCCTCAGCAAAGCCCTCGGCCAGCTCCTCCTCCCCCTCAAAGTACACCTCCTTAAAGGTGTCCCAGGCCTCCGCAGCGGAGACAAAGCGCAGCTGGCGCACCTCCCGCCAGGTTCCAATCTGGCTCCCAACCGCCTCTATCTCCTCCTCCGTCAGGGACTCGTCAAAAAACACCGTGATCCCCACCGTACTCTCCGCCATCCGGGATCCATAATTAATATTCGCGCCCAGGGCAAAAAAAAGACAAAATAAAAAAATACATGCAGAAATAGTTGCTATCGACGCCAGCGAAAACAACATATTCCTGCATATATTGACAATTCCCTGTTTTAAACAATACCAGAACGTATTAATCCTCATAGGCAGCCCCGGCCTCTCCTCCCGTATCGCTGATAACCGCGCCCCGATCCATGGTGATCACCCGCTTATTCATCTCGTCCACCATCTCCCTGCTGTGAGTCACCGCAATCACGGTAGTGCCCCGGCGGTTGATCTCCTCCAGCAGCCGCATAATCTCATGGGTGTGGAAGCTGTCCAGATTGCCTGTGGGCTCGTCGGCCAGAAGCACCTCCGGATTATTGATAAGCGCCCTGGCAATGGCCACCCGCTGCTGCTCCCCTCCGGAGAGCTGTCTGGGATAGGCCTTGTACTTGGCGGAAAGCCCCACCAGGCGGAGCATCTCGGGAACCGACTCCCGGATCACCCGGCCCGGCACCCCGATCACCCTCTGGGCAAAGGCCACATTCTCAAATACGGTCCGATCCTTTAAAAGGCGGAAGTCCTGGAAAATCACCCCCAGCGTCCTCCTGTACCTGGGGATGTACCGGCGGGGCATCCTTCCCAGATCCATATCGTTCACCAGGATGCGCCCCCGGGTGGGCTCCACCTCCTTTAAAAGCATCTTGATCAGCGTGCTTTTGCCGGATCCGCTGCGGCCCACCACAAAGACAAATTCCCCGTCCCGGATGGTCAGGTTCAGATCCTTCACCGCCCGGCTGCCCGCGCCATAGGTCTTGCTCACATGGCTGAACTCTATCATCCGGTTTGCTCCTAGTAATCCATGGTTTCCATATACTTCATATACTTGGCCACCATAAGGGCGATCTTGAAGGTGATGGCGTCCTCAAACACCCGCAGATCGAGCCCCGTGCTCTTCTGCAGCTTGTCTAAGCGGTACACCAGGGTGTTCCTGTGGATGTAGAGCTGTCTGGATGTCTCGGACACATTCAGGCTGTTCTCAAAGAACTTGTTGATCGTGGCCAGAGTCTCCTCGTCAAACTCATCCGGGGACTTGCCGTCGAACACTTCCCGGATGAACATCTTGCACAGGGGAATGGGAAGCTGATAGATAAGCCGTCCGATTCCCAGATTGTTGAACCCGATGACGTTCTTGTTGGAGTAGAAGACCTTCCCCACATCCAGGGCCATCTTGGCTTCCTTGTAAGAGCGGGAAACCTCCTTGATATCCCCGATGACCGTGCCGTAGGCCACGCGCACCTTTGTCATGGCCTCCGTGTTCATCATATCCAGAATGGTGTTGGCCGTCTTCTCCAGCTCCGCATAGGTCTCGCCTGTCCGAACTTCCTTCACCAGGATAATATTCTTCTCGTCCACAGCGGTGATAAAATCCTTGGTCTTGGACGCAAAGAGGCTGCGCACTGTCTCCAGGGCGTTCACATCCTTCTCGTTGTGGGTCTCAATGATAAACACCACCCGCTTCACATCGGTGTCAATGTGGAGCTTCTTGGCCCGGTTGTAGATGTCCACCAAAAGCAGGTTGTCCAGAAGCAGATTCTTGATAAAGTTATCCTTGTCAAAGCGCTCCTTGTAGGCCACCAGCAGATTCTGGATCTGGAAGGCCGCCAGCTTTCCCACCATGTAGACATCGTCGCTGGCTCCCTTGGCCAGAAGGATATATTCCAGCTGATGCTCGTCAAAAACCTTAAAAAACTGATAGCCCTGAATCACCTGGCTGTCCGCCGGCGAATCCACAAATGCCAAAATAGAATTCTCGGACTCCTCCGCATCCGTAAAGGTGGATGCAAGCACCTTCCCTTCCGTATCGCAGATCCCTAAGTCAATGCGCGTAATCGCTTTCAATCCGTCCAGCGTAGTCTGAAGTATCTGATTTGAAATCATTCTGCGTTCTCCTTTTTGACGTATTCGGAGTTATTCCTGTGTAACAGTTCAGGCGGCTGAACTATTACACTGCCATCCCTATTTTCTTATTTTAATGCAAAGTGTCAAAAAAAGCAAGAGAGTTTCGCCTCTCTTGCTCGTTCTGTCAGATGTCTCATCAGGGCTTTCCGGACGCTGGCCAGGCGCTTATGCCCCTGCCCGGCGTCCGGGGAACCGCCGTTAGTTCAGGATTACATTCTCCGTATCCTTGTCAAAGATATGTATCTTGTCAAGGTCCATGGCCAGCTTCACGGTATCGCCGGTTCTGGCTGTGGTTCTCGGGTTCACCTTAGCGGTGAAGTTCGCATCCTCGATATCGAAGTACAGAAGAACCTCGGAGCCCAGCATCTCGTATACACGGATGGTCGCGTCAAAGATGCTCTTGGGATTAGCCGCAAGGAAGGCCTCCTCGTCATGCAGATCCTCGGGACGGATGCCAACGGTAACAACCTTGCCCACATAGCCGGCAGCTTCCAGCTTCTTCGCCTTCTCAGCGGGAAGATGCAGGGTGTGTCCGCCGAATGTCAGGGTAACGTCCTCGCCGGCCTTGCCAACCTGGGCGTCGATCATGTTCATCTGCGGTGTGCCGATGAATCCGGCAACGAACTTGTTGCAGGGGTTGTCATACAGGTTCTGGGGGCTTCCTACCTGCTGCACCACGCCGTCCTTCATAACGACGATTCTGGTACCAAGGGTCATAGCCTCTGTCTGGTCATGGGTAACGTAGATGATGGTGGTCTCCAGTCTCTGATGAAGCTTGGAGATCTCAACACGCATCTGGCCTCTCAGCTTGGCATCCAGGTTGGACAGCGGCTCGTCCATCAGGAATACCTTGGGGCTGCGGACAATAGCGCGTCCCATAGCAACACGCTGTCTCTGGCCGCCGGAAAGAGCCTTGGGCTTGCGATCTAACAGGTGCTCCAGATCCAGGATCTTGGCAGCGTCATGTACCTTCTTGTCGATCTCATCCTTCGGGGTCTTTCGAAGCTTCAGACCGAAGGCCATGTTGTCATATACGGACATATGAGGATACAGAGCGTAGTTCTGGAATACCATGGCGATATCCCGGTCCTTGGGCTCCACATCGTTCATCAGCTTGCCATCGATGTACAGCTCGCCGGAAGAAATGTCCTCCAGGCCTGCGATCATACGAAGGGTGGTGGACTTACCGCATCCTGAAGGTCCTACGAAGATGATAAACTCCTTGTCCTCAATCTCCAGATTAAAATCCTTAACGGCCACAAAGCCATTGGGATACTTCTTGGTTACATTTCTCAATGATAAACTAGCCATTCTGTTTTCCTCCTAAAACACTTTCATAGCACTTTTGTAACTGCCCTTATCATACATGAAAGCCGCATTTGTTTCCATATTGTTATTCCACAAAATCCAAAATTTGTATTTAGCTAATTTGTATACTAAAAAAAAAAACTGCTGGATGTCACAAACTTCTCCGAGCAGTTTTCTTTTCTTTTTGTTTAATGTGCGGCAAATTCTGAGAACATAGGCAAAATGCCGGATTTATTCGTCACTATTCAATAAAGCCCTCTCCGAAAACCTCCCTGGCGTCGTTTACAATCATAAATGCCCTCGGATCAAACTCCGCCGTAATTTGGCGAAGCTGCACCAATTCTTTCTTGGAAACCACGCAGAAAAGCACCTTTTTCTCCTGTCCGGAGTACATCCCCACTGCCTCCAGGCTGGTGACGCCCCGCCCCATCCGGTCCATAACCGCCTGGGCGATCTCCCGGTAATGGTCGGAAATAATATAGGCCTGCTTGGAAAATTTCAGGCCCTCTATGAGGCCGTCCGTCACCTTTGCCAGGCAGAAAATGGCGATCATGGCGTAGAGCGCGGCCGGAATTCCAAAGAGCAGGGCCCCTGCCGCCACAATGAGCCCGTCCAACACCTGCATCACCTGGGCGATGGTATAGTAGGGCATGGCCTTCTGGATAAGAGCCGCCAGCATGTCCGTGCCGCCGGTTGTGCAGCCCCCCAAAAACACCAGGCCCGTTCCCACGCCGCTTAAGATTCCCCCGAAGATGGCGGAGAGCAGCATGTCGCTGTCCGTCAGGTTCACCACCGGCAGCACGTACAGGGCCGCAGAGAGCAGAACCGTGGCGAACAGGGTCCTCTTGATGAATTTCCAGCCCATGATAAAGTAGGCTGCGGTAAAGAGGGGCACATTTAAAATGGAGTTGGAGAGCCACAGGGGGACTCCCCACAGCTCCTTGATAATGATGGCCAGACCGGAGACGCCTCCGGTTACCATGTTCACCGGGTCATATATATTTTTGATGGCAAATGCCATGATGATGGTTCCAATAGAAATAATCCCGTATTCAATTGCCGCGTTTGTCCTTCTTAGCAAACCTGCTGTCCCCTTTCCTGTCTGTGCGGTCTTTTGCGCCGAAGCGGCCGGCGGGTTCTGTTCGCTCGATGGCGCTCTCCGTGATCCGGACCTGGCCCTCCCGCAAAAGATGGCCCACTGCCCGCTTAAAAGCATTTTTGCTCATGCCGAATTCCCGCAGGATCACCTGGGGATCCGCCTTGTCCGTGAAGGGGAGCACGCCGTCGAACTCCTCCATCACCTGGAGAATCTTCTGGCTGTCCGGCTCCATCTGCAGGTATGCCTTTTCCCGCAGGCTCAGATCCAGCTTCCCGTCCGGGCGCACCTGCATCACTCTGGCCCGGATCCGATCCCCCTCCCGGAGCCTGCCGAAGATCTCGCGGGCGTGCACCAGGCCGAAATACCGGTTGTCCACAGCCACAAAAGCCCCCAGCCCGTCCTTGATCTCATATACGGTTCCCTCCACCCAGTCGCCGGCCTGATAGGGGGAGTCGCTGCGCATATGGGAGTAGACGTGCATGGTGGCCGCCAGACGGCCGGTCTTGTCCACATAGAGGGTGACCAGGCACCTCTCCCCCTTCCGCACGGGGTGGGTCTGCTCCTTAAAGGGCAGGAGGAGATCCTTTTCCAGGCCCATGTCCAAAAAAGCGCCAATCCTGGACACGTCCTTCACCTCCAAAAGCTCTGTCTCTCCCACCTGCAGCCTGGGCTTTGCGGTGGTGGCGATGAGCCGGTCCGAGGAGTCGCGGTAGATAAACACGGAGAGCTTATCGCCCACCCCGGCGCCCTCCGGGACCTGCTTTGCCGGCAGGAGGACCGCCTGTTCATCTTCCCGGCTTTCCGCCAGATATACGCCGAACTCCTTGATCCTTACGATCTCCAGTTCCTGTATTTTTCCCAATTCAATCATTTTTACTCTCCCTCATATTCTTCTTTTGTCATCCGGCTCCCAAAGCCTGTGGCCCGGCGCCCCTATGAAAAGGCCGCCGCCGCGCTGATCTCCCCGTTCTCCCCGGCGAGAACCACGATCCGCCCGCCCTGGGGATCCGCAGCGATCCGGGGAATGAGCACATCGCCCAGCAGGGCCGCCTTCTTATATTCTGCCCGGATCTCCCGTATCTCACACAGCTGGGGGATAGCTCCCCTGGCAAACTCCACATACCAGGCATTGTTTACATGGTGGTTCGTGTCCAGATGGTGGGGCTGTATGCGCACCGGCTCCCCCTCTGTAAAATGCTCCGGATCCGGCAGCTTGATCCTTCCGGGATCCGGCCCCATATCCAGAGGCGGCTCCGTGGCGCCGTAGGGCTCCCGGTCAATGTCTCCTACCCGGAGGGGAACATTTTTCTGTGTGTCGTACAAGAACCATACGGAATGGGCCTGCACCAGGACTTCCCCTTCCGGGCCGCTGATGAGAAAGTCCCGAAAGCCGTGGAGGCCCTTAAAGGACGTGGGCCATGTCCCCACGCGGATCCGTTCCCCCAGCCGTGGCATCTGCCGGATGCGGATGCGCCAGGAGGACAGCATCCAGGCCTTATGGCTCTCCTCAAAGTACCGCACGCCCACGCCCGCGTCCTCGGACTGGAAGGTGCTGCAGTCCTGCATATAGTCAATCATTCCCCGGATGCTCAAGCGGCCGTTCTCCCCGGTCTCACTGTAGCGCACCCGGCTGTCAAAGCTGTACATGCTCCCATCTCCTTTTATCTTACCTCATAATAGCACAGGAACCGCCTGTTCGACAATAGCGGCTTTCCAGGACAAAAAAACAGCCCGGAATATCCTGCATCTACAAGATATCTCGAGCTCTTTAAAACTGGGCTACAAGGATTCGAACCTTGAAAATGACGGAGTCAGAGTCCGTTGCCTTACCCTTTGGCGATAGCCCAATGCATCTATCCGCAGCCATCCATACTGCTCTCTCTTGCTGACTGCGGATGTTATTATACATGGACTTAGGGAGGTTGTCAAGGGTTTTTTCAATTTTGTGGGCGGCTTTTTATGGACGGCTTTTTTTGCGGGCCAAGCTGCCGGTCTTACCGCACCTTCCGGCCCCCCAGGTACGCGGCTTCCACTGCAATCTCCCGCAGCCGGTCCGGCGAAGCCTCAAAGGGATTCTCCCCCAGCACCGCAAAGTCCGCCAGCATGCCCGGGGCGATTTTCCCCTTCACCTGCTCCTCAAAGCTGGCGTAAGCGCCCCCTTGGGTATAGCTGTCCAGGGCCTCCTGCACCGTGAAAGCCTCGTCCGGCAGGTAGGGGCCCATGGAACCCCCCAGGGTCCTCCGGGTCACCGCGCACTGGATGCCGGCCATCACGTAGGGCAGCTCCACCGGGCAGTCCGATCCGTTGCTCACCGTGGTCTGCCCCCGCAGCAGGGTTTTCCAGCTGTAGCTGGTGGAGGCCAGCTCCTCCCCCACCCGCTCCCGCACCATGCGGATGTCATAGTCCAGGAAAATGCTCTGGGCGTAGACGTGCAGCTTCATGCGGCGGATCTTCGCCAGCTGATCCGGCCGGGTAATCTGGCAGTGGACAATGCCGTGGCGGTGATCCGGCCTGGGGCAGGCCTTTAAGGCCCTCTCATAGGCCGCCAGCACCCGGTCCAGGCAGGCGTCCCCGATGGCGTGAACCGCCATCTGCATTCCCCGGGCATTGGCATAGGCTGCCATCTCGTCCAGGGCCTCCTGGGTGAACACGGGGATGCCGCAGGTGGAGGCGTCGTCCGCGTAGGGCCGGCTTAAGAAGGCGGTTCGGGAGCCCAGGGAGCCGTCCCCCAGCATTTTCAGCGGGCCGATCTTAAAAAGGCTGCTGCCCTTCCCCGTCCGGTTTCCGGCCTCCACAAATTCCCTAAGCCCCTCCAGGGTGGAAAAATTGCTCTGCTCATAGACCCGCACCGTGAGCCGGCCCTCCTCCTCCAGCTCCCGGTAGGCCTCATTCACCAGGGTCCAGGGCACATCGGGAAAGGCGCAGTAGTCGTCGCTCTGGCTGCTGGTGACGCCGCAGGCATTTAAGGCCCGGCAGGCCGCCAGCATCATCTCCTTTACCTCCGCCTTGTCCGGGCCCGGAATCGCGCGGTAGACCAGATCCATGGCATTGTCAAAGAAACGGCCGTCCGGCCCATCCCCGTCCATGCCGATCCGCCCGCCTGCAGGCTGGGGCGTGTCCGCGCGGATCCCCAAGAGGGAGAGGGCCCGGGAGTTCACCACCAGGCAGTGGCCGCAGGCCCGCTCCGCGCAGATGGGGATGTCCGTGGAAACCTTATCCAGGTCATGGCGGTCCGGCATCCGGCTCACATCCGCAAAATAGTCCTGGTTCCAGCCCCGTCCCTGGATCCAGTCCCCCTCCCGGAAGCTTCTGCTCTCCTTAAAGGCCCGCAGGCAATCCACCATATCCGCCAGACTTCCCGTGTGCTCCGCCAGCCGCGCCGCGCGCAAAGAGCTTCCAAAGCTCAGCAGGTGCATATGGCTGTCATTAAAGCCGCTGCACACAAAGCGGCCCTCCAGATCCACAAGGCGGTCCCCCGCCCGCTTCAGGGCACGGACCTCCTCATTGGATCCCGCAAAGATAAATTTTCCGTCCTCCACCCCGAAAGCCGCAGCCAGAGGAAGTTTTCCGGTATAAACATTTCCATTGTAATAAAATGTACGCATTGTCCGCTCCTTATCTGGTTTTCCGTCCCATAATACGGTCAAATGCATTATACGCCAGCGGCCCAAACCCTGTAAAGAACATTTCATTTTGTACATGCGCAAATTTCATTTTCCTGCTATAATACGTCTGAAAGGAAAGAAATGAACCATGGAACATACACGAAAAAGCCGCGTGACGGACATGACCAAGGGGGATCCGGCACGCCTGCTTCTCATCTTTGCCCTTCCCCTCTTTTTTGGAAATTTGCTGCAGCAGTTCTACAACCTGGCGGACACCTCCATCGCGGGGCATATTCTGGGGGACGAGGCCTTAGCCCAGATCGGGGCCACTGGGGCCCTGTACAGCCTGATCACCAATTTCGCCTTCGGCCTGAACAATGGTCTGGCCCTGATGGTGAGCCGGTACTTCGGGGCAGACGACCGGCCCCGGCTGCTTCGGTCCGTGTGCTGGATGACCACGCTCTCCCTGATCGCCTCCCTGCTTTTGACCGCTGGATTTCTGGCGCTCCGGAACCCCCTTCTGATTCTCCTTAAGGTTCCGGAGGATGCCATGGCCGGGGCCCTGGAATACCTGACCGTGATACTTGCGGGGATCCCCCTGACCATGATCTACAACCTGGAGGCCAGCCTGCTCCGGTCCGTGGGCAACAGCGTTACGCCCCTTCTGCTGCTTTTGTTCAGCAGCCTCTTAAATATCGGCCTGGACATCTGGTTTATGGGGCCCCTCGGCATGGGGGTCGGGGGCGCGGCCGTGGCCACTGTGCTGGCCCAGGGAATCAGCGCCGCCCTGGGGATCCTCTACATCATCCGCTTCTATCCCTGGCTCCGGTTCGGGAAAAGGCAGTGGCGCGTCCCGCCCCGATTCGTCCTCCGGATGCTGACAACGGGCCTCAGCATGGCTCTCATGAGCACGATCTACAACATCGGCAGCGTGACCCTCCAGAGCAGCATCAATGCCCTCGGGCAGACCTACATCGCGGCCCAGGTGGCGGCCCGGTGCCTGGCGGAGCTGTTTTACCTGCCCGGCGGATCCATAAGCACTGCCGCCGCCACCTACGCCAGCCAGAATTACGGCGCCGGCTATAAAAAGCGGATTGGTGAGGGAATCCGCACCTCCCTGCTGCTCTACGGCATCTGGTGGATCGCCGCAGTGATCATCACCTTTTCCTTTGCCGGCGCCGCCGTCCGCCTGATCACGGGAACCAGCAACCCGGAGGTGATCCGCAGCGCACAGCTGTATCTGAAAATCAGCATTCCCCTCATCCCGCCCATGGCGGTCCTGGTGGTGCTGCGCAACGTGCTCCAGGGAATGGGAAAGCCCTTCATGCCCTTATTTTGCAGCACGCTGGAGCTGGCCGGAAAGGTGATCTTCGCCTTTTTTGCCGTCCCGGTGTGGGGATACCTGGCCGTGTGCGTCTGCGAGCCCTTTACCTGGATTGTCTGCGCCGCCTGCATCATCCCGTGGACAATTCTTCACCGGGCGGAATTCCGGGACGACTGACTTCCTGGGCATGCCGTGCGGACTTTCCGGGCGTGTCTTGGCAAATAGGCGACGGGCATACCCCAAAGGGCGCCCCTAGTCCGATGTACAGGACACGCCTGGTTGTAATAAAATTGGAAGGGAGACAGCGGACATGGCATATATGAAACGTGCTGCGGAGGATACGATTGCGTGGATCTCGGAGATGTTCCTTGTGCTGCTGGTCATCGGCCACAGACAGATGGAAAAAAATGACCCTTCTGCAGAAACGCGCAGAAACGCAGAGAAGTAAGGGACTGGAACGGAAATATATAACCTTGGATGATCCCGATGTGTGGTATTTAGCGAAACATGATCCTGCATTGTTTTGCAGAGGTATTCCGCTTCGGTGCTGATTGACGGGATTCAATACGCAGCAGAAGCCTTATTGCCCGTAAATGAAAAGAACTGGTATGTGCCAGTTTGGTTCGTTTAATCATACTTTTTCACACCAAAATAAGCCGATAAACCTTGTAAAATAAGGTTTATCGGCTTCTTTTGAAGCTGGGCTACCAGGGCTCGAACCTGGAAATGACGGAGTCAGAGTCCGTTGCCTTACCATTTGGCGATAGCCCATCGGTACAACGGATATTATTCTACATCAAAATCCATATTTCGTCAAGGAATTTTTAAAAATATTTAATGTCTGCCAAAAATCGGTATTAACCGGCAGTCCCCATTTGACTTTCCTTTTTTTTCGAGATATATTTAAAGATACTTATAATTAAAGGAAGGACACACTTACTTATGGATAAAAAAGGACAGGCAAAAGAAATCGATCTGGGCCAGGGGAGCGTGGGACGGCTCCTGATCCGGCTCGCCATACCGGCCATCACCGCCCAGATCATCAATGTTCTCTACAACATGGTGGATCGCATGTACATCGGCCACCTGCCGGATATCGGTGCCAGCGCCCTCACCGGCGTGGGCGTCACATTTCCCGTGATCACCGCAATCTCCGCCTTCGCCTATCTGGTGAGCATGGGCGGAGCTCCCCGGGCCTCCATCATGCTGGGAAAGGGAAAGAAGGAGGAGGCGGAGCGGATCCTGGGAAGCTGTACCACGGCCCTGATCCTGGTGGCTCTGGCCCTGACGCTGTTCTTCCAGGCCTTCGGGCGCCAGATCCTCCTGATGTTCGGCGCCAGCGATCACACCATCCAGTATGCCTGGGCCTACATGCGCATCTATGCCCTGGGAACCATCTTTGTCCAGCTCTCCCTGGGGCTCAACGCCTTTATCAATGCCCAGGGCTATGCCAAAATCGGGATGCTCACCGTCCTGATCGGCGCGATCTGCAACATTATCCTGGATCCCATCCTCATGTTTGGCCTGGACATGGGCGTGGAGGGGGCCGCCCTGGCTACGATCATTTCCCAGGGCATCTCCGCCGTCTGGGTGGTTCAATTTCTGTCCTCCAAAAAAAGCTGGCTGAGGATCCGGAGCTCCCATCTGCGGCCCCGCGCCAAAGTGCTCATGCCCTGCATCGCCCTTGGACTCTCCCCCTTTGTCATGCAGTTTACAGAGAGTATTCTGAATATCTGCTTTAATACCTCCCTGCAGAAATACGGAGGGGATCTGGCCGTGGGTGCCATGACCATCCTGAGCAGCGCCATGCAGTTCTCTCTGCTGCCCCTCCAGGGCATGACCCAGGGCTCCCAGCCCATCGTAAGCTTCAACTACGGCGCTGGTAAGATGGATCGGGTGGGCAAAACCTTCCGTCTGCTCCTCACCGCCTGCCTGTGCTACTCCGCCCTGCTGTGGGCGGTCTGTATGTTCGCCCCCATGGCGTTCATCCTGATTTTTACGCGGGACGCGGCTCTTTCCGAATACAGCATGTGGGCCATTCGGATTTACATGAGCTGCTCCCTTCTCCTGGGCGCCCAGGTGGCCTGCCAGCAGACCTTTATCGCTCTGGGAGACAGCCGGACCTCCCTTTTCCTGGCCCTGCTGCGGAAGGTGTTCCTCCTCATCCCCCTGATCTACATCCTGCCGAATTTCTTCGCAGACAAGACCTTCGCCGTGTTCCTGGCTGAGCCCATCGCGGACTTTATCGCGGTGTGCACCACAACCACGCTGTTCATCCGCTCCTTAAGGAAGCTTATGAAGGGCGGCGTGCGGGCCTGACCGGCCCCTTATGGGCCGCCGGGCAGGCTTTCGCGGCTATACCCGGCGTATATCTCCCGCAGGTATGCAGCGTTCCCATGGAAGATCCCTGCTTGAGCTCTCTAACAGCATGGCGATATGGGGCTTTTTTCTTTTATATCCGCGCCATCGCCCGGGCATGCCAATCTTTATCTTCCTATAGTTTCTCCTTATGCCGACGCCCCTTTTCTTTTAATCGCCCGAAATACTCCCGCCGCGTCCAGCGCCCTTGCCACGTGATAAAAGATGACTGAGTCAATGGGACACATGATCAGATTTTTCACCAGCCTGGGGGGAAGCAGGACCCCCATCCCCTTCCCGTACAGTACGGAGAGACAGGCGGTATTTAAAATTACGTTGCAGACCAGGGCCACCGCCAGGTGGGCGGCCAGCACCCGGCCAAAGGTGATGGGCCTTTTATAGAAAAAACACCCGTAGATGAGGCCGGCGGCCATGGTCACCAAGGTGAAGCCTGGGAAAAACGCCCCGGAGGGCTTAATCAGGTACTTTAATATGTCCATGGCCCCGGCAAACAGGCTCCCTGTCACCGGCCCGAAGAGGTAGTGAACAATCTGATTGGGGATCCCGGAAAAGCCGATGCGGATGGTATCCGTCACGTAGATGCTTAGGGAGCCCAGCACAATGGCCGCCGCCCCCATCAGGGCGCAGACCGTCATGGTCCCGGCATGCCTTAGCTCCCCGTAGGAGCTTACAAATAATTCCTTCCAGCTATATTTTCTCATAAAAAAATTACCTCCTCTGCAGACCTCTCAAACTACAATCGGAGATAACTCTACTCTCTGATGCAGCGGGATGCGGCCTACGCACCGCAGGGGTCCTCCCCTTTCGTCCCGCTGACAACTCCCTGTTCAGCAGGCACTTAACGCGCATACGCCTACTCTGCGAATCCTGTATGAATGGTTTCCCGAAGGCGGCAAAGCTGTCCGCCGGCCTTCTTCCTCTACTATACATGATTTTTCAAAATATGCAAGTGCTGTTTTTCTGGTTTCCAGGCTGGTTTGGGCTTCCGGGCCGCTCTGGGCTTTCAGGCCGCTTTGGGCTTCCGGGCCGCTTTGGGCTTCCGGCAGGCGGCCTGTGCTTTCTACGGCTCTATAGCTCTGCGGACTGCCAGTAAAATGTGCCGTCCCGCTCGGACCGGATGGCCAGATCCCGGTCCCGCAGGTACTCCAGGCAGGAAAATGTCTTGCTCATTACCATCTTCAGCTTTACGAATTCCTTGGTGTCCTCCGGAATCTCCCCCATGCCGTAGGCGATGCAGGCCACCTGACGCACCGTCATCTCCCGGCGGCTGCGGTAGAGGATCTGCCGCATCAGCTCCACCTTTTCATTGTAGGCGTAGAGAATCCGGTTCACCACCCGCTTCACGTCCCATATGGGCTCGTTGTGGGCCGGTAGGAGCATACAGTTTTTATACTGGCGCAGAAATTGGTTCAGGGAGGAGAGATACCCCGCCATCAGGTGCTCGTCGGGAAATGTGGTCCCCACGATGGGCACAATCCCGTCAATCACCTGATC
>CALWRY010000059.1 GCA_944384065.1 uncultured Enterocloster sp. | reverse complement strand
AATACGGAATATAAATATGAACAGCTCCTGGGAGATCAGACGTTTGCAGAGGATCGGGAGGACGGGAGCTTTATCTGGTACAATGCGTATGATCCCCAGGAGAAAATCAATGAGTACGATCTGACGCTCTTTGAGCGAGAGGGGGAGCTGTTTCGGCGGCTTAAGGAGACTCATTACCAGAGGGCCTACTCCCCGGAGGAGGTGCGGCAGGCCGCAGAGGAGGCTGGGATGGAGTTTGTGGCTCTGTGGGATGCGTTTACCAGGGAACCTCTGAGGGCGGACAGCGATAGGATGTACATGGTTTTCCGGGAAGTGGGAAAGACAGAAAGGGATGAATAGACAGATGGCAGATTATGTAATCCGGGCCACGGCGGCCAAAGGACAGATCCGGGCGTTTGCGGCCACCACCAGGGATTTGGTGGAGGAGGCGAGAAAGGCGCACAACACCAGCCCGGTGGCTACGGCGGCCCTGGGGCGGCTCCTCACCGCAGGAGCGATGATGGGATATGATATGAAGGGGGAGAAGGATCTCCTGACGATCAAGATTCAGGGGGACGGCCCGATAAAGGGGCTGACGGTCACGGCGGATTCCCATGGAAATGTGAAGGGCTATGCCTTTAATCCAGGGGTTATGCTGCCGCCCAATGAAAAGGGAAAGCTGGATGTGGGCGGCGCTCTGGGCGTTGGGATCTTAAGCGTGGTACGGGATATCGGCCTGAAGGAGCCCTATGTGGGACAGACGATTCTGGTGAGCGGTGAGATTGCCGAGGATCTCACCTACTATTACGCGACCTCGGAGCAGACTCCCTCCTCGGTGGCCCTGGGCGTTCTCATGAATAAGGACAATACGGTCCGCCAGGCAGGAGGATTTATTCTCCAGCTCATGCCCGGCGCCTCCGAGGATGTGGTGGGCGGCCTGGAGAGAAAGCTCGCGGAGGTGACCTCGGTCACAGCCCTCATGGATGTGGGAAATACGCCGGAGACAATTTTAAAGTATATTCTGGGGGATTTCGATCTGGAGATCAATGATAAAAACCCGGCCCGCTTTTTCTGCGGATGCAGCAAAAACCGGGTGGCCAGAGCCCTGATAAGCCTGGGAAAGAAGGAGCTGGACGCAATGATCCGGGACGGGAAGCCGGTGGAGGTAAACTGTGACTTCTGCGGCAGGAGCTACACCTTTGATGTGGAGGAGCTGGCTGCGCTTTTAGGGCAGGCATAAAACAAAAAGAGCCAGCGACTGGCTGGCTCTTACTTGTAATCATTTGAAATTCACGTATTGCTTCATTCAACGTCTATCAAGAGCTGATATATGTTTGAAAAAGGTACGCTGTCTGTTCATTGATTATAATTTGGTTACGTTGGTTGCCTGGGGGCCCTTCGCTCCGTTGACTACGTCGAACTCCACCTCAGCTCCCTCGTCTAAGGACTTGAAGCCCTCCATGTTCAGGCCAGAGTAGTGTACGAATACATCGTTGCCCTGCTCGTCACAGATGAATCCGTAACCCTTCTGGTTGTTGAACCACTTAACTGTACCTTTCATTGTGATACCTCCAAAAAATAATAAAAAATGTAGCGCTGCGAGTTATTTCGCAACTGCCATAAGGATATCACAAATGTGCAGAAGTGTCAAACATTTTCAGCAGAAAAGAGGATAGGGAACTATGAAATTGCGCAACGTGTGGAGACATTTTCAGACAATTACAAAGCACAGGCATCTGGTGCGCAGGCACTGCTTCCGGATTGGCCTTTACCGCCAGGGCCTGACCCATGATCTGTCCAAATACAGCCCGGAGGAGTTCTGGACCGGCGTCCGCTTTTACCAGGGCAACCGGAGTCCCAATGCGGCGGAGCGGGAGGCCCTGGGATTTTCCGGGGCGTGGCTGCACCATAAAGGGAGAAACAAGCACCATTTTGAATACTGGATCGATGTGTCCAAGAACAAGGAGGAGGGGCTTGTGGGAAATAAGATGCCCCTGCGCTACGTGGCCGAGATGGTGTGCGACCGGATTGCGGCCTGCCAGGTGTATAACGGAAAGGACTACACGAACGCCTCCCCCTGGGAATATTATGAGCGGACAAGGAAATACATAACCATCCACCCGCAGACCCGGGCCCTGTTGGAAAAGGTGCTCCTTATCCTGCGGGATCAGGGGGAGGAGGCGTCCTACGCCTATCTGCGCCGGCTCTTAAAAAAGGGCAGCTATTAGAGACGCCTTCCCAGCCGCCCCAAGATCCAGTGGACGGCAGCGGCCCCGAGGATGACGGAGAGGAGATAGAGGAGATTGCCCCCCAGGGATCCGATGGCTAAGGAGATCTGGCGGAATACAATCTGCCCGTTGGGGTAGTAGGGGTTTATGTAAAACATATCCGCATTTCCGTAAGGCCGGGAGAAAATGTTGATGGCAGTGGCTATGGCGCAGCACAGGAAAAACAGGGGGAGGCTTTTTAAAAACCGCTCCCGGCTCCTGCCGCCAAGGCCGCTCATGGAGCAGTAAAGCCCCATGAAAATAAGAATAAAGTGCCAAAAAAATCCGTGGAGCGTCAGCGTCCAGTAGGGATGCATGAGGCCGCTGGGTTCAGCCAGGGCCATAATCCCTCCCAGAAGGCCGTAGTCCTGGATAAAGGTACAGAAACTTTGGCGGACAAAAGCCGGCCCCCGCCCGTCCTCAGGCGGCAGGAGCAGGGCCAGGTACATGGGAACGCTGCACAGCTGGAAGGGGAAATACCACCAGTCATAATGGCCATGGTTTACAATATAATATAAAAATCCCTGTTTGTAGATCTCGCTTAAGGCCAGAATGAGACCGCAGATCCGGAGAACCCGAAGGGGGCGGGACCCAAAGCGGGAGATCCTGAGGGCGCCCCTTGGCGAAGGGCACAGGATGCGGGCCAGCAGGATGGCCAGAAGGATGCCCAAACCGGCCAGGGCCAGGTGAAAAAAGCCGTAGGGACGGGGCGTTTCCATAGGCCACGCGGTCCCTGCCAAAAGCGAAACAAAAAGAGATTCCATATGCTGCAAGCCTCCTTTGAACGGCAGCTGCTAAACGGTGCGCACCGTTGCAGCTTTGATTATACTCTGGCCGGGGACGGTTTACAAGGATTGCGGTATAATGTATTTTCTCCCAGGGCATCCTAGTTACTGTTCCGGCGGGCAAGAAGATGTTGTCTGAACGGTTACGTATTTTCCAATACGGCCAGAACGGCAGCCGGACAGTAAATGGGAAAGGACGCGGGAAATATGGGATTTTTTATTGCGCTGCTCTCCGGAGCGCTTATGAGCGTGCAGGGAGTGTTTAATACGGAGGTGACAAAGCAGACGAGCGTCTGGGTGGCGGCTGGCTGGGTCCAGCTGTCGGCATTCGCCGTCTGCGTGCTTTTGTGGCTGTTTACAGGGAGAGAGCCGGTATCCGGCCTTATGGAGGTGTCCCCCAGATATGTTCTGCTGGGGGGCGTGATTGGCGCGCTTATCACCTACACGGTGATTCGGAGCGTGGGGAGCCTGGGGCCTGCGGGGGCGGCCCTCCTGATCGTGGTGGCCCAGATTGTGGTGGCCTACCTGGTAGAGCTGTTCGGCCTTTTTGGGGTGGAGAAGGCGCCCTTTGCCTGGCATAAGCTCTTGGGCGCAGCCATCGCGGTGGGCGGAATTATCCTGTTTGAGTGGCAGCAAAAATAGTGCTTGTATTTGGCATGGGTTTCCGATAGAATAGGTGTATCAGGCTGAGATGGTATCCCCGCAAGGAGGGGTACGATTGAAGAAGATGCAATTATCTTGGAAAAAGTGCAGGGTGCTGTTTATGGTCATATGCATGCTGGCTGCAGGCATATGCTATAGCTGTGCCGGATCCGGGGATGACTCTGTGGAGATAGGGCTTGAGAGCCGGGAAGGGGAATCTTCGGAGGGAGCCCCGCCGCCGGAAGGCCAGACGGGCGCGGACGCCCGGGCCACAGATCTGGAGGCTGGGCGGCAGGAGTCCCCAGCGCAGGAGTCTGGGGCGCAGGAGTCCACGGCGAAGGCTCCCGGGGAGCAGGAGTCCACGGCGCTCTCCACGGTATTCGTGCATGTCTGCGGATGCGTGGAAAACCCCGGCGTCTATGAGCTTCCTGAGGGAAGCCGCATATATGAGGCGATTGAGGCGGCCGGAGGGCTCACAGAGGAGGGAGCAGGGGATTTTTTGAACCTGGCCCTTCCCACAGAGGACGGCATGAAGGTGGAAGTGCCTGACAGGGAGCTGGCCCGGATCTTAAGAGAGCAAGGGATAAGCCCTGAGGGGACGGCTTTGGGCCGGGGACAGACAGCCGGGTCGGATCCTTTAGGAGGACAGGCGCCGGGCGGGCCCAAGGTGAATCTCAATACGGCGGGACGGGAAGAACTGATGACCTTGGACGGCATCGGGGAGACAAGGGCGGAGGCGATTATCCGCTACCGGGAGACGTATGGAGGTTTTCAGTCCATCGAGGACGTGATGAATGTCTCCGGGATCAAGGAGGGCGCTTTTGAAAAGATAAAGGATGACATTACTGTATAGGGAGGGCGGCCCGGATCAGGGCCGCCATTGACTGATAAAGAGGGGAAGAGCTATGCCGCGAGTATTGGTTGTCGATGATGAGAAATTGATAGTGAAGGGAATCCGCTTCAGTCTGGAGCAGGATGGGATGGAAGTGGACTGCGCGTATGACGGGGAAGAAGCGATTGAGAAGGCCAGGAAGACGGAGTACGACATTGTCCTTTTGGATGTGATGCTGCCCAAGCACGACGGCTTTGAGGTGTGCCAGGCGATCCGGGAGTTTTCCGATATGCCGATTATTATGCTCACCGCCAAGGGCGAAGATATGGACAAGATTCTGGGTTTGGAATACGGGGCGGATGATTATATCAGCAAGCCCTTCAACATACTGGAGGTGAAGGCGCGGATCAAGGCGATTATCCGCAGGAGCGCCAGAAGCCGCAGGCAGAAGAAGGAGGATCCCGCCGAGGGGATGATTGGCTCAGGGGATCTGAAGATGGATACAGAGGGCCGCCGGGTATTTATCGGGGACAAGGAGATCAACCTGACCGCCAAGGAGTTTGACCTTCTGGAGCTTTTGGTGCGCAATCCCAACAAGGTCTACAGCAGGGAGAGCCTGCTCACCTATGTGTGGGGCAACCGGGCCATGGAGAACGGGGATGTGCGGACAGTGGATGTGCATGTGCGGCGGCTTAGGGAGAAGATTGAGCCGAGCCCCAGCGATCCCAAGTATGTGCACACCAAATGGGGCGTGGGGTACTATTTTCGAGTGAAGGGATGAAGAAAATGAAGGATATTATTATACGCCAGGTCCGGACAGAGGATCTGGAAGCCGTGGCCGCCGTGGAGGCGGCCTGTTTTCCGGCTGCGGAGGCCGCAGACCGGGAGAGTCTTAAGGCGCGCATCGGGCAGTTTCCGGAGAGCTTTCTGGTGGCGGAGACAGAGGGCCGCGTAATTGGCTTTATCAACGGCGCGGTCACGGATCAGCGGACCATTTCCGACGATATGTTTGAGGATGCAGGCTTACATAATCCGGAGGGCGCTTACCAGAGTATTTTCGGTCTGGATGTGGTGGAAGAATTCCGCTGTCAGGGCATAGCCTCCCGGCTGATGGAGGAGATGATAGAGAGGGCCAGGCGCCAGGGAAGGCGGGGCCTGATTCTGACCTGCAAGGATCGGCTCATCGGATATTATGAGAGATTCGGCTATGTAAATCTGGGAGTGTCCCAGTCGGTTCACGGGGGCGCCGTGTGGTATGACATGCTGCTGGAGTTTGGGGCATGAGGATTACGCTGCTCACCGTCGGGAAGATAAAAGAGCGGTATCTGACGGACGCCATCCGGGAGTATGAGAAGCGCCTGGGGCGCTACTGCCGCCTCTCCATTGTGGAGACGCCGGATGAGAAGACGCCGGAGGGGGCCGGGGAGGCTCTGGAGAGGAAGATAAAGGAGAAGGAGGGGGAGCGCCTCTTGGCCAGAATACGGGAAGGGGATTTTGTCATTGCCCTGGCCATAGAGGGAAAGATGCTCTCCAGCGAAGAGCTGGCTGCGAAGATGGAACGGCTGGGGGTGGATGGGATCAGCCATATTGTATTTGTCATCGGCGGATCTCTGGGGCTTTCCCCGGATGTCTTAAGGCGGGCGGATTTTGCTTTAAGCTTTTCGCGTATGACCTTTCCCCACCAGCTCATGCGGGTGATCCTTCTGGAGCAGATTTACAGGAGCTTTCGGATTAACAGCGGGGAGCCGTACCACAAGTAGGAGGAAGACGTGAAGGAAAATTACAATACAGGGGACGCGTCCCTGGACAATGCCCGAAACCAGGACGGAATTGGAGAGAGAGAGCTTTTGGCCGTGAGCTTCGGGACCAGCTTTAACGACAGCAGGCGTCTGACCATCGGAGCGATTGAAAACGCCCTGGAGGAGGCATTTCCCCAATACTCCGTGCGGAGGGGATTTACCAGCCAGGTCATTATCGATCACATAAAATCCAGGGATGGGGTATCCATTGACAATGTTTCCCGGGCTCTTGGCCGGGCAGCGGACAACGGGGTTAAAACCCTGGTCATTCAGCCCACCCACATGATGGATGGATGGGAGTACCATAACCTTCTGCGGGAGGCAGAGGCGGCCTCGGCCTCTTTTTCGCAGTTGGCGGTGGGATGCCCGCTGCTGACGGCTGAGGAGGACTTTCAGGCGGTTATCCGGGCGGTGGCGGAGGACACAGCGGCCTACAATGACGGACAGACGGCAATCTGCCTCATGGGACACGGAACGGAGGCTGCGTCCAACCAGGTTTACGGAAGGCTTCAGGACAGGCTGAGGGAGGCCGGATATTCCCATTATTATGTGGGAACGGTGGAGGCGTCCCCCTCTTTGGAGAACGTGCTGGCAGAGGTCCGGCAGGGGAGGTACACCCGGATCCTCCTGCAGCCCCTGATGATTGTGGCCGGGGATCACGCCAACAATGATATGGCGGGAGACGGGGAGGAAAGCTGGAAAACCGCCTTTGAAAAAGCGGGCTACGCCGTGGAATGCCGCGTGAGAGGGCTGGGAGAGCTTCCGGCGATCCGGCGGATTTTCGTGGAGCATGCCAGGGCGGCTGCGGAGAGCCTGGCCGGGCCGAGCGGGGCGCAGGGCTCCAGAGAACGGTGAGAAAACAGGGAGATTGGAAAACAGACGGGCTCTGGATGCCTGCCCCCAAAAATTATCCGCCAAAAAGAGGAAAAGATGGCTGACAACCCAACCATCTTTTCTCCGTTCCATGTTATAATGGAACTATGCTAACAGACATTTTTGGTGCAGAGGATATTATGTAGACACAGTAGGAAAAAATGCGAAAAAATACAAGAGTATATAGCAAATCAGTTACAAGAAGATCAGGAATATGACCAAATGACGCTGAAAGAGTATATAGACCCGTTCACGGGTGAGCCAGTAAAGCAGAGCAAAAAGAGCTAAGTCCTTTAGGACTTAGCAGGTAAATGATGTTGCGATTGGCGAACCGTTTCAATGAGTCTTTAGACTCCAGTGCCGGTAAAAGACCCTTATAGGGTCAAATCAAGCCACCGGCTAAGCCGGTGGTCTTGACTGGAGGCTGGTTCCGTTATACTAAAAACATCCTATTGATTTACCGCAAAGAAAGGTGGGATATGGTGAAGAAAACGGCCTTAATTACGGTGCAGAATGTTCCTGTCACCGTTATGCACATTGACCAGAGTGATTATATCAGCCTGACGGATATGGCAAAGGCGCGCACCGATTCGGCGCGGGCTGCCGATGTGATTAAGAACTGGCTGCGGGCACGCTCGACCCTGGAATTTCTCGGAACCTGGGAGATCATGTATAACCCGGATTTTAAAGTGGTCGAATTCGACCACTTTAAAAGTGAAGCCGGATTACATACCTTCACACTCAGCGCAAAAGAATGGATTGAGCGAACCAATGCGATTGGCATTTATGTCCAGGCCGGACGGTACGGCGGCACTTATGCACACAAGGATATTGCCTTTGAATTTGGCTCTGCCATCAGCCCGGTCTTTAAGCTGTATCTGTTAAAGGAATACCAGCGGTTAAAGGATGAGGAAAATGACCGCCTAAAGCTGGAATGGAGTGCCAAACGCTTCCTTTCCAAAAGCAATTATATCATTCACACCGACGCGGTGAAGAATTATGTACTGCCGAAGCGCAACTACAAAAAGGATATGGAGTGGCTGGCCTATGCGGATGAAGCCGACCTTTTGAACGTGGTTCTCTTTGGCTGTACGGCAAAAGAATGGCGCGAGGCAAATCCGGCCCTGGCTAAAAACAGCAATATCCGGGACTATGCTTCCATTCCGGAGCTGACGGTTCTCTCCAATTTGGAGACACACAATGCAGAACTGATTAAACAGGGGTATAGCAAGAAAGAACGCTTTGAAATGCTCCAGCAGATTGCACAGTATCAGTTGAAGGTACTTGCAGAGGCGGAACAGATCAAGCAGCTTCCGGAAAAAACAGAAAATCAATAAGAAATCGGGCATGGTAGGCAGCTATCGTGCCCGGTTTCTTTTTGGGGAAAGGAGGGCCAGCGGATGGCAATTTCAAAAATCAAACCGCGTCACGCAAGCGAAGGCCGGAGTATTGCGGCGGTTCTGAAAGACCGGATTGACTATGATAAGAATCCGGATAAGACAAAGGGCGGGCTGCTGGTATCCTCCTATCAGTGCGACCCGGATACCGCGTGGCAGGAATTTGCTCTCAGCAAGCAGATCTACGAAGCGGAAACCGGCCGGAAACGCGCCCCGGAAAACGATGTGATCTCCTACCTGATTGTCCAGTCCTTTAAGCCTGGGGAAATTTCGCCGCAGGACGCAAATAAGCTGGGATATCAGCTTGCTTTGGAGTTTACCGGCGGGCAGCACCAGTTCCTTGTCGCTACCCATGTGGATAAGAAACACATCCACTGTCACATCGAATTTAACAGCACCGCCCTGGACTGTGCCCACAAGTTCAATAACTACTGGAACCAAAGATTATTATAACGACTTTTTTGAAATTGGGCAACAGAAAATTAACTTCCGTTTCTTCGAATTGGGTCTACCCGATGACGATCCAGTCTATACCCTTAAAAATGTGATGGAGGAGTTGGATTTTTCAGGCCTGCTGGCCTGCTATTCGGATAAGGGAAGAACCGGGTATAACCCAATCATGCTGTATTCTGTTGTTACCTACGCAAACATGCGCGGGGTAAGGGCTGTTGACCGGATTGTAGACTTATGCCAGAGAGACCTTGCGTTTATCTGGCTGACCAAGGGGCAGAAACCCCAAAGGGATGCGTTCTACGATTTTAAAGGGAAAAAACTCACAGGAGAAGTCCTGGATGAATTGAACTATCAGTTTATGCGCCGCCTGGAAAAAGAAGGCCTTATCACCCTGAAAGAGCTTTACATTGACGGGATAAAGCTGGAAGCAACCGATAACCCCTTCTATCATATATTCAAATCTTCAATACATATCAACATTATTTTTATCTCTTTTTCGCGGGGAAATTCCAAAGTATTTTTTGAACGCCTTATAGAAATTGCTGCTGTTGCTGTATCCAAGCATAGCGGCGATTTCCTCAATGGACAAAGTTGTTTCGTTCATCAAGCTCACTGCACGCTCCATCCGCTGTTCCAGCAGAATTTCAGAGAACGACTTTCCGGTTTCCCGGTGCAGCAGTGCAGAAACATAGTTTGGATGATAGGAAAAATGCTTTGCAATCTCTTTTAAGCTGACAACATCTGCGTGCTCACCCATATAGCGTATGATCTGTTCTGACAGCCGCTCCCCCTCCACCGCCGGGGTAGAACGCCGGTATTGCCGGGCAATCAGCATCAGGAGGGTCAAAACCATGGGCTGGAGAATATCCTGTGTGTCCGGCTGTGGATCAGCATACTCCATCACCATCATTTCCAGCAGCGATCTGATCCAGCCGGAATCATCAAAGCGCAGATGGATAAATTCTTCGGCGTATTCATCCGTCTGCGGCGTGAGAAAAAAGCGGAACAGGTTTGCATCTGCTGAAAGTACGGGCAGGCAGGTCTTAAAAAATGCCTCCTTCTGAATCAGCACTCCGATGATAATGATTTCCTCTTGGCTGTGCGCATACAGCGCGTAGCCGGCAAAAGGCTGGCCGATATAGCACTCATTTTCATGGACGGTGATATGGTTGTCATACCGGTAACTCAATGCGCCGTAATCGCCCCGATAGGCAAAGTTGAAGAAGAAAAACTCCTGACGGTGGAACATCTCCTGAATATCGGGTCCCTTATGGACGCAGATCATGATTTTTTCATTCGACGCTCCGGGCCACTCGTAGGATTTTTCCTTTTGGCTTCCCGGCGGGACATCAATATATTTCCAGTTCCGATGGGCGAACTGCTCCCCCAGTGTTTCCAGCGCCTTTCCCAATTTGGAATCATTCATTTTAATTTTCCCCGGTGTCCAGCGTCCAGCCGCAGTCATTGTGATAGATCATCTGTCTCGTCATGCCGCCGTCAATGCAGATATTCTCACCTGTAATAAAGCCTGCCTTCTCTGAGCAGAGAAACAGGACCATGTTCGCAATATCCAGCGGATTTCCTACCCGTCCCACAGGCTGCTGGACTGCATCCGGCCCATGATAAGTTGTAAAGTCCGTGTCGATCCAGCCGGGGGAAATGGAGTTGACCCGAACCCGCCCTGCAAGGCTGACCGCCATGGCATGGGTCAATGCGGAGATTCCGCCCTTTGCCGCCGTATAGCTTTCCGTCTGCGGCTGGCTCATCCGGTCGCGGGAGGAAGAAATATTCACGATGGACGCCCCGGCCGCAAAATATGGCAGGAACAGTTTGGCAAGGTAAAAAGGAGCGGTCACGCCTACGCGCAGGGCATAGTTGAACTCGTCATAAGAGCAATCCTGAATGCCCTTCATCAGCGGCAGCGCGTTGTTGACGAGATGGTCCAGCCTCCCATAGTCCGCAATTACCTTTTCAGAAAAACGGCGGAGCGTTTCTTCTTCGGCTACATCGCCGGTAAAATACGCATTGGGGCGTTTGTCGATGATACAGACATCCGCCCCGCTTTTCTGAAACTCCTCCGCAATGCATTTCCCGATACCGTGGGCGCCGCCCGTGACGGCAACAACCTTGTTATGAAACATACCTATGCCCCCTTTTTCTTTTCAGTATAACACAGAAGTTAGAAAATGCCACACCAATTATTAACATATGGCGCTGTAAAAAGCACAGGAAGCCGCTATACTTTGTTATGTAAGCCAAACGGTAATCATCAAGAAGGGAGGTGCGGCGTATGCTCCAAATGGTAACATCAGAACATGAACTTGCTGAATTGGTGCAGGTGTGCGGCTTTTTGCCGCTGCTCAAGAATCAGATACCCGGTTTTTCCGTGGAGGAGCATACTCCGCCCGACCTCTGGTTTGTGGACGGCGTGGATGGGCCGTGGGAATGGAAAGGCCCCGTGATCCGGGCTACCGGCTGCGCCTATGGGAAGTTTTTCTGGGGGAAGGCCGGTTTTATCAGCAAAGAGTGGTTCCCGGACTTCGCAAACTACCGGAGGGATGGTTACGACTTTGACGCCCGCTATGATGACGGTCTGGCAAAGCATCAGGATAAAATGGTCTATGATGTTCTTGCGGACCATCCATCCCTGCTCTCAAAGGAATGGCGTCGGTTGTGCGGGATCGGCAAGCGCGGGGAATTCGACGGCATCGTGAGCCGTCTGCAAATGCTGGGGTATGTGACCACTGTGGATTTCGAATATGACTTTTGGGATGAGGGCGTCAACGCCCGGAAGCTCCACGCCATCGAGGGATGTGCAAAGCTGAACGCCATCCCTGTAACGGATGACGAGGCGCGGGAGGCCGCCATCCGGGAGCTGTTCGGTGCGGTGGGACGCTATCCTACCGTCCTGCCGGTGTTCAACTGCGACAATGGCTGGAACATCCGTGTAGGACATGAATTTCTGACAAACTATAATGTGACGATTCTGGATATTGCGCCGGTAACGGTCGGGGACCATGTGATGATCGGCCCTAACACCCTGATCACAACGGTCAACCATCCGCTCTCTCCCAAGGGGCGGCGGGCGCATCTGGGGCAGGCCAAGCCGGTGAAGATCGGGAATGATGTGTGGATCGGCGGGAACTGCACGATCCTGCCGGGTGTGACAATTGGGAATAATGTGGTGATTGCGGCAGGCGCGGTCGTCACCAAGGATGTGCCGGACAACTGTGTGGTGGGCGGCGTACCGGCGAAGATCATCCGGGAAATTGAAGATGATACGGAGGGAATGGAATGAAAACTTTACAAGACAGCTTTGTTCTGAATAATGGCGTAAAAATCCCCTGTGTGGGGTTTGGCACCTGGCAGACCCCTGATGGGGAAACCGCCGTGGCGGCGGTCCGGGAGGCATTGGGCGTGGGCTACCGCCACATCGACACAGCGGCGGCCTATGGAAATGAAGTGAGCGTGGGTGAAGGTATCCGCGCCTCCGGCCTTGCCCGGAGCGAGGTGTTCGTGACCAGCAAGCCTTGGAATACAGAGCGCGGATACGATAAGACAATGGCCGCCTTTGAAAAGACGGTTTCCGATCTGGGACTTGATTATCTGGATCTGTACCTGATCCACTGGCCAGCAGCCGCGAATCAGTTTGAAAACTGGCAGGACATCAATTTGAGCACCTGGAAGGCCATGACTGAGCTATACAAAGCGGGTCGCATCCGTGCGATTGGCGTTTCCAACTTTCTGCTCCATCACCTTCAGGCGCTGATGGAGAGCGAAGTACAGCCGATGGTGAACCAGATCGAGTTCCATCCGGGACAGATGCAGGAAGAAACGCTCCAATACTGTAAGGAGCATGGGATTTTGGTGGAGGCGTGGAGTCCGCTGGGGACAGGCCGAATGCTGAACAACGAGACGCTGAAAACCATCGCCGGAAAATATAAAAAATCCGTCGCGCAGCTCTGCATCCGCTGGTGCCTGCAAAACGGCGTCCTTCCTCTGCCCAAATCGGTAACGCCATCGAGGATCAAAGAGAACGCCGCTGTGTTTGACTTTGAAATCACTGCGGAGGATATGTCTGCCATTAACTCCATGGCTTACTGCGGCGGCTCCGGCCTCCATCCGGATAAGATCGACTTTTAACGATTTTTTATTTCAAGCGACAATTCCGAATAAAAACTGCTGCATGGCAGCCCGTATCGGGTCATCATGCAGTATATTCCCTGGGCGAAAGGCCGTAGTATTTCCGGAATACCTTGTAAAAATTGCTGCTGTTGCTGTAACCGAGCATAAACGCAATTTCCTCAATGGGAAGGGCTGTCCCCCTGAGCAGGACGGCAGCCCGCTCCATGCGCTGCTGCGTGAGCAGCTCTGAAAATGACTTTCCGGTTTCCCTGTGGAGCAGGGTGGAAATATAGTTCGGATGGTACGGAGAAACGGGAGCCAAGTTCCTTCAAAGTCACCGTATCCGGGTGCTCGCTGATATACTGGACGATCTTATCGGATAAACGGTTGGACTCATCTACCAGATTTTCCGCCGCATACTGCCGCGCCACCTGTGTCAAAAAAGACAGCATCAGCGGCTTTAGGATCTCCTGGGTATCCTCCTTTTTGTTGGCGTACTCAATCACCATCATTTCCAGAAGCGTCCGTATATTGCAGTCATCCTCAATTTTGAAGTCGATAAATTCATCGGAAAACTGATTTGTGGAGGGATCGAGCAGGAAGTGGAGCAGTTTGGAGTTGGAGGACAGCATGGGAAGAAAGGAACGGAAAAAGGTATCCCGCTTGATCAAGACACCAATGATCACGGTTTCCTTGTCATCGTGAACGCTGATCGCGTGTCCGGCAAACGGCTGTCCTGCATATAACTCCCCGCAGCGGACCGTGATACGGTGGTCGTACTTAAAGCTGATGGAATCATATTCCCCCTGATAGGTGTAATTGAAATAGAAGAAGTCATGCCGGTGGAACAACTCCTGATGGCCCATACTCTGATGGACAACGACCATGATTTTTTCCTCCGGCACCCCCGGCCAATAATACATTTTTTCTTCCGTCGCCCCGGTTGGGGAATCATGATAGGTCCAGCTGAGGTTGGAGTACTCTTCCCGCAGGCAGTCTACTGCGGCGCATAAAATCGGCTCTCCCATAAATAGCCCCCTCATTCAATTCGCTTTTTTTATTATAACATCTGATATGAAGAAAAGCCACTATATCGATTAAGATTTGTCGCTGTTCTCTGGGCTGTCCTTCGTTATACTGAACTTTGCGACAATTTATTTTGGAGGCATTCTTATGGAAGTACATTTTTTAACTGCCGGGAAATCAGTTTTTTACAAAAAACTCTTTTCCCTGGTTCTGCCGATAGCGTTTCAGCAGTTTATGCTTGCGGCGGTCAGCGCGTCGGACGCCCTAATGCTGGGAGTCATCAGCCAGGATGACCTTTCCGCCGTTTTCTTTTTGGCGTCGCTTTTCGCTCCCTCGCTGCTCATGCGGATTTTCACACCGGAGGCCGGGCTGATCTCACGGGGCGTCGAATATCTCAGGATCGTATCTGCATCTTACCTGTTCACAGGTATTTCGCAGATCTATCTGTGCATTTTGAAAAATACGGGCTGCGCGGTAAAAAGCATGATCATCAGTTCCAGCGCGGTCGTCATGAACCTTTTCCTGAACGCCGCCCTTATTTACGGGCTCTGGTTTTTCCCCGAAATGGGGGTCGCCGGCGCTGCGCTGGCAACCTCTATTTCCAAGCTGATTGAAATGGGCTGGGCCTATATAGAATCCCTGAAAGCAGGCCGTGTACGGCTCCATATCCGCTATTGTTTCCGCACGGTAAAATGGCTTGCGCGGGATTACTGGACTTACACGCTGCCCATGCTGGGAGACTATCTGGTGTGGGGCGTTGGCTTTTCCATGTATTCTGTCATTATGGGGCATTTGGGCAGCGATGCGGTCGCCGCCAATTCCATCGCCAACATTGCGAAGAACCTGATCGTCAGCTTCTGCACCGGCCTCGGAAACGGTGGTGGGATCATCGTCGGGAACGAGCTGGGGATGGGCAGGCTGGAGGAGGCCAAACGGTATGGCGGACTGCTTTGGAAAATGGCGATCATCAGCGGCATCCTGTCCGGGATTCTGCTGGTCGCCTTTTCCCCGTTGATCCTGAATGTGACAGAACTGACGCCGCAGGCGGTGATTCCAGATTCGGTTTGATCTGCGATGCGATCACCATGTGGGCGTTTGCGGTTCCGGCTGGATTCTTGGCGGCATTTTATCTGCATCTTCCCGTAGTTGTAGTGTTTCTGATCATCAATCTGGACGAGGTGGTGAAGGTACCGGCTGCCATCGCGCACTACAAGAAATATAAATGGCTGAGAAATATCACAAGATGATAGAGCAATTGTGAGGAAATGCTCTGTTTTAGTTGAGTTAGTTGGGCTTAATTAAGGCGATCTTGCAATCAAGAGGATCATATAATGCAACAAGTAAAAATTCAATATCGAATTGCTATTGCTGCAACTCCTTCTGGAACAGATGGACGAAACGCAATATGTAACCGGTGCGGAGATCCTCCATTTTTGGGAGCAGTAAGGCATCCATGCCTGTCGGAAAAATGCCTACAGTGATATCCAGCTGCTCATGGACTTTTCCCGAAGCAGGTGTGGGAGTATCATCCGAACGATGGAGAAGACAAAAATCTACATGCGAGGATGGCGGGAAGCGGAGTCATACAAAAGGCATTAACAAAAGAAAGACTGATAAACTGGGGATTTTATGATTTAGCCGCAGCCTATCAGTCTGTGCACGTCAACTATTGAAACCGCCGTGTACCGAACGGTACGCACGGTGG
>CALWRY010000058.1 GCA_944384065.1 uncultured Enterocloster sp. | reverse complement strand
GGACTTGGAAAGGCTTCACCTGCAGCCGGTGATGGCGGATTATGTGTATGTGTAGGGCGGACATTATGGCGGTGACGAACCGCAGGCTGTGCGGGAGACCGTTTTTGGAGCAGATAGAGCGGGTCTGCGCCCTGCGGCCGGCGGCGGTTATCCTGCGGGAGAAGGATTTGACGCCGGAGGAATATGGAAGGCTGGGGGCCCAGGTCCTGGAGGTCTGCAGGGCCTGGGGCGTGGACTGTATTTACCACAGCTTTGTGGAGGAAGCCAGAAAGGCCGGGGTGCGGCGGATTCATCTGCCCCTGGCTCGGCTTGAGGCGCTGGCGAAAGGAGGGACAACCGGGGGCGCCTCCCCTCTGGCGGATTTTGATGGGATCGGCGCATCGGTCCACTCTGCAAAGGATGCGGTCCGGGCTGAGGCGCTGGGGGCCGCCTACGTGACGGCAGGCCACATCTATGCCACGGACTGCAAGCAGGGCCTTCCTCCCAGGGGGCTGGACTTTCTGGAGGAGGTGTGCAGGGCGGTGGACATCCCGGTGTGGGCCATCGGCGGCATCGGCCTGGATGGGGGACAGATTGCGGAGGTGAAGGCAAGGGGCGCGGCGGGCGCCTGCGTGATGTCGGGGATGATGCGGGTGTAGCGGGCGGCGGTCTGCCGGAAGGGATGGGCGGCGGTCTGCCCCGGGTGCAGCGGGCCTGCCTCTCTTGCGCGCGGCGGATATCCGTGTTATAAATATGTTAAGAAAGGACGGCGCGGCGCGGCTGTCCGGACGGCTACAATTTATAAACATCAGGAGGCAGACCATGAAAAAACGCATATCCGTGATATCGCTGATTCCCCGTTCCGGCCGGTTTTATGCGGGCCAGGTACAGAAACTTTTTGGAGACCGGGTGGAGGTATTCTCCTACAGCACAGGAGATGGATCGATAGAGCAGATAGATATTTCCGATTTATATATGCTTACCACGGATGCGTTCAAGGAGGCTGAGGAGGCGAGAAAATATGTGCCTGCCGGCTGCCAGACCGTGATGATTCAGGTTACATACTCCAAGCAGACGGTGCGGGAGATGCGGGAGCTTCCCAAGGACACGCCCATTCTTTTTGTGAACGCCACCCAGCAGATGGCCAGGGAGGCTATTACCCAATTGGAGCAGCTGGGGGTCAGCCAGATCATGTTTACGCCCTATGGTCCGGATTCGCCCCGGCCGGAAGGATTTGAAATTGCGGTAACCCCGGACGAATTGGAATTCGTGCCGCCGGATATTTCCCGGGTGATTAATATCGGCCACCGTCCCTGTACGGCCGCCACCATGATTGAGGCTGCGGTCCGCCTGGAGATGGAGGAGATTCTGGAGGAGGACGCCTTTAAGCAGTATATGCGGTCCATGGAGGCGAAGAACTACAGCTTTGAGAAAATGTTCCACCGCTCCCAGCGGCTGGAGAGCCGGTTTGACATCCTTCTGGAAATCCTGGACGAGGGCCTCATCGGGGTCAACGAGCTGGGGGAAATATTTGCCTGCAACCGGATGGCAAGGGACATTACCGGGGTGGAGGAGGCTGCAGTGATTGGAAGGAAAGCGGGCGACCGGTTCCCCTATATTCCCTTTGAGCAGGTTATGGAGGACAAAACGCCCCGTGCCCCCCGAATTGTCCGCATCCGTGGAATCAATATCAATATGGCGGTGGTTCCGGTGGTGCGCCAGGGGGAGTGCATTGGCGCCTTTGCCACGCTGCAGCGGTTTAGTGAGCTGGAGAAGCGGCAGAATGAGCTGCGCAGCCAGCTCCTCCACAAGGGCTACCGGGCAAAGTATACCTTTGATGACTTTTTGGGAAATTCTCCTGCGGTGGCGCGGATAAAAGATATTTTAAAAGAAATGGCCGCTGTGGAGCTGCCCGTGCTCTTAATAGGGGAGACTGGAACGGGCAAGGAGCTTTTGGCCCACGCGGTTCACCGGGCGTCTGCCAGGAGCCAGGGGCCTTTTGTGGCGATCAATGTGGCGGCCATGCCGGAAAACCTTCTGGAGAGCGAGCTCTTTGGCTACGAGGAGGGCGCTTTTACAGGGGCTAAGAAGGGAGGCCGGCCCGGCCTTTTTGAGTTCGCCCACCGGGGAACCTTGTTTTTGGACGAGGTGGAGGGCATGAGCCAGGCCATGCAGATAAAACTTCTGCGGGTGCTCCAGGAGCGGGAGATCATGCGGGTGGGAGGAAACCAGATCATCCGCGTGGATGTGCGCATTGTGGCGGCAACCAATGAGTCCCTGGAGGAGTTAGTGGAAAAGGGAAGTTTCCGCCGGGATCTCTATTACCGCCTGAATGCCCTTCCCGTGCTTATACCGCCCCTGCGGGAAAGAGGAGATGATATATTTCTTCTATTTGAAAATTTCTGCCAGCGGGCGGGAGGGGAATGCGAGCTTCCCCAGGAGGTCAGAAACCTCTTTGGGCAGTATAAGTGGCCGGGAAATGTGCGGGAGCTTCAGAATGTGGCGGAGTATTTGAGCTATGCCAGAAAAAAGAATGTACAGGTGGAGGACCTTCCCCCTACGTTTCTGCGATCCTTTAAGCGGGAGGAGGAAAAGAAGCTTCTGGGCGGGGAAAGCCCGGCGCGGGATGCGGGCCGGCCGGCACAAATGCTGCCTGTTTCCCGGGGGGAAAGGGAGGAACGAGGGCCGGAGTTCTGGTTTGTTCTGGAGCAGCTTTATGGGGCCTGCGAGCAGGGCCGTCTTATCGGAAGGGAGTCCATGCTGAAGGCGGCCCGCGCCAGGAGATTTCCCATTTCACAGAAGGAAATACGGGATACGCTGGCCCGGATGGAGAGAGAAGGGCTTGTAAAGATAACCCGGGGCCGGGGCGGGAGCCGTATCACGGAAACGGGTCAAAGAATGTGGGAAAATAGGACTGATTAACCGATTAGAAAACTTTAACCAAATAAATCAACAAATGCTGCTTGAGAAAAGCAAGCATTTCCGTCAAAAGTTCCATGCCATCCATTTGGCATGGAACTTGCTGTTTAATAATTGCGAAAGAAATATGCTGCCAAAAGGCAGAGAATGGAGGGAAAGCGTGAAGTACAATTTCGACGAGGTCATTGACCGGGAAAACAACCGGTCGGCCAAGTACGATGAGCGGGCGAAAAAGTTCGGCACCAACGATGTGATCCCCATGTGGATCGCGGACATGGACTTTAGGACCGCACAGCCCATCATCGACGCAGCAAAGAAGAAGGCTGAGGAGGGAATTTGGGGATACACTTCCCGGCCGGATTCTTACTACGATGCCCTGTGCGGCTGGCAGAAGAGGCACAATGGCTGGGAATTCGACAGAAGCCTCTTAAGCTTCGCCGTGGGCGTAGTTCCTGCCATGTCTTCCATGGTGGAGATATTTACCCAGCCGGGAGACAAGATCCTGATTCAGACCCCGGTGTACTCTGAGTTCTATGATGTGACCGAGAGCTGGGGGCGTCAGGTGATTGAGGCACCCCTCAAAGAGAAGGACGGCGTCTGGTCCATCGACTGGGAGGATTTTGAGAGAAAGGCAGGGGAGGCAAAGATTTTCCTTCTGTGCAGCCCCCACAATCCTCTGGGAATCGTCTGGACCCGGGAGGAGCTGACCCGGATGTGCGAGATCTGCATCGCCAAGGGTGTGCTCATCGTATCCGATGAGATTCACTCGGATCTGATTTTCCACGGGAAGAAGCACATTCCCACCGCGTCTCTCTCACCGGAGATTGGGGCCCATGTGATTACCTGCATGTCGGCCACCAAGACCTTTAACCTGGCGGGACTCCAGGCGGCTTCTATCCTGTTCCCCAACAAGGAGCTGAAGGCAGCCTACGACAAATTCTGGGTGAACCTGGATATCCACCGCAACAGCGCATTCAGTTCCGTGATTATGGAGGCAGCCTTCAACGAGGGCGATGAGTGGCTGGAGCAGCTTCTGGAGTACATATCCGGAAACTTTGACTTTATCCGGGATTACTGCAGGGAGCACATTCCCCAGATTAAGCCCAACGTTCCCGACGCCACCTATCTGGTATGGCTGGACTGCAGGGAGCTGGGCATGAGCAACGAAGAGCTTCGGACCTTTATGATCGAGAAGGCGGGCCTGGGACTAAATGAGGGATGGTCCTTTGGCAGAAGTCTTTCCGGCTACATGCGGCTGAACGCAGCATGTTCCCGCGCCGTCATAAAGAAGGCGCTGGATCAGCTGGCGGCAGCTGTGGCAGATCGGAAGTAAGAGGCAATCCAAAAAATACCCGAAAGGGTATAAGACAAGATTTGGAGGAAATTAGGTATGGCAAACGAAAAGAAAAAAGAAGGTTTTATCCTTAGGGCTCTGGATACCGTGGAGCGGGTGGGCAATGCCCTTCCGAACCCGGCCACGATTTTCCTGATTCTCACAATTGCGGTTATCATTATCTCCGCAATCTGCGCCGGCTTAGGCGTAACAGTAACCTATGATTATCTGGACAGTTCCACGGGTGTGATTTCTGAGCAGACCGTAGAGGCGGTAAGCCTTCTGGCACCTGACAGCATCCGCCATATGGTAACCACAGTTGTAAATAACTTTACTGGATTCTTTGCCCTGGGTACTGTGTTCACCATCATGATTGGTGTGGGCGTTGCCGATGGAACGGGATTTATGTCTGCCCTGCTGCGCAAGGTGGCGGCTTCCACTCCCAAGACCCTTGTGACCGCAGTTGTGGTTTTCCTGGGCATTATGTCCAACATTGCGTCTTCCACCGGATATGTGGTGCTGGTTCCCCTTGGAGCTATCCTGTTTATGGCTTTCGGACGCCACCCCATCGCGGGACTGGCCGCTGCCTTTGCAGGTGTATCCGGCGGATGGAGCGCCAACCTGCTGATCGGAACCAATGACCCCATGTTCGCCGGCATGTCCACCCAGGCGGCCCGGATGATCGATCCCGGCTACACGGTGCTTCCGGTCTGCAACTGGTACTTCATGATGGCATCCACCTTCCTGATCACCGCAATCGGCACCTTTGTTACCGATAAGATTGTTGAGCCCCGTCTCACCCCCTATGTGCCGGATTCCTCCGAGGTTGTGCAGGATATCGGCGATCATGAGAAGAGAGGTATGCGCTGGGCAGGCATCACGGCGCTGGTTTACATCGTTATTATGGCAATCCTGGTTGTACCGGAGACAGGACTTCTGCGCGATCCGGAGACTCACGGATTTTTAAGCTCTCCCTTCATGAGCGGAATTATTTTCTTTATGATGCTGCTGTTTTTGCTTCCCGGCCTTGCATATGGTATCGGCGCGGGCGTAATCAAGAATGACAAGGATGTAGTTGCCCTGATGAACAAGACCATCTCCGGACTTTCCAGCTTCATGGTTTTGATCTTCTTCGCGGCCCAGTTTACCGCCTGCTTTGATTATTCACACCTTGGAACCATTATTTCCGTATCTGGAGCAAACTTCCTGGAATCCGTAGGATTTACGGGCCTGCCCCTGCTTGTATGCTTCATCGTGCTGACCGCATGCATCAATATCTTTATCGCGGTTGACTCCGCAAAGTGGGCGATCATGGCTCCGATTTTTGTGCCGATGTTTATGCGCCTCGGCTTCTCACCGGAGCTCACCCAGGCCGCCTACCGTATCGGCGATTCCAGCACCAATATTATCGCGCCCCTGATGCCCTTCTTCGTGCTTACAGTGGCGTTCTTCCAGAAGTATGATAAGAAGGCCGGAATCGGAAGCGTTATTTCCACCATGCTTCCCTACTCCCTGTGCTTCCTGATTGGATGGATTATCTTCTTCTCCATCTGGTATCTGCTGGGACTGCCCCTTGGACCTGGATCACCCACGTTCTACACCCCACTGTAAGCCGCTGCCCGCAGCATTGCCTGCTGGGACAGGCGCACTGCGGCAAAAAATTGAGGAGGTATTTCTATGCAGCCAAAAGAAAAACGTATCAAACAGCTTTTACAGGAAAATGGGCTGGACGGAGCCATTGTCTCCTCCCCCGAGAATTTCCACTATGTAACCGGCTTTGGCGGCCACCAGCACACGGTGTCCCGCCAGCCTGGCTTTACCCTGGCGGTAATGCGGGCGGATGACAAGGTTCCCACCCACATTACGACCATGGACTTTGAGGCGGCCACCTTCCGCATTAAGACTGCGGGCCTGGGCTTTGTCCTGGATCCCTATGATACCTGGGTTGGCCTTAAAACCTGGGGGGAGATCGCGGAGGGCGCTCCCACTGTGGACAAAGTGCGGATGGAGAGCTCCAACGACAAGCTGGAAGCTTTTGTGAAGGCCTGCGATCTGGCGGACAAGCGCATCGGCATTGAGATGGACTATCTGCCCATGAACTATTACAAGATGCTGACGGAGAAATTCCCGGAGGCTGAGTTTGTGAATATTTCCGATCTCTTTGTCTATGCCAGAAGCGTGAAGACGCCGGAGGAGATCCAGATGTTTCGGGATCTGTGCCGCGTGGCGGATCATGGCTTTACCGAGGTGAGCAAGATTGCCAGAGTGGGCGTGACGGAGAAAGAGCTTGTGCAGTGCTTCCGCGAGGATGTGATCAAGTCCGGCTTCTGCGCTCCCAGTTCCTGGTCCATGTTCTCCACCGGAACTTCCGGCTCCCGTCTGACCATACCGGGAGACGGCGTGGCCAAAGATGGGGACGTGATTAAATTCGACGCGGGCGTCAACGCGGAGTTTGATTTTTACACCACGGACACCTCCCGCGCCTGGATTGTGGGAAATGGGGATCCCACTCTTATGAAGCTGAAGGATCGGCTCTATGAGGGGCAGCGGCGGATGATCGCAGCAGCAAAGCCCGGGCTTCCCATCAATGAGCTGTACCACACGGCCTACGACTATGTGAAGGAGATGTTCCCCTGCTATCGCAGAGGCCATCAGGGCCACTCCATCAGCCTTGGGCCCGCTACTGCGGAGGCGCCTTACATCAATGCCGCGGAGACTCGGCTTCTGGAGCCCGGCATGGTGCTGGCCATGGAGGTTCCCTGCTACATCGACGGGGTAGCCGGCTTCAACATCGAGGATATGGTGCTGATCACAGAGGACGGCTGTGAAGTGCTGACGCCGAACACGCCCCACTACCTGTGATTGTGACATAGTCACACACCGCAGCCAGAAATGGCGTGACAAAACCGGAAAATCCGGTTATACTTAAAACGTAACTGTTCAGGACGGCGGGAAAACAGGGGCAAAAACAGGCGTTAAGCTTGCTTATAAGCATGCTTTTGCCCCTGTTTTCACATCGGAGGAACCTCCGATGCCTCTTGTCCGGCCTTTGGCCGGGCAAGAGGATGCCGTCTTGAATGGTTACATTAAAGCTATCCGGGGGCCTGCACTGCGGGCCCCTGCTTATATCTGGAACAAAAGGATAGGCGCCCCCAGCGGTTTGCTTTGACGGGCGCAGTGAAAGGAGACTGAAAGCAATGAAAGTTGTGATTGTAGGCGGCGTGGCCGGAGGCGCAGGCACAGCGGCCAGGCTCCGCAGGCTGGACGAGAACGCGGAGATTATCATGCTGGAGCGGGGAGAATATATTTCCTACGCAAACTGCGGCCTTCCCTACTATGTGGGCAGAGTGATCACTGACAGGGGAGCCCTCCAGGTGCAGACGGTAGCGGGATTTGGCAGCCGCTTCCGGGTGGATGTGCGCACGAACAGCGAAGCTGTTTCTGTTGATACAGAGAAGAAGACGGTGCGGGTGCGCTGCGGGGAAGAGATTTATGAGGAGAGCTACGACAAGCTGGTGCTTTCCCCCGGCGCGTCCCCGGTGAAGCCGCCCATACCCGGGATGGAGGAGAACCATGTATTTACCCTGCGAAATATCCCGGATACCTATGCGATCTATGATTTTATTGAAGAGCATAAGCCCCAGACCTGCGTGGTGGTGGGAGCTGGATTCATCGGCCTGGAGATGGCGGAGAATCTCTCCGAGCGTGGACTTAAGGTGACCGTGGTGGAGGGAGCCGCCCACGTGATGCCTCCTATCGATATGGATATGGCCCACCAGGTTCACAACTACATCCGCGCCAAGGGGCTGGGACTTTGCCTGGGCCAGACCTGCACGGCCATGGACAAGGAGGGCGTCATCCTAAGCGGCGGCCAGAAGATCCCTGCGGACATGGTGCTCCTCAGCATCGGCGTCCGGCCGGACACCGCGTTCTTAAAGGACAGCGGCATTGAGATGGGCCCCAGGGGAGAGATTGTGGTAAACGAGTACATGGAGACCTCCGCTTCCGATGTGTATGCCCTGGGAGACGCTGTTTCCACCTTCCACGCGGTGAGCGGCGCAAGGACTGTGATTCCCCTGGCAGGCCCGGCCAACAAGCAGGGCCGGATTGTGGGCGACAACCTCTGCGGGCGGCGGACCGCCTATAAGGGCAGCCAGGGAACTTCCGTCATGAAATTTTATGATATGACCGTGGCGGTGACCGGCGAGAAGGAGGAGAGCTTAAAGGCCCAGGGGCGGGCTTACTGCAAGGCCATCACCACCTCCGCCTCCCATGCTGGCTACTATCCCGGAGGCGGCATGATGACGGTGAAGACCCTCTTTGACCCGGAGACCGGCGTCATCTTAGGCGCTCAGATTGTGGGAACGGAAGGCGTGGATAAGCGGATCGACGACCTGGCAAATGCGGTGCGCTTTAAGCTCACGGGCACGCAGCTTCAGGAGATGGAGCTGGCCTATGCGCCGCCCTTCTCCTCTGCCAAGGATCCGGTAAATATGGCGGGATATGTGGTTGAAAATATGATGGAGGGATTGATGAAGCCCTTCTATGTGGAGGATCTGGAGAATCTTCCGGCGGATGCCCAGAAGGTGGACGTGCGCACGGAGGCGGAGTACGCGAAAGGGACCATTCCCGGATTTATCAATATTCCTCTGGACAGCCTGCGGGAGCGCTTAGGCGAGCTGGATCTGACAAAGAAGGTGTATATCACCTGCCAGATCGGCCTGCGGGGCTATCTGGCCCAGCGGATTTTGGAGCAGCACGGGGCGGACACCGAGAACCTGGCCGGAGGCTACCGGCTCTATGAGATGGCTGAGAAGGACAAGAAGGCCATGGCCGCTGTGGCCGGCAAATGTGCAGCCTGCGGGATGGAGATATCCTGAGAGTCCTTCTGCTGTAATAACTGCAAAAGAGAGCGGTAAGCTTTGAAAAAATTTCAGGGACTGGAGTGATTCATGTGGGTCAATCCGGTCCTTGTCTGTTTCCCAACGGTTATTAGCATTTTCACTTTAGAAATTTAAAGCAAAAAAGGGTTGACAGGGAGATTGGCAGTATTTACAATAGGTTATAACTGTACGCATGTCGGGAACAGTTATACTTGCATAAAAGGGAAATGGGAGGTAGGTTATGATTTGGGCAAAAGAGGAGACGATGTCCCGGGAGGAGATCGAGGCCATTCAGCTAACGCGGTTACAAGAGACGGTCAGCCGTGTATATGAGAATGTGCCTGCCTATCGGGCCAAGATGGACGCGGCGGGCATCAAGCCGGAGGATGTTCGGACCCTGGCGGATCTGCGCCGTCTGCCCTTTACCACAAAGCAGGATATGCGGGATAATTATCCCTATGGATTATTTGCAGTGCCGAAAAAGAAGCTGCGCCGCATCCATGCCTCCAGCGGAACCACGGGAAAGCCCACGGTGGTGGGATACACGGCGGCGGATCTGGAAGTATGGAGAGAATGTGTGGCCAGGCTGGCGGTGGCCGGCGGGGCCAGCGAGGATGATATCGCCCAGATTTGCTTTGGCTATGGGATGTTTACCGGAGCCCTGGGGCTGCACTACGGCCTGGAAAAGGTGGGAGCCGCCATTGTGCCCTCCTCCACAGGCAATACGGAAAAGCAGCTCATGTATATGAAGGATTTCGGCACAACGCTTTTGGTGGCAACCCCCTCCTATGCCATGCGGATTGCGGAGGTGGCAAGGGAGATTGGCATTGACCCCAAAAAAGACCTGAAGGTGAAGAGCCTGGTGCTGGGGAGCGAGCTGATGACGGAGGCCATGCGTCAGGAGCTTTACAAGGTTTGGGGAGAGGACATCAACCTGACCCAGAATTACGGCATGAGCGAGCTCATGGGCCCCGGCGTGTCCGGAGAATGTCTTGCCCTCAACGGGATGCACATCAATGAGGACCACTTTATCGCGGAGGTTATCAATTCGGCGACCGGAGAGGTCTTGCCGCCCGGAGAGAAGGGAGAGCTGGTGGTCACCTGCCTAAGCAAGGAGGCGCTGCCCCTTATCCGCTACCGCACCAGGGACATTACCCGCCTGATGTATGAGCCCTGTCCCTGCGGCCGCACAACGGCTCGGATGGAGAATCTGTCCGGCAGAACCGACGATATGCTCAAGATTCGCGGCGTCAATGTATTCCCCAGCCAGATAGAGGAGGTACTGATCAACACGGAGGGAATCGGCCCCAACTATGAGATTGTGGTGGAGAGGAAGAACCATACGGATATCCTGACCATCCGGGTGGAGGTGGAGGCGGAGAGCATGATGGACTCCTACACCGCCCTGGAAAACCTGGAGGAGGGATTAAAGTCCAAGCTGCATCTGATGCTGGGTCTGGATGCCAAGGTACAGCTGGTATCGCCCAATACCCTGCAGCGGTTTGAGGGCAAGGCCAAGCGCGTGAAGGATCTGCGCTCCGGCATCTGAAGCTGCGCAGGATCCGCCTTTAGAAAGTATGGTCTGCTGCGAGAATTTACTATGGAAAGGAATGAAATACAGGTGTCTGAAAAGAAAATTTTACTTGGCAATGAGGCCATTGCAAGGGGGGCCTGGGAGGCCGGCGTGAAGGTGTCCTCCGCCTATCCCGGAACTCCCAGCACGGAGGTCAGCGAGAGCCTGGCCTTATACCCGGAGGTCTACGCGGAGTGGGCTCCCAATGAAAAGGTAGCGGCGGAGGTGGCCATCGGGGCCTCCATCGCCGGGGTCCGCTCCATGTGCGGCATGAAGCATGTGGGCGTGAATGTGGCTGCGGATCCCCTGTACACCGCAGCATATACCGGTGTCCGGGGCGGCATGGTGGTTGTGGCTGCGGATGACCCGGGCATTTACAGCTCCCAGAATGAGCAGGACAGCCGGATGGTGGCCCGGGCCGCCATGATTCCCGTGCTGGAGCCATCGGACAGCGCGGAGGCAAAGGAATTTACCAAATATGCGTTTGCGCTGAGCGAGAAATACGATACGCCGGTGATGCTGCGATCCACCACCCGCCTGTCCCACTCCCAGGGGCTGGTGGAGCTTGGGGAGCGGCAGGTGCCGGATGACATCCCCTATGAGCGGGATGCGGCGAAATACGTGATGATGCCCGCCAACGCCATCCGCCGCCATGTGGCTGTGGAAGCGCGCATGAAGCGGATGGCGGAGGACGCCTCCGGTCTTCCCATAAACCGGGCGGAGTACCGGGATCTGTCTGTGGGATTTATCACCAGCGGCATCCCCTATCAGTATGTAAGGGAAGCGATGCCCCAGGCATCGGTGCTGAAGCTGGGACTGGTCCATCCCCTTCCGCGAAAGCTCATCGAGGAGTTTGCCGCCAAGGTGGATAAGCTTTACATATTTGAGGAGCTGGAGCCGGTGATTGAGGAACAGGTAAAGTCCTGGGGCATCACAAAGGCAGTGGGAAAGGAAATTTTCACGGTCCAGGGCGAATACAGCGCCAATATGATCCGCACCCAGGTGCTGGGGGAGAAGCCGGATGAGACGGAGCCGGTTCCGGTTCCGGCAAGGCCTCCGATTCTCTGCCCTGGATGTCCTCACCGGAGCGTGTTTACTGTGCTCAAGCGCCTGAAAATCCATGCGGCCGGAGACATCGGCTGCTACACCCTGGGAGCGGTTGCCCCCTTAAGCGTGGTGGACACCACCATCTGCATGGGGGCAAGCATCAGCTCCCTTCACGGAATGGAAAAAGCGAAGGGACGGGACTTTATCCGCGATTGGGTGGCGGTTATCGGCGACTCCACCTTTATGCATACGGGCATCAACTCCCTGGTGAATATGGCTTACAATCAGTCCTGCGGCACGGTGATTATTCTGGATAACTCCACCACGGGAATGACCGGCCACCAGGATCACGCGGCCACGGGGAAGACCCTTAAGGGGGAGATTGTACCTGCAATCAGCATTTACAAGCTGTGCCGCTCCCTGGGCATTGAGAATGTGTATGAGGTAAACGCCTTTGACCTTTCGGCCATGGAGGAGGTTATCACGCGGGAAATTGCCAGGGATGCGGTCTCTGTGATTATCGCTCAGGCGCCCTGCGCCCTGCTAAAGGGAGTGAAATTCCCCAACAAGTGCCGGCCTATCCCGGAAAAATGCAAAAAATGCGGGGCCTGCCTGCGTCCGGGCTGCCCGGCTCTGACAAAGAATCCGGATGGGACCATTTCTATTGATGAGACGATGTGCAATGGCTGCGGCCTCTGCCGCCAGCTGTGCAAGTTTGACGCCATTGAGACAGTAAAGGCAGGTGAGTGAGAGGGATGAGCGGTGTGAATAAGAATATTATGATCGTAGGCGTAGGCGGCCAGGGAACGCTTCTGACCAGCCGGATTCTGGGCCGCATGGCCACCCGCGCCGGATTTGACGTAAAGCTGTCCGAGGTTCACGGCATGGCCCAGCGGGGAGGAAGCGTGGTCACCTTTGTGCGCTACGGGGAGTCCGTGGCGGAGCCCATTGTGGAGGAAGGCCAGGCGGACGTGCTGATTGCCTTTGAGCGTCTGGAGGCCCTGCGCTACCTGCATTTCTTAAAGAAGGACGGCGTGGTGATTGTCAATGACTGGCGCATTGACCCGATTACCGTTGTCACTGGGGCGGCAGAGTACCCGGAGGGAATTCTTGACACCTTGAAGGCGGCCCGCAGAACCATTGTGGTGGATGCCACCCGGGAAGCGAAAAAAATGGGAGCCCCCAAGGCGTTTAATGTGATTGTGCTGGGAGCTGCGGCCAGGCATATGCATTTTGCAAAGGAGGACTGGCTGGAGGTAATCCGGGAAACGGTGCCTCCCCGCACAGTGGAGACGAATCTGAAGGCTTTCGAGGCGGGATACGCGCTGTAAAAAACTGGTCCGCTGCCAAGGACAGCGGGGAAAGAGGAATCTGCGATGATATGGAATGAGACAAAGGAATGCATGAGCCGGGACGAGATGCTGAATCTCCAGAGCGCCCGTCTGGTAAAGCTTGTGGACCGCGTGTACCACAATGTGGAGTATTACAGGAAAAAGATGCAGGCGGTTGGCCTGGAGCCGGGAGATATCCGTGGAGTGGAGGATTTGGAGAAGCTGCCCTTTACCACCAAGGATGATCTGCGGGATACCTATCCCTTCGGCATGTTTGCCGTGGACAATTCCCAGATTGTCCGCATCCATGCCTCCAGCGGCACCACGGGAAAGGCCACGGTGGTGGGCTATACCCGCAAGGACATTGACGTGTGGAGCGAGTGCGTGGCCCGGGGCATCACCATGGCAGGGCTGGGAAAGAACGACATTATCCAGGTGGCCTACGGCTACGGTCTCTTTACCGGCGGCCTGGGCGGCCACTACGGAGCGGAGAAAATGGGCGCCACCGTTGTTCCCATGTCCACGGGAAACACAAAGAAGCTGGTCACCATGATGATCGACTTTGGCGTGACGGGCATTCTCTGTACGCCCTCCTACCTTCTTCACATTGCGGAGACCATCGAGGAGATGGGCGTGCGCGACAAGATTCGCCTGAAGGCATCCCTCAACGGGGCGGAGCCCTGGACTGAGCGGATGCGGCTTAAGATTGAGGAGAAGCTGGGCATCCGTGCCCATGATATCTACGGACTCAGCGAGATCATGGGGCCTGGCGTGGCTACGGACTGCGAATACCACAGGGGCCTTCATTTCCAGGAGGATCATTTCCTTCCGGAGATTGTGTCTCCTGAGACGCTTAAGCCCATTCCGGACGGGGAGATTGGAGAGCTGGTGATTTCCACCCTGACCAAGGAAGGGATTCCTCTGATTCGGTACCGCACCAAGGATCTGACCAGCATCGACCATACGCCCTGCGAATGCGGCAGGACCACGGCCAGGATTGGACGGTTTAAGGGAAGAAGCGACGACATGCTGATTATCCGGGGCGTCAATGTATTCCCGTCACAGATTGAGACGGCTCTTTTGGAGATGGGCGGCACCACGCCCCACTACCTGATGATAGTGGATCGCGTCAACAACCTGGATACCCTGGAGGTGCACGTGGAAGTGGAGGAGCGGTTCTTCTCCGATGAAATCCGGGCACTGGAGACGCTGACCGCCAAGATTGAGCACGCCATCCAGCAGGCCATTGGCCTGGCTGTAAAGGTGCGCCTGGTGGAGCCCAAGGGATTGGAGCGCAGCATGGGCAAGTCAGTCCATGTGATTGATAAGCGGAAGCTGGACGACTGATTGTGACAGAAAGGAAGGGTGAGAGATGTTTGTAAAACAGCTGTCAGTATTTATGGAAAACCGGGAGGGAAGACTGGAGCAGGTAACCCAGGTGTTAAAGGAGCAGAATATCAATATCCTGTCCCTGAGCATGGCGGATACCACGGAATACGGAATGCTCCGCATGATTGTCTCTAATCCGGAGCAGGCAAAGACAGCGCTGCGGGAGGCGGGATTTTCCGCTATGCTCACGGACGTGCTGGCCGTGAAGCTGGAGGATCAGGTGGGAGAGCTCCACAAGATGACCCACATTCTCTGCAGCCAGGGGCTGAATATCGAGTATATGTATGCGCTGGCCTCTGCGGACCGCCGGGCTATGATTGTGAAGGCTTCGGACGGGGAGACGGCGGGAAAGGCGGTTTTGGACGGCGGATTGGTGCTCTACAGCAATGAGGAGATGTGCCGGTAGGCCGTATGGAAGAATGCGCCGGAAGAACACGTAAGAAAAACGCATAAGAAGAATGCGTAGAAAAGCCGCAGGGCCCGCAGAAAGGAAATCGGATGCGATCCTTTCCGCAGGTTCTGCAGCTTGTTTTTGTGCACCTGTTTCGTGCGCGCGGCAGCGCAGGTTTACGCGGCCTGCTCCATTAACTGGCTGAGATAGGTGTCCATATCCACATATCCATCGGTGGAGGGAATGGTGACAACCACGTTTGATCCGGCGGCGTTTACATTCATCTCCATGTAGAGCTGCATGTCCACATTTTCCGTGCCCACTCCCAGGGTCATGCCCATGGAGATCTTCTGCTGGGTGCAGACTCCGTTCCCATCCACGGTGAATTCACCGCCGCACTGGGTGATGGACATGTTCATTCCCTGCTCGGTCAGGGAGAAGCCGCTTATGGACATGATGTCGCTGGCCTGCTCCATGAGCTTGCTGCCGTCAGCGGTGTAGGAGATGGTGATGCTGTCCCCGTTTCTCGCCATGGAGATATCCTGGATGTAGGACAGGTCGTCGGTGGAAATGAGGCCTGCGGCCTGGGCATTCTTCAGGGCTTCCATGTAGTCCATCTGCATCTTGAGCTTCTGGCCGCCCATGTCATAGTAGTACCAGCCGTCAGTGTAGAACGCGCTTGTGTGGAGCACGCCCCCCAGGGCGCCCAGATCCATGGACATGTCCATCAAATACTTTAGATCAGCGCCGTCCATCTGCATCTTGATATTGCCGGCTGTGGCGATGGGGATGGTCTGGCCCTCCGCAGTCATCTGCATGTTCATGACAAAATCCGCGTCTATGTTCTGGGTGTCGTTCATCTCTGAGACAGTCCGCATGATTTCCATGGGATCGCTGCTCTGGCGCACCAGAGCCCAGGACTTCTTGGTCTGCACCTGGCCGTTCTCCACCCAGGCGCCGTTTTCGTCCAGCTGGCTGCCGTTGATGGTGGTATTAAACACCATGTATCCTCTGGAATCAAAGTAGTAGCACTCGGAAATGCCGTCCCCGTTGCCGTCAATCCACTGCCAGGTGCTTGCGGGGTAACTTCCGTCGTCCTCCTCATACCACCAGCCGTTGCCGTCCTGGTGCCATTGCCCGGCGTAGGCGGTGATGCCCATGGCGGCGCAGAGCGCGGTGACCGCAGCCGCCATCTTTAAAAAGCGTTTCATATGTAGTAGCCCTCCTTTGCTTTTTGTCTTGACAAAAATAGTTTATCACTTTCAGCCAGGCAATACAATACGGTCAGGAAAATGTAAGATTTGCTGCTCCGTTCTGCCCAGGAGATGCACCCTTTACAACCATGCATTCCTTACGGTAAAAGGCCACGCCGTATGTCAGGATGTCCGTGTAGCCCTCTGTTCGAA
>CALWRY010000057.1 GCA_944384065.1 uncultured Enterocloster sp. | reverse complement strand
TGATTTATTAAAGGCTAAAGTATTGTTTCATGAACTTTTTCACATTGAAATCAACTAATAATGGAAAGAACCGATTTGGAGGTTACCACACTGGACAATGCGATTTATATGCGGATGAAGAACGATGTGTCTTTTTTAATCGACGGATATATGAGTCTTTACGAGCATCAGTCCACCTTTAATCCGAATATGCCGCTGCGGGACTGCTTGTATTTATTAGAGCTGTATCAGAATTACATAGACAGCCGGGAGCTGGACTTATATTCGTCCGTACTTCTGAAGATTCCTGCGCCCCGCCTTGTTGTGTTTTATAACGGACAGGAGAAAATGCGGGACGAGGAGGAGTGCATTCTGCGATTGTCAGATGCCTATGAGAGGCCAGAGGAGGAGCCAGCACTGGAGTGCATTGTGCGGGTGATAAATATTAATTACGGAAAGAACCGCCAAATGATGGAAAAGTGCCCCAAGCTTTTTGAATACGCCTATCTTGTGGCGAAAATCCGTGAGAACCAGGCAGCGGGAAAGACGCTGGAGGGAGCCATTGGGGAAGCGGTGAAGGACTGTCTGGCGCGGGGGTATCTGACAGAGCTGCTCACAAACTATCGTCGGGAGGTGATGGGGATGCTGCTATATGAATATGATGAGAAAAAGCACCTGCGAAACACGTATGAAGAGGGCCGGCAGGAAGGAAGGCGGGAAGGAAGACAAGAAGGCCGTAGGGAAGGCTTGCGGACAGGCGCTATGAAGGGGCGGCAAAAGAAGTCCTACGAAAGCGCCCGCAATATGTACCGCAGGGGTTTTCCTGTCCGCGACACAGCGGAGATTTTGGAGGAGAAGGAGGAGACCGTGGCCGCGTGGTATAAAAAGTGGGAAAAGCGGTGACGGGAACAGGCCGGGCCAGATAAGCAGGCGGCAAAATGACTATGCTGTCGGCATATTGTATTTCCATTTTCGATTCCGTATAATAGAAGCAGCTGGTGGCTGGGAAGCCCGCTCCTTAGAGCGTGTTTGAAAATGCGTTTCGGGACGGCTGTACCGTAAAAACGATTAAGAAGGAGAAGGAAAATGGGAAAGGCAGAAGATTTTCAGATAGACGAAACGACGCTGGCAAGATATTATGGCTCCGGTCCGGCGATAGAAATCCCGCAGGGGGTGGAAACAATCGCTGCGGGATTTTTGCTGCATGATTATCTGATATCCTACGACAATCTTTTCGACATACCGGATATTCAGGAAAGAGAGTACGAGCGGCAGAGACGCATGTACGGCCAATTAAAGCGCGTGGAAGAGGTGATGCTGCCGGATGGGCTGCGGGAAATTGGGGGCTTTTCCAATGCCACGATTGCGGGAACCGGCATAGGGGCGTTTGCCGGAGCTGTAAATCTGAAGCACATCAAAATCCCGGACACCGTTACCCATATCGGCCCTCATGCCTTTGCCGGGTGCGGCCTTACGGAGCTTACGCTCCCCGAGGGGATTACGGAAATCTGCGCTGAGACATTTATGGGCTGCCGGGATTTAAAGCGGGTGACGCTGCCAAAGAGCCTGAAAAGGATTGGAGACAGGGCCTTCTGCGGCTGCCTTCATTTGTCGTCCATCCATATCCCCGAGGGGACGGAAATCGGGACGGACGCGTTTCGCTACTGTGCGTCGCTTACGGGGGCCGGTCTGGGCCCAGGAACGTTGGATGCGGAGGAATGGGAGCGGATTGGGTTTACGGAGGAAAAAAACGGCTGTGTCGTAAAGGACGGAGAGCTGGTGAAATATGTGGGAAATCCCGTACATATCACTATCAGCGAAGGCGTGAGGAGGATTCCAAGGGGAAGCATTCTGCCGCCCTTTGTCTTTTTCGCCTTTCCGGAAGGGACGCCGGTGCAGAGCTGCCGCCTTCCGGCATCGCTGGAGCAGATGGAGGAGCAGGGATTTATAAATCCTGTGCAGAAGGCGTCTGCGTCTATTTCCATGAATCTGCCCGCAGGATACCTAAAGACCAGGGAGAGGCTGACAGGGCCCTTTACCCTTCAGCTATTAAATGGGCCATGGAAGGAGCTTGCCAAGGCGGAGGATTATGCGGCGCTTTACCTCCTTCAGTCCAGGGCGGGCAAGCATCTTATGGGCCTTTGCGAGGAGAAATTGATAAATGCTCCTGAGGAGACAGCAAAGGCATTTGCAAAGGTTCTGAAGGGCGAAGCAAAGCCCGCTCAGGCAGAACGGGCCGTGGCCTTTGTGGTAAAATATAAGGAGGAGATTTCCCAGGATGCGATCCGGGCTCTTGCCCATGTGCTGTCCGGGCGAAAAGGGATGGCGAAGGCGGTAAAGGCCCTGGATTCTCTGATGGTTCCGGGAGCGGAAGAAACATCAGCGCCCTCCGCAGAGGAATTTTTGCTCGACCAGGCGCTAAAAAAGTATGAGGTGGCAAAAGAAGCTTGGAAAGGGGTGCGGCTGACGGACGGAAAAGAAGCGCCCGCCCTGCTGGTAAAGCAGGCGATTGTCCCCTACCTGGAGCAGTTTCCGGGACGTCCTAAGAAAATCGGGGATTATAAAAGAGCCTTTTTCCCGCTGCGGTTTATAGAGGAGGCGGATGCGGCCGCCGGAAGGCTGGATAAAAGGACCCTTCAGGAAGCGCTGGAAAAGCTGTATAACGCCAGCCGGAAGGACCAATCCGGGCGCAGACAGGCCTGGCTCCTTCCCTATGCCCGCTTTGGCAGCGGCGCCCAGATTGCCTCCCTTATTGCCGTGATGAACCAGTGGAAGAAATACGGAGGAGAGGCGAAAATGGATGTGATTATCGCCAGAAGCGCCTTGCTTTTGAGCGATACCAAGGAGGCGGTTCTTTATCTTGACAAGGAGAAAAATCTTTCCGTCTATGCGGATATGCGGGGAAGGAAGGCGGACGAGGTGCGCGAGCAGGTGCTTATAGACTTCGGGCTGGACGCCGCGGGCAGAAAGGAGTATGACCTGAGAGGGAAAATCGTCCAGGTCTCTCTTGAGAAGGATTTGACCCTGCGCCTTTTTGAAACGGCTGCGGGAAAATCCATCAAGTCCATCCCTAAGAAAGGCGTGGACGAGGCCCTGGCCGCGGCGGCTGCGGAGGATTTTTCTGAGATGAAAAAGAATCTCAGGAAGGCGGTAAAGGCCCAGAGCAGCCGCCTTATGGAGGACTTCCTTACCGGAATCTCCATGGAGGCAGGGGACTGGAGGCAGCGCTATCTGGAAAATCCCCTGATGCTCCATCTTGCCCGTCTGCTGGTGTGGAGCCAGGACGGGGAGACATTTACCATTGGGGAGAACGGGGCAGTGGGCGCGGCGGGAGACTGCCGGATGATAAAAGATACGCCTGTCTGCGTGGCTCATCCCATAGAGATGGGAGAGGAGGAGACGAAGGCTTGGCAGAAATATTTTGCCAGCCGGGGGCTAAGACAGCCCTTCCTCCAGGTCTGGGAGCCAATCATTCCCAGGGATTCCATACAGCCGGACCGCTACGCCTCCTGTGCCATTCCGCTTTACCGTCTGAAGGACCAGGAGAGGCATGGGATTTTTATGAAGTACCATCCGTATAATGGGGATGAAATCGGACACTGGGAGGGAACGATTGAGGGCTGTATGGCACAAATCCGGCAGGAAACCTATGGCACAGACGCGGCAGATATTACCTTTTCTATTCCAACGTTCCGATTTACTAAGTACCAGGCCCGCAGGGTGAACCACGTTGCGGCCTATCTGGACTGGGTTACGGTGTATGACAGCATTGTGAAGGACGAGGACGCCCGCATCGCGGGCCAGCTGGGCGAATTTACCCTGGCCCAGATTACAGAATTTATACAGGCGGCCATCGGGCACGGGAGCAGCCGCTGCCTGGCCCTCCTGATGGATTACAAGAATAAGGCCTTCGGGGAGTATGACCCGATGGAGGAGTTTGTGCTGTAGGGCGAGTTTGGAAAGGGACGCGGGGAAGGCTTGCCGAATGGTATCAAAAATGGAGGAGACAGGAGCGATGAACAAAGAGGAACATACGGGTGAAGCTGCCAAGGCGCGTGGAGGCTCTGAGAGGCAAGGCGTTTCTGGGCTGTGGAAGACTGCGGGAGGCTGAGTTTTTTGCAGCAGCTATGATCCTGGAAGCCCATATCTTTGACAGCCCGGCGCTGCGCCAGGTTCGGTTTGCCGGTGAGAAGGTGTATGTAAGCCCCAAGGCATTCGAGGGGGAGACGTGCCAGGCGGAGCCGGTCCTTGCGGCGCCCAAGGCCCCTATTTCCGAGTTCCCGGCGGCATTAAAGCCATTGGCCGCGGAGGGCTTCGTGAAATACAGGGAGGAGTACGAGCCGGAGGCTGCTGCGTTCTATGTAAAATACATCAGGTCCCAGAGGAAAAAGCTCTGGATGTACCCGGACATCCTCCGGTTTATGCTGGAGGAGAAATATATCCCCGCAGGGGAGGTAAGCGATTTTGTGGACGAGGCCGCGAGGCAGCAGAAGACAGAGCTTGCGGCCATGCTTTTGGAGTACCGGAACAAAAACTTCCCCCGGTCGGAGACAAATACGGGATTTAAGATGTAGGAGAAAACGAAAAAGATAGACTGCAGGGATTGGGAGCAGAGTCTGCCCGAGGGGCGACGCTGCTCCTTTGTGCTGCAATGGCGCTGTGAAATTAATGTAAAGTACACTTGACATATGAGCGAAAAAGTGTATAATGAAGATATGGAAAGTATACTTTACATATTTCCGTGTACGGAATGGATCTGAAGGGTTTTAAAGTACATAACCGGGATTGAGGAAGGAGGCCCGCTTGAAAAATCGGCTGGAAGAGATACGAAAGCAGAGAGGGATTAAGCAGGAGGAGCTGGCGGACGCGATGAAGGTGTCGAGACAGACCATCAGCTCCCTGGAAAATGGAAGATACAATCCTTCCGTCATACTTGCCATCAAGCTGGCAAGGTATTTTGGGATGAATGTGGAAGATATTTTTTTATACGAGGAGGAGCAGGATGAAAAATAATAAATTGTTTGTCATTTCGGTGGTGGAGATTGCAGTGGGCATCGCGATTGACCTGCTGGCGTTCGCTGGGGTGGTAAGGGATACGAGCGTATTTGCCGGCATAGGCTCGGGTATATTGGCAGTTGGCCTGGCGCAGCTTCTTAGGGCAGTCCGCATGGAAGCGAACCCAGCGTACAAAAAGCGGATGGAGACTGCGGCGAAGGATGAGCGGTACGCCTTTATATCCATGAAGGCCAAGGAGGCCGCCTTTGGCATCTATCTCGTCATCACCGCAGTGTTCTGCATGGCCTGTATGCTTGTGGGGTACAGGGAGCAGGGGACGCTGGCCGGCATGTCCATTTGCCTGTTGGTGCTTCTCTATGCGGTGCTGTTTCGGGTGCTGGCGAGGAAATACTGAAATGGGGCGTCTGGAAACAGGCGCCTTTCCTGGTATGATGGTCACGCCGCCTGAATAAGCTGCGGTGAAAATCCCGCTGCGGCAGAAAATTTAAAAATAACTTGCAGCTTCAATTTCCTTTTGCTACAATAGGCTCATCAGCAGCGTTCTGTCTGCTGGAAAATCTCAGTGAATCATTTACTGTGCCTGGTGTGCCGGGCATCCTGGCTGAATTTCGACAGCCAAAGTACCCTTTACAAGGAAAATGAACTTTAGTACAATTAAAGGAGAAAGTGCCTATGGCGAAAATCCGTGAAAACCAGATGGAGGGAAAGACGTTAGAGGGAGCTATTGGGGCGGCAGTTGAGGACTGTCTGGAAAGAGGATATTTGGCGGAATTGCTTACAGACTACCGTCGGGAGGTGATGGGAATGCTATTGTACGAATATGACGAGAAGAAGCATCTGCGGAATACCTATGAAGAAGGCGTGCAGGAGGGAATGCAAAAAGGGATACAAAAAGGAATACAAAAAGGGATAAGGACTGGCGAACGGAGAGGGGCAATTAAGGGGCAAAAGGAAAAATCCTACCAGAGCGCCCGCAATATGTACCGCCGGGGCTTCCCCGCCCGCGACGCGGCGGAGATACTGGAGGAGAATGAGAAAACAGTGGCCGCATGGTACAGGGAGTGGGAGAGACAGACGTAAGACGTGGATGCGGGGATTTACAAAAAGAGGAGGATACAATATGGAAAACCTGCAAGAGATCTTATCTATGGTGGATCACACCCTTCTGCGCCAGACGGCCACTTGGGAGGAGATCCGAAGAGTCTGCGAGGAAGGGCTGGAATTTCGGACCGCTTCGGTCTGTATTCCGCCCTGCTATGTGAAGGAGGCGCATGAATTTTTAGGCGGGAGGCTTCCGGTCTGCACAGTCATCGGCTTTCCCAATGGGAGCAGCACCACGGCCTCCAAGGTTTTTGAGACAGAGGACGCAGTGCAGCGCGGCGCGGACGAGATAGATATGGTGATCTCCATCGGCCACGTGAAGGCGGGAAATTACAGCTATGCGGAGAAGGAGATCCGGGAGATAAAAAAGGCCTGCCAGGGCCGGATCCTAAAGGTGATTATTGAGACCTGCCTGCTCACGGAGGAGGAAAAAATCCGCATGTGCCAGGTGGTTACAGAGTCCGGCGCAGACTTCATCAAGACCTCTACGGGATTTTCCACCGGAGGGGCCACCCGGGAGGACATCGCCCTCTTTAAGAAGCATGTGGGCCCGGGCGTGCGCATCAAGGCGGCGGGCGGCATAAAGAGCTTTGACGACGCTAGGGACTTTATACGCCTGGGGGCCTCAAGGCTTGGAACCAGCAGGCTGGTGGAGCTAACAAAGAAGACTCAGGCGTAGGGAAAAATGGATGGCCGCCATAAAATTACGCATGCGCTCTGCCGGGAGGCCATTTCACAGGGAATACGAAGAAAAAGAATCCCCATGATCCGTTTGTCTGCGGATTGTGGGGATTTTTGCGCGCCTGGGGCGGGAGGTCCCCTTTTGTCCTTAGGGGCGGAATTTAGGTAAAAATTATACACTTACAGGTCAAAATCCAAGGTTCCTTTTGTGTAAATCCAATGATATCCTGGTATCTGTATAAGTGGCATGGAGCGGGCGATTGATTCCCGGAGGAACAGGAGGATGATTATGCCTGGAAAGAGCAGAGAACAGGGACATATGACGGATATGACCCGGGGGGATTCCCTGAAAATGATTGTGCGGTTTGCCATTCCGCTGGTGGGGGCTGCCATGCTTCAGCAGATGTTTTCCCTGACGGACGCCATGGTGCTCGGGATCTACAGCGGGGACAGGGGATTGGCCGTGCTTGGGGTGTGCACTTGGCCTGTGTGGTTCCAGGTCAGCGCCCTGACGAATTTTGGCCAGGCCTCCTGCCTGCTGACGGCTGTGCGCTTTGGGGCGAAGAATGAAAAAAGCCTGCAAAAGGCGATTGGAAATGTGTACGGGGTTTCCGTGTGGATCGGAATTTTGATGGTTCTCATTCTCCAGGGCGGAGCCCAGTGGCTGCTCACAATCCAGAATACGCCGGAGGAGATATTTGCGGACGCGTTGGGATATCTGCGGATTATTTTCCTGGGCACTTTATTTCTCCTTATCTACAATATGCTCTCCTCCCTGCTGCGGGCGGCGGGGGACAGCTATACGTCCTTTGTGGCCATTGTGGTCTCGGTAATTGCCAATATTTTCCTGGACATACTCTTTGTAGGCGGCTTTGGCTGGGGAGTGGCCGGCGCTGCGGGGGCGACCACCCTCTCCCAGGCGGTTTCCGCCCTGATCTGCCTGGTGCGGATACGGAGCTATCCTGTGTTTCGGGTGGGGGTAAAGAGATGGAAGCTGGATCCGGGGCTGATGCGGGAGTACGGGGGACTGTGCGTGCCCATGATGGCTCAGAGCGCGGTGATCGCCTTTGGAGGCACCTATGTGCAGTCCCAGATCAACCAGTACGGGACGATCTTTGCGGCGGGCGTCAGCGCGGCGGGGAAGATTTTCAGCCTGGTGGAGACCGGGGCCACCTCCCTGGCAGCAGCCAGCGCGTCCTTTGTGAGCCAGAACGTGGGGGCGAAGCAGTTTGACAGGATAGAAAAGGCAGTGCGCCAGGTGTGCCTTCTGGCGCTGGCCCTTGCAGCCGGGACAGCGGCCCTCCTTCTCCTCTTCGGGGATCGGATGATGGGGCTTTACGCCACAAAGGAGGCTATGATCTATGGGATGGGAAATCTCCGGGTATACAGCTTCGGCCTCCTGATTATGTATCCCATGTATTCCCTGCGCCAGGTGATACAGGCTCTGGGCAACCTGAGAATCCCGCTGCTTGCTGCGATCCTGCAGCTGGTGATGCGGGTGATTACGGCCTGGTTCCTGCCGGTTCTTATGGGCTGCGCCGGCATCTACTATGCCACGCCGGCGGCCTGGGCGGTCACACTGATTCTTATTGGGGCAATGTATCCTGTGCAGCTTAAGCGGTGCAGGCAGAGTATGGCGGGCCGATAGCACAGACACGGAACGAATACCTGTAAAAGGAGGAGAGGGAAAATGATTATCGCTGCAACGGCAACAGAAGAGAGGAAGGGCACATTTTTGACCTATCACGGCCCCTTTGAGGAGAGCATTCCCCGGATGGCGGCCTGCGGCTATGAGGCGGCAGAGCTTCATATCCTGGATTCAGCGGAGATTGACCGGAAAAAGCTGTGGGAGATTTTGCGGCAGAACCATATCCGCCTGACCTCTGTGGGCACGGGCTCTGTCTACGGACAAAGGCACTACAACCTGGTGGACAGCAGGAGGAAGGTGCGGGGGGCAGCCATCCGCCATCTGGGAGAGCATATGATCACGGCGCAGCCCTACGGCGGCCTGGTGATTGTGGGACTGATTGCCGGGCGGCTTGAGGACTGCTCGGGAAGGGAAGAATATATGGAAAATCTGGATGAGAGCCTGTACCGGCTGGATAAGCTGGCCCAGGAGTACGGCGTGTGGCTGGGATTTGAGCTGACGAACCGTTACGAGAGGGAGTTCCTTCTGCGGATTGACGAGGGCGTTTCCTATCTGCGGGAGCGGGACTTCAAACGGATTCTCCTGCACATAGACACCGTGCACATGAACATAGAGGAGGGAGAGATAGGAGCGGCCATCCGCAGAGGGCGGGGATTCATCGGACACGTCCACGTGGCGGACAATGACAGGTGGTATCCCGGCCACGGGCATTATGATTTCCAGGAGACCCTTATGGCCCTTCGCGATATCGGGTATGAGGGAGCCCTGGCCCTGGAGACCAACTGCCTTCCGTCGGAGGAGGTTTCCGCCAGGAAATCTCTGGAGTATATGAGAAAGATGCTTTCGGATCTGGAGAGCGGCGAAAATTGATTCCTGGCAACGGATCAGGCGGCACATAAGGTCAAAAACAGACACCCCGAAGTCAAAAATGTAGGTTTGTTGCGCAAAGTTGTTTTAGTACAATATATACAACGAAACGCGAGAGGACAGGAGGGATATATGTGCAGTTGAACGGTAAAACGCAGAAAAAGATACGGAATATTATCAATTACATCCTATTTATGGGGCCGGCTGTAGGGCTGTTTGTAGTAATCGGGCTGGTCCCCTTCTTCTTTGAGATCTGGTATTCTTTTACGAACTGGGACGGTATCAACGCAGAGTATCAATTTGTGGGGCTGTTAAATTATATAGAAGTATTTACAGACGACCCCAAATACTGGCATTCCATGTGGTTCACCATTAAGTTCGCATTCTGGGTGCTGATATTTTCCAATGTGCTGGGATTTATCTGGGCCTACGGCCTCTCCAAGGCCATTCCCTTCCGGAATTTCATGCGGGCGGGGTTTTATATTCCCCGTATCGTGGGCGGCGTGGTGCTGGGCTTTCTGTGGAGATTCATCATCACCGAGCTGTTTCCCGTTATCGGCGAGGCCACAGGCCTGGGCTGGTTCTCCCAGAGCTGGTTTCAGACGGAGTCCTCCTCCTTCTGGGCTATGGTGATTGTGATGACCTGGAGCATGGCGGGCTACATGATGATTATTTACGTGGCGGGCCTCACCTCTATCTCCCAGGATTATGTGGAGGCGGCCATCATCGATGGGGCGAAATCCAGCCATGTGCTGCGCTACATTATTTTCCCGCTGCTGATGCCGGCCATCACCCAATGTCTGTTCCTCAGCATGGTAAATTCCTTAAAGGTGTACGATCTGAATATCTCCCTGACCAACGGCAACCCCTTCCGGCTGTCTGAGGCAGTGACCATGAATGTATATCAGACCGCTTTCTCGTCCAATCAGATGGGGTACGGCAGCGCCAAGGCCCTGCTTTTGGTTATCGTGATCGCGGGCATCAGCCTGATACAGGTGGCTATCACATCCAGGAAGGAGGTTGAGCTGTAATGCGGACCAAAAAAAGGATTGCAAAATGGGGCACGTTTGCGGGGCTTGTGATCTGCCTCATCATTATGCTGGTTCCCTTTTATATCATTGTGTCCAACTCCTTCAAGCCATACGCGGACATAGCCAGGGATATCTTCGGCCTGCCCTATAACTTTACCACCAAGAACTACTCAGAGGCCTGGAGAAGGCTGAACTTCGCCAACTCCCTAAAGAACACCTTTGTAATCTCGGTGCTGTCCAACATCGGCGGCGTGGTATTCTCCAGCATGTGCGGCTATTGGATTACCAGGCACCAGAACAAGGGGACGAAATTTGTGTTTTTCATCCTCATCGCTTTTATGTCCATTCCCTTCCAGGCGCTGATGATCCCCTTTGCGAAGATCACCAGCAAGATGCACCTGACCAACAGCCTGGTGGGACTCAGCATCTGCTTCTGGGCCATGACCGTGCCCATCAGCACCTTTATCACAGCTGGGGCAGTGAAAAGCGTGCCCGTGGAGATTGAGGAATCCGCTTTGATTGACGGCTGCTCCCATTTTAAAATGTACTGGGTGATCGTGTTCCCCTTGATCAAAGCTTCGATTTTTACCTTTGCCACCATCAACACCCTGTGGTTCTGGAATGACTACCTGATGACCCAGCTCATGCTCTCAAAGAAAAACCTGCGCACCATACAGATTGCCATGCAGGCGCTGTTTAACGAGGCCTTCTTTGCCTGGGACGTGGCTTTGGCCGCGCTGACGCTGGCTATCCTGCCCCTGTTCATTTTCTTTGTGATCGCGCAGAAGCAGGTTCTGGAGGGCGCCTCTGCGGGAGCCGTGAAGGGCTAGAGCGTATTTTATTTCACAGAAAGGATGGCTGTCCGGAATTTTTTTACGACAGCTGCCAAATACATTATTAAAGGAGGACAACTATATGAAGAAACGTTTGGCATTGCTGCTTGCGGCTGCTATGGCAGCGGGAACACTTGCCGGCTGCGGACAGGGAAGCGCTTCCGAGGAGACGCAGAGCGCCCAGACAGAGGCGGCCGCTGCGAGCGGAGAGGCAGAAGCCGCTGAGGGAGGGGAGGCTGCTGCTTCCGAGGAGAAGGAGCCTGGCTCCGTCAATCTGACCATCATGCTGGCTCTCGGCCAGTGGACCGACAATTTCGACTCGGTCATCGAGGAGTATAAGAAGGAGAACCCGCAGATCGGAACCATCGAGTATGAGTTCCCCAGCTCCTCAACCTACTGGGATCTGTTAAAGGGCTATCTCTCTGCGGGAACCATGCCGGATATCTTTGGATGCGGCTCCGGCGAGCAGCTCTCAGACTGGAACCAGTATCTGGCGGACTTAAGCGATCTGGAGGCGGCAAAGGATCTGACCCAGGAGCAGATTGATATGTACTCCGTTGACGGAAAAACCGTGCAGATCATGCCCATGGTTCTGGAGGGCTGGGGCATTCTCTACAACATGAAGTATTTGAACCAGGTGGGCTGGGAGAATCCGCCGGAAACCATCTCCGAGCTGGAGCAGCTGTGCAAGGATCTGGAGGCCGCAGGCATTCAGCCCTTCCTGCACCACTATGCAGAGACGGATCTGAGCCTCACGAATCACCTGGGAACCACCTGGATCACCAACAAGGAGGATCCCATGGGATACTTTGAGGAGCTCAAATCCGGCAAGGATATGAACCTGGCAGAGGATCCGGAGTTAAACGCTATGCTGGACTACTATGATCTGGTTCTTGAGTATGGCAATGACGACGCCATCGCCACAGACAAGTGGACGGGCAGAAACTCCTTCTTCCTGGAGGAGGCCGCAATGATCGACGATGAGGGATCCTGGGAGATTCCCAATATCCTGGATGTGAACCCGGATCTGGCGGATCATGTGGTTCAGGGCCTGGTTCCCATTATGGACGATGCTTCCAAGAATAAGCTGCAGACCGCAACCATCGGCGCGGCGGTTTATAAGGACAGCCCCCAGCTTGAGGAGGCAAAGAAGTTCCTTGATTATCTGGCAAAGAGCGAGTACACCGCTTACTGGCACCAGGATGTGATGGGAAATATCCCCGCTCTGTCCACCGTACCCGTATCCGAGGGACTCTCCACCCTGGGCCAGGATGTATACAACCTGATGCAGGACGGCAGAACCCATGAGACCATGAATGCCTGGACGCCCGACGAGGTGAAGCCCAGCATCGGTGAGGTTTGGTCCCTGTACGTAGGAAAGCAGATTGACAGGCAGCAGTTCTTCGAGCAGTACCAGAAGATCTGGACGGACTACGCCGCCAACAAATAAGATCGCAGACAAAATGGATGCCTGGGCGGCCGGCTTTTTGGCCGGCTGTCCTTATGGGGCAGATAGAGGAGGATAAGGGATGGCAATTTATATTGCTCGCAATGAGGAATTGAAGGCGGAATATAATGAAGCCGGATTTGGCATGAAGGAAGCCCTTCCCGGAACCTATGACGGGGGAATCAGAAATTATAAGTGCTTCTTAAAAGCCGGCTGCCAGGTATCGCCGCAGACCTATGAGGATAAGCTGGTGCTGTTTTTCTTCGGTAAGGGAAGAGGCTATGTGACGGACAGGAAGGATGCTTACGCCATTGAGGAGCTCTGTTTTTATGCCCCGGAGTTCGACAGGACAGCCTACGCGATCCATGCCATTGAGGATATGGAGTTTATGATGTGCGTGGTTGAGATGAATGAGTGGGACTGGAAGGTATACAATGCCTCCCATGTGAGGCTCCCCTTCTTCCGCACCGTAAGCAAATGCATCAAGTATGATCAGGACTGCAAGGGGCCCAACACCACCTCCTGGTTTGTGCTCACGGGACAGCAGCTGGGACGGATCATGGTGGGCGTGGTCCGGGCCATCGGCGAGGGAACCACAGAAAAGGGCCATCCGGCGGTGGAGCAGTGGAACTACTGCGTGGGCCATTCAGACTTCACCCTGACCGTGGACGGGGAGAGCGAAGAACACAGGGCCGGAGAGTGGAGCTATGTGCCGGCGGGACTGGATCACGCGCTGACAGCGGAGCCTGGAAAAGAAGTGTATTACGTGTGGTTTGAGCATTTTACCAAGGAGAAGGATTTCATTGTGAAACCCCTTCCGGAAGCATTGGCGTGAGGTGAAAGGATGGACAAATATTATCTGGTTAAGGCGGAGGATATTCCGCAGGAATATGATGAAAACGGCTTTGCCATGAGCGAGCTTCTTCCCGGAACCTACGACGGGGGAATTAAGAACTATAAGTGTTTTTTGAAGGCCGGCTGCCAGGTCTCCCCTGCGCTTTATGGGGAGGAAACCGTTCTTCTCATGTTTGGAAAGGGGAAGGGCTATATTTCCTCCGGGAAGGAAATGCACAACATCACGGAGTTGTCTTTTTATGCCCCTAATTTTGACAAAGAACCCTATACCATCTATGCCATAGAGGATATGGAATTCGTCCTCAGCGTGGTGGAGATGAACCAGTGGGACAAGGAGCTCTTTGCGGCCAGCCATGTGAGGCTTCCCTTCTTTATCAAGGTCAGCGACGCGGTGAAATACGATCAGGACTGCAAAGGCCCCAACACCACATCCTGGCATATTTTAAGCCCCAAGATGCTGGGCCGCATCATGGTGGGCGTGGTCCGGGCCGTGGGAGAGGGAACCACGGAGAAGGGACATCCCAAGGTGCACCAGTGGAATTACTGTGTGGGGAACGCGGATTTCAACATGACAGTTGGGGATAATCCCACCGTCCGCCACAAATCCGGGGACTGGAGCTTTATCCCGGCCGGTCCGGATCACGCTCTGGTGGCGGATCCCGGAAAAGAAGTGTACTACGTGTGGTATGAGCACTATACCAGGGAGAAGGATATCTGCATCACCCTGGCTAAGGGAGAGGAATATAACGGGCCCTTCTGACAAAGATTCGGGCTTTTGTCCGGCCGCTTGGCCGGGCTGCACATAAACATTCATTTAGGAGGACAACAGATATGAAAACCTATGACAGAAACTATTATGTGGTGAAGGCCGATGAGGTGGAGAAGAGCTTTGACGCCAACGGCTTTTCAAAGACCGAGCTCCTTCCCGGAGTGTACGAGGGAGGAATCAAGAGCTACAAGTGCTTTTTAAAGGCCGGCAGCAAGATCTCCCCGGAGCTTTACGGGGACAAGGGCGTGGTCATAATCTTTGGAAAGGGCAAGGGCGTGCTCACGGACTCCGACGGGGCTCATGCCATCACAGAGCTGGCCTTCTATGTGCCCAACTTCGACAAGGATCCCTATGAGATCGCTGCGGAGGAGGAGATGGAGTTTGTAGTGAATGTCATCGAGTTTAATGAGTGGGATTGGCAGGGCTACAATGCATGGCACATCCGTCTGCCGTATTTCCGCCTGCACAGCGAATGCGTGCAGTACATCCAGGACTGCAAGGGCCCCAACACCGAGGCCCGGATGATCCTCTGCACCAAGTGGTTTGGCCGCGTGATCATGGGCACCACAAGAGCGGACGGGGAGGGAACCGTGGAGAAGGGCCACCCGGCGGTGCACCAGTGGAATTACTGCGTGGGCAATTCCGACTTCACCATGAAGGTTGGCTACAAGGATCAGAACAACATGGAATCCGTAAACCACAAGGCAGGAGACTGGAGCTTTATCCCCGCTGGCGCTGATCACGATCTGGTATCGGATCCGGGCAAGGAGGTATTCTATATCTGGTTTGAGCACTTTACGGACGAGAAGAAGTTCGCAAAGGCAGAGTAGCATTAAAACGCCCGAAGAGGCTCCCGCCCTTCGGGACATTCAGAGAGCAGGAAAAGCGGCGCTTTCCCGGACGGGCAGAACCCGGTCAGGGAAGGCGCCGTTTTTTGCGGCCTCAGCCTCCGCGCTCCAGGGAGGCGCGGTAGTCGCCGGGGGTGAGGCCGGTGATCTTTTTGAACTGCTTGGCAAAATATTTTTCGTCCTTAAAGCCCACCGCGTAGGCGATCTCCTGGACTTTTAAGGAGGAGTCGGCTAAGAGCTCCTTGGCGTGGCGGATCCGTATCCGGTGGAGGTAGGTCAGCATGTTCACATGGAAGGTGCTGGTGAATTTCCGGCTCATATAATCCTTGTTGAGATAAAAGATCCTGGCATAATCCGCCTGGATAAAGGGCTCCTTGTAGTTGAGCTCCATGTACCGGGCTATCTGGGCCATCACGTCGGCTCCGGAGCGGCTTTTTGAGGAAGCGGCGCAGAGGCCAAAGAGAATGTCCGCGATCCGCTCCGCTGCCTTTTCCCTGGAGAACAAAAAGCGGCTGTCCGTGAGACTGCGGTAATCCAGGGCAGCCTCGCTGGGATCGTAGATAAATCCCGGTGATTTTTTTTGAAGCTCCGCCAGCCATCGCTCCACGCAGTCGCGGACGCGCTCCAGCGCGAAGTGTATCCGGCCCAGGGGGATCTCCCTTGGGGGCAGAAGCAGGTCAAGCCATTTTGCGGAACATTCCGGAAGGCTGTTTTTGTCGCCGGCAATGAGGGCGGAGAGAAGGCCGTTCTCCGCAGCCCGCAGATCTTCCGAGGGAACAGAGAACAGGGGCTGTCCGTTCCTTGGGGATCTTTTGGCCGGGGAAACGGGGGGGGGGGTAATTATAGATCCGCCGGAGGGAATATCGCCGTACCGGCTCATAAAAGCCTCCCGGGCCTGCTCGTAGGCTTGGGAAAATTCCTCGGGAAAGGGGAGCCAGCCGCTGGCCCCTATGTGGAAGGCCGGCTGGCCTGCGAACAGGGCCTGGGCTCCCTTTATCACGCCGGCCGCCACGGAATCCGCCAGATCCGGGATAAAGAGAAGAACCTCCTCCCCGTTGTCCGGGTTTGCCAGGATGAGTCCCTTGGAGGAGAAGCGCTGGGAAAGGCCGGTGTCCCACCGCTTCATGCGCTGGGAGAAGTCCGGATCATCCATGGGAAAATACCGGGTGTGATAATAAAGCAGCCGGCAGGAGGTGACTGCCGAAAAGCCCGGGGCCTCCTCCAGGAGCTCCGTGTAGGCCCCATCCGCAGTTTTGGGGTTCAGCATCTTGTAGAGCAGGACGCCGGAATAA
>CALWRY010000056.1 GCA_944384065.1 uncultured Enterocloster sp. | reverse complement strand
ATTGATTTGCCATATGTTCAGGAGCAGATGCAAATGAGCAAGAGAAAAGAACTATTAGATCAATATGGAAAGGGGATATGGCAAGGGAAAAACGGTAAATGGTATGTAAAACTCCCCGATAGGCATAATGGGAAACTGCTTAAAAAAAGAACAAGCAGGGAAGCAATAGAAGATTTGGTTGTTGAGTTTTATCAAAATTATAGAGAAGCAATCTATTTTCCCGATGTATACAATAAATGGATTGCCGAAAAAGAAGAATATTGCGAAGTTGAGGAAAGCTCTATAACCAGATATAATAACGATTTTAAGCGTTTCTTTTCTCCCGATGAACCGTTTTGTCAAATTGAGATACAAGACATTAATTCAAGTATTTTGGAGCAATTTATAAAACGGATGATAAGGGACAAAGCGCTATCCGCAAAATCCTATGCCGGTCTAAGGACATTGCTTTTAGGCGTGCTAAAATATGCCAAGCGCGAAGGATATACTGATTTTAGCGTTTCTAACTTTTTTGATGACCTTGATTTGCCGCAAAAAATATTTAAGAGGAAGTCGAAACCATCAGATGGGCAGATTTTTAACTGTACCGAAGCAGAACGCTTGCTTGGATATTTTGAGACACACGACACATTAGTTAATTTGGGGCTGGCGTTGCAGTTTTTTACAGGGCTAAGGGTTGGGGAGTTGTCATCTCTTAAAGAGTCAGATAACATAAAAGTCGGAATTCTAACCATACGCCGCACGGAATTTACATATTATGATAAAGATAAGGGGGCGAGGACTACCATTGTAAAAGAATTCCCAAAAACTGAAAACAGCATACGAGATGTTATCTTACCAGAACAGGCACAAAACATTATGAATGAGATTAAGGCTAGAAAAGAGCCCGGGGAATATCTCTTTACTCAAAAAGGCAAACGAATAACTGGCAGGATGTTTAATTATTATCTACACAAAGGATGCAGAGCTGTAGGGATACCCGAACGATCCACGCATAAAATTCGAAAAACCTATGGGAGCCTTCTTCTTTCAAATCATATGGATGAGGCAATCGTGTTGAATCAAATGGGACATAAAAACATATCCACAACACGAAGCTATTATTACTATGATATTGCAAAAGATTACGAGAAGAAGCAGAAAATCAATGAAATTGTGCGGTATTAAAAGGTAACCTAAATTAGTTACCTTTTGGGTTACCTCGTCAAATTTGAGAAAATAAAAAATCCCCAAAACCCTTGATTTTACTAGGGTTTCGAGGACTTACAGCAGTAGCGGAAGGGAGATTTGAACTCTCGACACCACGGGTATGAACCGTGTGCTCTAGCCAACTGAGCTATTCCGCCATATTAATTTGAAATGGATGGGGCCTACAGGGCTCGAACCTGTGACCCTCTGCTTGTAAGGCAGATGCTCTCCCAGCTGAGCTAAGACCCCGTATCCAGGTTTATCCAGCCGCTCTCGCGACTGCCTGTTTAGTATAGGACAAGTTGCGGGAATTGTCAAGCGTTTTTTAATAGAAATTTTCTTAGTTTTTTATAGGGGAATATGCTATAATTAGAAAAACGGCCCGGACGGTGCGCCGTCCGGGGCCGCTGCAATTCTTTGATACCCCTGCGTGAGATGGGGAGGTTACGGAAAGAGAAGGAAAGGAATTGGTAGCAAACCTTATGTATTACTTCATTGTAAATCCCAATGCAGGTTCTGGCAGAGGTTTGAAAGCCTGGAAGGCCATTGCCCGCTATCTGGAACGCCGCAATATCGAATATGAAGTTTTTCTCACCCATGGGACGGGGGAAGCACGGATGAAGGCCAGAGAGCTGACGGAGGGCGTGCGGGAGCCCAGAAGCATTTTCGTGGTGGGCGGTGACGGCACGGTCAATGAGGCGGTTGACGGGATTTCCTTTCATGCGCCGGTGAGCCTTGGGTATATTCCCGCCGGCACGGGGAATGACCTGGCGAAAAGCCTGCGCCTGCCCGCCGGGCCGGTGCGGTGCTTTAAGGTCCAGACCAGGGGAGACGGGAATGCCATGATGGATTACGGGGTGCTCACCTTTGGGCGGCAGGAGGTGTTTCATCGGAGATTCCTCGTGAGCGCCGGCATTGGCTTTGACGCCGCAGTGTGCCGGGAGGCCGGGGATTCCTGCGCTCTGCTTGGCAGATGTCTGGGGCGGCTTGGGCTTGGCCGGCTGCGGTATGCCGTTGTGGGCATCCGCCAATTTTTCAGGTGCAGGCCCTCAAAGGGCTACATTCTCCTGGACGGGGTACGAAAGATTGAGTTTAACTATATTTTATTTATTTCCTGCCATATTCATCCGTCCGAGGGCGGCGGCTTTCTTTTTGCACCCAAGGCGGACGGAAGAGATGGACGGATGAATCTGTGTGTGTTCAGCCATCGGACGCGGCTCAAGCTGATTCCGGTGCTCATTGCCTCCGCTCTTGGCAGGAGCCGAAAGGGAAAGGGCCTGCGGAGCTACGAGTGCCAGGAGGCGGCCATACACACCGACCAGCCGCTTCCGGTCCATGTGGACGGTGAGTTCTGCGGGCTGCAGACCGATATACAGGTGGAATGCATCCGGCAGAAGATACGGATGATGGCATGACAGTGAATGATAGAAGGGAGATTATATGCGAATCGGACAGGGATATGATGTGCACAGGCTGGTCCAGGACCGCCCGCTGATTTTGGGAGGGGTGGAGGTTCCCTATGAGAAGGGGCTCTTGGGCCATTCCGACGCGGACGTGCTGATTCACGCGGTGATGGATGCCCTGCTGGGGGCTGCTGCCCTGGGGGACATCGGACAGCATTTTCCCGATACAGACCCGGCTTATAAGGGGATTTCCAGTGTGGAGCTTCTGAAAAAGGTGGGGGAGCTTCTGGATGAGAAGGGATTTGTAATTGAAAATATTGATTCCACCATCATTGCCCAGCGGCCTAAGCTGGCATCCTACCGGCCCCAGATGGCGGCCAATATAGCGGACGCCCTGCACCTGGACGTGTCCCGGGTGAGCGTGAAGGCCACTACCGAGGAGGGGCTTGGCTTTACGGGAAATGGCGAGGGGATTTCCGCTCAGGCGATTGCCCTGTTGACGGAGGCGGCAGATTACTGCTATGATAGGGAAATAATTGATTGAGGAGATAAAAAGGTATGAAAATTTTTAACACATTGAGCAGAAGAAAAGAGGAATTTGTTCCGCTGACACCGGGAAAGGTGAAGATGTATGTCTGCGGCCCTACAGTGTACAACCTGATTCACATAGGAAATGCCAGGCCTATGATTGTCTTTGACACGGTGCGCCGGTATTTTGAGTATAAGGGCTATGAGGTTCAGTATGTGTCCAATTTCACGGATGTGGATGACAAGATTATCAAGCGGGCCCTGGAGGAGGGCGTGGACGCCCGGGTTATTTCCGACCGCTATATCGAGGAGTGCAAAAAGGATATGGCTTCTCTCAATGTGAAGCCGGCTACGGTTCATCCCCAGGCGACCCAGGAGATAGACGGCATGCTGTCCATGATTCAGACTCTGATTGACAAGGGCCATGCCTACGTGGCGAAGGATGGAACCGTGTATTTCCGCGTGAGCTCCTTCAAGGAGTACGGAAAGCTCTCCCATAAGAATCTGGAGGAGCTGCAGTCAGGCTTCCGTGAGCTCAAGGTGACCGGCGAGGAGGACAAGGAGGACCCCAATGATTTTGTCCTCTGGAAGCCGAAGAAGGAGGGGGAGCCATACTGGGAGTCTCCCTGGTGCGAGGGCCGTCCGGGCTGGCATATCGAGTGCTCGGTGATGGCCAAGCATTATCTGGGGGATGAGATTGATATTCATGCGGGCGGCGAGGACCTTATTTTCCCCCATCACGAGAATGAGATTGCCCAGAGCGAATGCGCCAACGACAAGACCTTTGCCAAGTATTGGATGCACAATGGATTTTTGAATATTGACAATAAAAAAATGTCCAAGTCCCTGGGGAATTTCTTTACGGTGCGGGAAATCGGGGAGAAATATGACCTGCAGGTGCTGCGCTTCTTCATGCTCAGCGCCCATTACCGCAGCCCCTTAAACTTCAGCGCGGACCTGATGGAGGCCTCCAAGAATGGCCTGGAGCGCATCCTGACCTGCATGGAGAAGCTTAAGAGCCTGGAGGAAGCGGCTGAGGGCAGCGCCGAGACCTGCGCGGAGCAGGAGAGCCTGGCGCAGGCAGAGAAGCTTAAGGAGAAGTATGAGGCTGCCATGGAGGATGATTTCAACACGGCGGATGCGGTTTCCGCAGTGTTTGAGCTGGTGAAGCTTGCCAATTCCACAGCGGATTCCTCCAGCACCAAGGCCTATGTGTCCGCCCTGCGGCAGCTGATCGGCAGGCTCTGCGATGTGCTGGGCATCATCACAGAGCGGAAGGCGGAGATTCTTGACAGCGAGATTGAGGCCATGATTGAGGAGCGCCAGCAGGCCCGCAAGGCCAAGAATTTTGCTCTTGCGGATGAAATCCGCGGGAAGCTCCTGGATATGGGAATCGCGCTGGAGGACACTAGAGAGGGCGTAAAGTGGAAGAGAGTGTAAGTCTGAAGGATTTTCTCACATATTATAAGAAGGCGCTGTGTCTGGAGCCGGTGGAGGCGGACGGGTATTCCCCTCTGGTACTTGCCTATATTGGGGATGCGGTCTATGAGGTTATGATTCGGACCCGGGTGATTAATAAGGGCTCGGCGCCGGTGAACCGGCTGCACCGGAGGGCCTCCGCCCTGGTGAAGGCTTCGGCCCAGGCGCAGATGGTCCGCGCCCTGGAGGGAGAGCTGACGGAAAAGGAGCTGGCGGTGTACCGCAGAGGAAGGAATGCCAAGTCGCCCACTATGGCGAAGCACGCCACGATGATTGATTACCGCACAGCCACCGGCCTGGAGGCCCTGGTGGGCTGGCTGTTCTTAAAGGAGGAGTTTGAGCGGCTGGCGGAGCTGGTTGGCCGGGGGCTGGCATATCTGGGCGAGATAGATAGGGCGCCGGACAGACAGGAAGGAGAGGAGACCCATCATGCGGTATGAGGAGCTGACGATAGAGGGGCGCAATGCGATTCTGGAGGCCTTTCGGTCGGGGAAGACCATTGACCGGCTTTTTGTGCTGGAGGGCTGTCAGGACGGCCCGGTGCGCACGATTATAAAGGAAGCCAAGAAGCAGGATACGATTATCAATTATGTGGCCAAGGAGCGCCTGGACCAGATGGCCCAGACGGGGAAGCACCAGGGCGTGGTGGCCTATATGGCCGCCTATGAGTACGCCCAGGTGGAGGACATGCTGGCCCTGGCGGAGAGCCGGGGGGAGCCGCCATTTTTGATTCTGCTGGATGAGATTGAGGACCCCCACAACCTGGGAGCCATTATCCGGACCGCCAATCTGGCGGGGGCCCACGGGGTCATTATCCCCAAGCGCCGGGCGGTGGGGCTCACAGCCACTGTGGCAAAGACATCGGCCGGGGCGCTCAATTATACGCCGGTTGCCAAGGTGACGAACCTGACTGCGGTGATGGAGGAGCTCAAGGAAAAGGGGCTTTGGTTCGTCTGCGCGGATATGGGCGGGGAGCTTATGTACAAGCTGAACCTTAAGGGCCCCATCGGTCTGGTGATTGGAAATGAGGGCAAGGGTGTGAGCCGCCTGGTGCGGGAGCACTGCGACATGACGGCGGCCATTCCCATGAAGGGCGAGATTGATTCCCTGAATGCCTCGGTGGCTGCCGGGATTCTGGCCTACGAGATTGTGCGGCAGCGCATGGGGGCATAAGCTAGCCTTTGCGGGTATGGAGCATAGGCGGAGGCCTTTCGGGGTATACTGTACCGGAGTGATAGGAGGACCAAGATGAGAGTTGATAAGAGGAAAGTGGTGATTGTCGGCACCGGCATGGTGGGCATGAGCTATGCCTACTGCCTGCTCAACCAGTCGGTGTGCGATGAGCTGGTGCTGATTGATGTAAATAAGGTCCGCGCAGAGGGGGAGGCCATGGATTTGAATCACGGCCTGGCATTCGCCAACTCCAACATGACCATCTATGCGGGGGAGTACGGCGATTGTACGGACGCGGATATCGTGGTTATCTGCGCAGGCGTGGCGCAGAAGCCGGGGGAGACCCGCCTGGATTTGTTAAAGAGAAATGCGGAGGTGTTCCGATCCATCATCGACCCGGTGACCTCCTCGGGATTTAACGGCATTTTCCTTGTGGCCACCAACCCGGTGGACATCATGACGCGGATTACCTGTGTGCTCTCTGGATTTAATCCCCGCCGGGTGATGGGGAGCGGCACGGCCCTGGATACCGCCAGACTGCGCTACCTGCTTGGCGGCTATCTGAAGGCAGACCCAAGGAACGTCCACGCCTATGTGATGGGAGAGCACGGGGACAGCGAGTTCGTTCCCTGGAGCCAGGCGCTTCTGGCGACCAAGCCCATTATGGACCTCTGTACGGAGCGGGGCGAGGAGGGCTTTTGCGACAGGCTGGAGGAGATTGAGCGGGAGGTCCGCACTGCGGCCTACAAGATTATTGAGGCCAAGAAGGCCACCTACTATGGCATCGGCATGGCGCTGACCCGCATTACCAAGGCGATTCTGGGAGACGAGCACAGCGTGCTCACTGTGTCCGCCATGCTGCGGGGGGAGTACGGCCAGAGAGACGTATTCGTGGGCGTGCCCTGCATCATCAACCAGAACGGCGTTCAGAGCATTCTTCCCCTGTCCCTGACGGACGCGGAGCTGGAGAAGCTGGCAAAGTCCTGCGATACCCTGCGGGAGAGCTTTGAGGGGATTTTCTGAGAGGACGGGGCGGCGTAAATGGCTCTGCAGGCGGTCTTTGTCTAACCGCCGGGTGTGAGCTGCTGTGAGGGACAGCTGCCGCCTTAAAAAAATTTAAAAATTGTTGTTGACAAAATGGTACGGCCGTGATAATATATACGAGGTTCGCGAGAGCGATACCAAACAGGCAAGCTGCTGTGGCTCAGTCGGTAGAGCGTCGCATTGGTAGTGCGGAGGTCACGGGTCCGATTCCCGTCAGCAGCTCGGATAAAAGGCTGTAGAATTTTGTGTGATGCAAGGTTCTATGGCTTTTTTGTTTTGCGAAGTCCTGCTTGATGATTGTTCCGCACATAAACTTGCGCTATAATTTCAAAGGTCGTAGCAGCAAGTTTATGGAAAGGAACACAGGTCAGGTGGGAAGATTTGTAAATCCGGATAACAGCGCGTTTCAGGTGGCTCTCAATTCGGAAATCTATGTGGATAAGACAGGACTTCTTGCATATACGAATCAGGTGATGCATACGGACAGGGCATGGATCTGCAGCAGCCGTCCCAGGCGGTTCGGAAAATCGATTACCGCCAATATGCTGGCCGCCTACTACAGCAGGGGATGTGATTCGAAGCAGATGCTTGCGGGGCTCTCTATCGCCCGGGAGGAGAGCTTTGCAAAGCATCTGAACCAGTATGATGTGATTCACTTTGACGTGCAGTGGTGCTGTATGGACGCGGGAGGGCCGGAGCATGTGACGGCTTACATCAACCAGCAGATTCTGCAGGAGCTGAGAGAGGCGTATCCGGAGGCTGTGCCTGCGGCGGAGAAAACGGCCTATGGGGCGATGTCCTGCATCTATGCGGCGGCGGGGAAGAAGTTTGTGGTCATTGTGGATGAATGGGACGTGCTGATTCGGGACGCGGCGGCCAACCAGGCAGTGCAGGAGACGTATATTAATTTCCTCCGGGGAATGTTTAAGGGGACGGAGCCCACAAGGTTTATTGCCCTGGCGTACCTGACAGGCATTCTTCCGATAAAGAAGGTAAAGACCCAGTCGGCCCTGAATAATTTCGATGAATTTACCATGCTGGATGCCAGCGTGATGGCTCCCTTTGCCGGCTTTACGGAGGACGAGGTCAGGGCATTGTGCGGAAAGTACCACAGGGATTTTGCCAGCGTGCGCAGGTGGTACGACGGCTACCGGCTGGCAGGCTGTCATGTGTATAATCCCAAGGCTGTCGTGAGCGTGATGCTGCGGGGCGGATTTAAGAGCTATTGGTCCAATACCGGTACATACGAGGCCATACGCCCGCTTCTCGACATGGATTTTGACGGCCTGAAGGCTGCGGTTTTGGCGATGCTGTCCGGGGACAGCGCGGGGGTTCGGGTGCGGTCCTTCCAGAACGATGTGGTATCATTGCGCAGCCGGGATGATGTGCTGACGCTGCTGATTCATCTGGGATATCTGGCCTACGACGAGGGGACGCAGACGGCATTTATCCCCAACGAGGAGATACGGAGCGAGTTCGCCGAGGCGGTTGAGGAAAACCGCTGGAATGAATGGATGGAATTTCAGAGGGAATCAGCGGCCCTTCTGGAGGCCACGCTGGACATGGACGGTGAGGCAGTGGCGGAGGGAATAGAGAAGATTCACGGGGAATATGCGTCCGCCATCCGGTACAACGACGAAAATTCACTCAGCAGTGTTCTGGCCATCGGATACTTGAGCGCCATGCAATATTATTTTAAGCCCATTCGGGAAATGCCCGCCGGGCGGGGATTCGCGGACTTTGTATTTATTCCAAAGCCGGAATACGCGGGCAGCTTTCCCGCACTTCTGGCAGAATTAAAGTGGAATAAAAGTGCTCAGACAGCCATAGAGCAGATAAAGGAGCGGCGGTATCCGGCAGCGCTTGCGGAATTTTCAGGGGAAATCCTTTTGGTGGGAATCAGCTATGACAGGAGGACGAAGGAGCACCAATGCAGGATTGAAAAATATACGGCTGGGCAGCCGCTGCCCTTCCGATAAAAATGGGGCTGGATCCCGCGATCCGGCCCCGCTTTTTGCGTTCGCCTAGAGAATAAACATCCGCGCCGTCATCACATCCTCCACAGAGTCTGCGGTGTAGGACACAGTGAAGTCGTCTAACATGGTCACGCCCGGATAGTAGGAGGCCCGCAGGGCGTAGAAGTGATCCTTGTAGTTGATCTCCATGGTGAGAGGAGAGGGCACATCCATGTGGCAGGCTGCGCGGTTCAAGAGGGCGGTGCGGGCTCCCTCACGGATCTTTTCCTGGGCCAGCTCAGGGGTCAGGTTGATGGTGGCAGCGCCCATGCCCTCCTTCACAGCCACAGCGGTGATGTTGGGGTCAAAGGAGTGGACATGGCTGCACAGGGCCTTGTCGCCGCTTAAGAATACGGAGGGAACCCCCCGGGAGGCGGCTATGTAGGCGTGGATCAGGAATTCCGAAGCCAGCTTGCCGTTCAGCTTGATGTAGTTGGTCTTGCGGTTCATGGTGTGGGACAGGGGGCTTCCGTTGCTTCCCGCAGGAGAGTGGTAGCCCACGTACATCACGGCGTCAAAGGAGCTGTCCAGGCCGCAGATCATGGAATCCGGAGAGTACTTCCAGTCCAGGATCAGGCGCACATCCTTGGGAAACAGGGTAAAGTCAATGTTGCGCCCGGAGTCATGGGCGTCCTTCACGTAAATTTCCGTGGCCCCGGCTTCCAGAGCGCCCTGGCAGGCCGCCACGGCCTCCAGCGTCATCTCCTTTGCCAGAGGGCCGTGCTCAATGTCCCCCAGATTGGTGGAGCTCCAAGAAGTGGAGCAGGCAACGCCTTCAAAATCAACGCTGATATAAATTTTCATGTCAAATCCTCCTTGTGTGAAAAATGGTAACAGTCTATTTCTCCTGGCCGGGCAGCCTGGACAAAAGCCGCAGGGCCAGCAGGGTCTGGATGCGCACGCCCAGCTTCAGACAGGACTCGTCAATGTCAAACTGGGCGCTGTGCAGGGGGGCGGTGATGCCCTTTTCGCGGCAGGCGCAGCCCAAATGCCAGAAAACGCCGGGAGCCTTCTCCAAAAAGAAGGAGAAGTCCTCCCCGCCCAGGCTGGGCGCTTCCTTGGGATGGAGATGCGCAGGCCCCACAACGGCGGAGGCGGTCTCCACCAGAAGATCCACCATCTCCGGGGTGTTGATGAGGGCGGCGTAGCCGGGGGTTATCTCTGCCTCCCCTCTGCCGCCGTAGGCCAGGCAAGTGTGCTCGGTGATCCGGGTGATGGCGTCCCAGCAGAACTGCCGGGTGGCCGGATCCGTGGTGCGCAGGGTGCCGGTCATGTCCACCTGCCCGGCGATGATATTCCCGGCGGTTCCCCCGTGGATGGTGCCCAGGGTCAGCACTGCCTGGTTTAAGGGGGAAATGTTCCGGCTCACCAGGGACTGGAGGCTTTCGATCACAGCCCCGGCCATAACGATGGCGTCTGTGCCGGCGTCCGGATAGGCGCCGTGGCAGCCCTTGCCCAGAATGCGGATATGGATCTCGTCCGTGGACGCGTTGAGCTTCCCATACCGGTACTCCACCTCGCCGGCCTCCCAGGTGGGCATCACGTGGAGGCCGATGACGTAGTCCACATGGGGATTTTCCATGCAGCCCTCACGGATCATGGGCTCGGCGCCCCCCACGGTCTCCTCCGCGGGCTGAAAGAAAAATTTCACGCAGCCCGACCACTCCCCGGCGTGGGCTTTTAAGATCTTAGCCACCCCCAGGGCGATAGTGATGTGGGCGTCGTGGCCGCAGGCGTGCATGACGCCGGGGTTTAAGGAGCAGTAGGGCCGGCCGGGATCCTCAGTGAGGGGCAGGGCGTCGATATCCGCCCGGAGAGCCACAGTACTGCCGGCGTCTTCGGCCCTTTCCCCGAAGAGCAGGGCCACAATGCCGTTTCCGGCCACAGGGTACTGGTAGGGAATCTCCCATTTCTCCAGGTAGTCCCGGATCATCCGGGAGGTGGTCTCTTCGGCCTCGCCCAGCTCCGGATGGAGGTGGAACTGCCGCCGGATGGCAATGAGCTCCGGCTCCATGGCGGCAATTTCTTCCTGTAATCGTTCTTCTAAGCTCATAGAGACGCCTCCTCTCTGTCCCCGTGGATATAGATCCGGGGCGGCCGCGCGGTGAGGCGGGCCACGATCTCATTTTTGTTGGTCCCGGCCAGCTGGCTTACCTCCTGGATATCCAGGGTGCCATCCGAGCCGTCCCCGTAGATGACGACCTCGTCGCCCACCTGGGCCTCGGGGACTTCGGTCAGATCCACCATGCACTGATCCATGCAGAGGACGCCCACGATGGGAACCCGCTTTCCCCGGATGACCACTGCGCCCTTCCCGCAGCCAAGGTTCCGGGGATAGCCGTCCGCGTAGCCAAAGGGCAGCGTCCCCACCCGGGTGTCCGCCGGGGCGGTCCAGACATAGTCATAGCTCACGCCCTCCCCCTTTCTAACCTGGGAAATGTGGCTGATCCGGGTGCGAAAGGTCAGGGCCTGGCGTATAGGGAGGTTCCCCCGGTGAAAGCCCTTAAGGCCGTAGAGCAGGGCGCCGGTGCGGATCATGTCCAGCCGGTACTGGGGATCGTCCACGCCGCTGATGCTGTCCGCGATGTGGCGGAAGCGGAAGCGGCACCCCATCTGCTCCAGGGCGTCTGCCGCCTCCATAAAGGCGGAGAACTGGGCCTCATTGGAGGCGTCATCCTTTAAGGCCAGATGGGAGAAAAAGCCCTGGGCGTCAATGCCGGGAAGAGAGCAGGCCTTCCGGATCTCCTCCAGGCTTTCCGGCCCGGCGGGAAAGCCCAGGCGGTGAAAGCCCGTGTCATACTTGATGTGGATGGCGGCAGATCTTCCCTGCTCTCTGGCCAGACGGCTCAGCACCTGGGCCTGGTGCAGGCTGTCCACGGTTTGGATGATGCCGTGCTCCACCACCAGGGGAAGGAGCCGGTCCGGAGTCAGGCCCATGATAAATACCGGGTACTGGGGATAGGCCTCCTTGAGGGCGAGAGCCTCTTTGAGATTGGCCACAGCCAGCATGGCCGCGCCGTTTTCCATCAGGGCGGGGGCCACAGCCACGGCCCCATGGCCATAGGCGTCGGCCTTCACCACGGCCGCCACAGCCACACCGGGGCCGGCCATATCCCGCACGGCCCTCATATTTCCCGCGATTCGGTCCAAATCCACCAGAATCCGGGTATCGCTTACTATGGTGTGTTCCATAAACACAGCCTCCTGAAAAAATATGTAAAGCAGCTGCATAAAAATGTAGGCAGCGGCGGATCATGGCCCGCCGCCTGGCCCGCTACCATTATAGGCGGATTGTGTACAAAAAGCAATCGGATTCTCTTGACTTTTTGCTGGTGTTGAGTATAATTTTTAGATAAGTGGTCTTGGGCAACGGCGCAGGGGGCTAAACTCATTGCGGTTGCCTTTTTTGATATACTGCAACAAACTTAAAGGTAGGTGCGGCATGGTAAAATACATAATTAAACGTCTCCTTGCGGGAGCCCTCTCCCTGTTCGTCCTGGTTACCCTCACATTTTTCCTCATGCATATGATCCCCGGCGGGCCTTTCAGTCCTTCCGAGCAGAGAAATGTGCCGGAGAAGATTCTGGAACAGATTCAGGACAAGTACGGATTAAATGATCCGGTGCCGGTGCAGTACGCCCGGTATCTGGGAAATCTCCTTCACGGGGATATGGGAACTTCCTTTAAGAAGCAGGATACTACGGTGAACGAGCTGATTGCCAATGGATTTCCCGTATCGGCCCAGGTGGGCGCTCTGGGAATCGTGGCAGCCCTGGCGGTGGGAATTCCCCTGGGGATCATCGCGGCTATCCGGAGGGGGAAGATGGCGGACGGCGTGGCTATGGTTTTTGCCACCATCGGCGTGTCCGTGCCCAGCTTCGTTATTTGTGTACTCATGATGTATCTGTTCTGTGAAAAGTGGAAGATATTCCCCTCCTACGGCCTGACCTCCTGGAAGCACTACGTGCTGCCGGTGTTCTGTATGGCATTTTCCCAGATCGCCTACATCACCCGCCTGATGCGCTCCAGCATGCTGGAGACCATGCGCCAGGATTACATCCGGACGGAGCGGGCCAAGGGGATGCCGGAGTATCTGGTAATCGGGAAGTATGCCCTGAAGAATTCCATTCTTCCGGTTGTGACCTATGTGGGTCCCCTGATCGCCACCCTGCTCACGGGAACCTTTATTATTGAGAAGCTGTTCAGCATTCCGGGACTGGGGCGGTACTTCGTCTCAGCGATTACAGACAGAGACTACTCGGTTACCCTGGGACTGACGGTATTTTTGGGGGCCATGATTATTGTGTGCAATCTGGTGGTGGATATCATGTACGCGATTATTGACCCGAGAGTAAAGATTACGGAGTAGGTGAAGCCCATGGAAGAACGAATGAATTTTTTGATGGAAGACCAGATCCCGGAGGAGTTTTTAGAGAACCTGCCGGAGTCGGAGAGAGAGCTGGAGAATATCAGCCGGCCCAGCGTTTCCTATTGGCAGAACTGCTGGATCCGCTTAAAGAAGGATAAGCTGGCCATGCTGGGGATTGTGGTGATTGTTCTCATGACCATAGCGGCCATCCTGGTCCCCCTGCTCTCCCCCTATACATACGATCAGACGGATTTTGCAAATGCCCTCCAGTGGCCCAGCGCGGCCCATCCCTTCGGCACGGATAAAATGGGCCGGGATATCTTTGTCCGGACCATGTACGGCGCACGCATCAGCCTTACCATCGGCTTCACGGCGGCCGCCATCAATATGGTGATTGGCGTTCTCTACGGGGGAATCGCCGGCTATCTGGGCGGCATGGCCGATATGGTCATGATGCGTATCGTAGATATTCTCACGGGAATTCCCAGTATGATCTATATGATTCTCATTATGATGTTTTTGGGCAATACCATCCAGAGCATCCTCATTGCCATGTGCCTGACCTACTGGATCACCACGGCGCGGATGGTGCGCGCGCAGATTTTGACCCTGCGGGAACAGGACTTTGCCCTCGCCGCAAAAGTGTGCGGCTTGAGCCGGTGGCAGATTTTGATGCACCATCTGATTCCCAACAGCATGGGCTCCATTATCGTGACGGTTACTTTTTTAATTCCCTCCGCTATCTTCCAGGAGGCTTTCTTGAGCTTCCTCGGCATCGGCATCCAGGTGCCTATGGCCAGCTGGGGAACCCTGGCGAATGACGCTGTGGAGTATCTGTTCTCTTATCCCTATCAGATGCTCTTCCCGGCTGCGGCAATCAGCATTACGATATTTGCCCTGAATTTTATCGGTGACGGTCTGCGGGACGCGCTGGATCCCAGATTAAAGAAATAATGTAACTATTCAGGACGGCATCCTCTTGCCCGGCCAAAGGCCGGACAAGAGGCATCGGAGGTTCCTACGATGTGAAAACAGGGGCAAAAGCATGCTTATAAGCAAGCTTAACGCCTGTTTTTGCCCCTGTTTTCCCGCCGTCCTGAACAGTTACAAATAATGAAAGAATGGCGGGAAATGCTATGGCAGAACATATTTTAGAGGTAAAAAATCTTCATACCAGCTTCCACACGGACGCGGGTGTGGTACAGGCGGTCCGGGGCGTGTCCTTCTATGTGGAGAAGGGGGAGAGCCTGGGGATTGTGGGAGAGTCCGGCTGCGGCAAAAGCGTGAGCATGCTCTCCATCATGCGCCTTCTGGAGGACAACGCCTCCCTTGAGGCGGATTCCCTCACCTTTGACGGGCAGGATTTGCTGCATATTTCCGGAAAGGACATGCGGGCTATCCAGGGGAACCGCATCGGCATGATCTTCCAGGATCCCATGACCAGCTTGAATCCCCTCTTTACCGTGGAGGAGCAGATCACAAGCCCCCTGATGCGCCACCAGAATTTAAAGAAAAAGGAGGCCAGGGAGAAGGCCCTGCGTCTTCTGGACGCGGTGGGAATTCCCAGCCCGGAGCGGCGTCTATCGCAGTACCCTCATGAGCTTTCCGGCGGTATGCGCCAGCGCGTGATGATCGCCATCGCCATGTGCTGCCGGCCGGGGCTTCTGATCGCGGACGAGCCCACCACGGCTCTGGACGTGACCATCCAGGCCCAGATACTGGAGCTTATGGCCCACATGAAAAATGAATACCAGACCTCGGTAATCCTCATCACCCATGACCTGGGCGTGATCGCCAGCATGTGCACCCGCGTGATCGTCATGTACGGCGGGCTGATCATGGAGGAAGGGGCTATTGAGGATATTTTCTACCGCACCGGCCACCCCTACACGGCAGGGCTTCTGGCCTCTATTCCCCAGAAGAGCAGGGAGAAGCTGGTTCCCATCTATGGAACGCCGCCGGATCTTTTGAATCCCCCGGCGGGCTGTCCCTTTGCGGCCCGGTGCCCTCACGCCATGAAGCTGTGCGCCAAGTGCCAGCCTCAGCTCTTTGATTTGGGCGGCGGACACACCAGCGCCTGCTGGCTCCATCATCCGTCCGTGAAGGCGCAGAAAGGGGAGGTGAAGCTGGTATGAGCGAAAATCATATGAATGAAAGCGGCAGGGCCGGCGGCAGCGGGGAAGTCTGCCTGGACGTCCAGGATCTGAAAATGCATTTTAAGCTGAAAAGCGGCCTGTTTTCCAAGCCGAAAATTCTAAAGGCTGTGGACGGCGTGTCATTTACCATCGGAAAGGGCGAGACTATGGGCCTGGTGGGAGAGTCCGGCTGCGGAAAGACCACGGTGGGGCGCTCCATCCTGCGGCTCTACGAGGCCACAGACGGAAAGATCATCTTCCAGGGCACGGACATCACCCATTTTACGGACGCCCAGATGCTGCCCTACCGGAAAAAGATGCAGATGATTTTCCAGGATCCCTACACATCCCTGGATCCCAGAAAGAATATCGGCGATATTATCGAGGAGCCTATGTGGGCGCTTAAGCTCTACGAGGGAAAGGACCGGCGGGACCGGGTGCGGGAGCTGATCTCCTTAGTGGGCTTAAAGCCGGATCACATCAACCGCTATCCCCACGAGTTTTCCGGCGGCCAGCGGCAGAGAATCGGCATTGCCAGGGCCCTGGCGGCGGAGCCGGAGTTTATTGTGTGCGATGAGCCAATCTCGGCTCTGGATGTGTCCATCCAGGCCCAGGTAATCAATATTCTGGAGGAGTTGCAGGAGCGGTTCGGCTTTACCTACCTGTTTATCTCCCACGATCTGTCCATGGTCCGCCATATTTCCTCCAAGGTAGGCGTTATGTACATGGGAAATCTTGTGGAGTACGCGCCGGTGGACGAGCTGTATGAGCATATGCTCCATCCGTATACCCGCTCCCTGCTCTCCGCAGTGCCGGTGGCGGATCCCGTTCAGGCGAAAAGCCAGCAGAGGATCGTGCTGGAGGGGGATGTGCCCTCGCCCATTGACCCCAAGCCGGGATGCCCCTTTGCCTCCCGCTGCCCCAGGGCGATGGCGGCCTGCCGGGCAGAGAAGCCTGCCCTTCGGAACGTGAACGGCAAGCATCAGGTGGCCTGCCATCTGTATGATAAATAGTAACAGTTCAGACGGCGGGTAAACAGGGGCGAAAATAGACGTCAAGCTTGCTTGTAAGTATATTTTTGCCCCTGTTTACACATCGGATGGACATCCGATGCTTCTTGTCCGGCCATAGGCCGGGCAAGAAGATACCCGCCGTCTGAACTGTTACTACAATTATAGAAGCAGTTAAACAGCTGCGAAAAAAAGGAATTTAAGGAGGAGAAACTA
>CALWRY010000055.1 GCA_944384065.1 uncultured Enterocloster sp. | reverse complement strand
CCATAGAATGAGTGTAAGGAATTTTGAGCGGGGATAGATGGGTTTATGAAACGGATGACAGCTATATTGTGCGCGGCCGCCCTGGCCGCAGGGCCAGCGCAGGAGGCCCGGGCAGCCGGCCTTCGATTCAAGGAGCCGGAATTTGCCATACCGGCGGGTTCCCTGGCTGTGGGCGCGGCAGGGGATGCCGCTGTGGAGACCGAGGCCCAGGCCGCAGCGCTTCAGGTGTCTGCCCCCAGCGCCGTCCTCATGGAAGCCTCCACGGGACAGGTGATCTACGAGAAGGGGGCGGACGAGAAGCGTTCCCCGGCCAGCGTGACAAAGGTCATGACGCTGATTCTCATTTTCGACGCCCTGGCGGAGGGAAAAATCGCGCTGACGGACGAGGTGGTGACCAGCGCCTACGCCAAATCCATGGGCGGCTCCCAGGTATTTCTGGAGGAGGGGGAGGTCCAGACGGTGGAGACTCTTATCAAGTGCATTGTCATCGCCTCGGGAAATGACGCCTCCGTGGCCATGGCGGAGTACATAGCGGGCACAGAGGGGGAGTTTGTGCGGCTGATGAATGAGCGGGCTGCGGGCCTGGGCATGACGGGGACCCATTTTGTGGACTGCTGCGGCCTGACGGATTCCGCAGAGCATGTGACCACTGCCAGGGACATCGCCATTATGAGCCGGGAGCTCATCAACAAGTACCCGGAGATTCACAATTATTCCACCATCTGGATGGAGAACATCACCCATGTGACAAAGCAGGGGGCCAAGGAATTCGGCCTGTCCAACACCAACAAGCTGCTGAAAATGGCCAACAATTTTACCGTGACCGGCCTGAAAACCGGATCCACCTCCGCAGCCAAATACTGCCTGGCGGCCACAGCCCAGAAGGATGGGGTGCGGCTGATTGCCTCCATTATGGCGGCTCCGGACTACAAGGCCCGGTTCGCGGATGCCCAGACGCTGCTTAATTACGGCTTTGCGGCCTGCCGCCTCTACGAGGATCAGGAGGGGCTGCCTCTGGGGCCCATGGCGGTGACGGGAGGCGTGGAGGACAGCGTGGAGCTGGCCTATGAGAGCCCATTTTCCTATCTGAGCCTTACAGGGGAAAATCTGGATGCCATAGAGCGGGCCCTGATGCTGGAGGAATCTCTGCCGGCGCCCATTGTGCCGGGCCAGCGGGCGGGGGTGCTGGAGTACCGGCTGAACGGAAAGCCCATCGGCCATGTGAACGTGGTAACCGCAGGCAGCGTGGAGGAAGCGGGGTATGGGGATTATCTGAAAATGCTTCTGGGAATTGTATTTCAGAAGGCCGGGTGAGACTGCCCGGCCTTTTATGACGGATGCGCCTGCCATCCTGCGCCTTTACTTTGCCTTTTCCGAAAATTCTGTGGTCACCAGGTCCTCGTAGGGCACCCGGCTGTCCAGCTCTCCGGCTTCCTCCAGGATATTTTGAAGCAGATCAAAGCTCTCCTTTTGGAAAATAGTGTCCTCCTTCCAGGTATCCTGCTCCTTGTAGCGGTCTACGATTACGGTCAGTTTCTCCACCGGAGTCTCTTTAAATTGAGGGGCGATGGTTTTTGCAATCTCCTCGGAGGTGTGGGAGTTTACATAATCCATGCCCTTCTGGATGGCATTGGTGAATTTCTGTATGATTTCCGGATTTTCCTCCATGTAGCTCTTTCTGGCGCAGTAGGCCGTGTAGGGCACGTAGCCGGATTCTGTTCCCAGGGAGGCTGTGACATAGCCGCTTCCCTCTAACTCCAGGGTGGTTGCGAAGGGCTCGAATTCCACGGTATAGTCCGCGTCGCTGCTGGTAAACGCCGCGGCGGTGAGCCCAAAGTTTATGCTCTGGTCAATGGCAAGGTCAGTTTTCGGGTCCAATCCGTGCTTTTTCAGGATATATTCAAAGACCATCTGGGGCATGCCGCCGGCCCGGCCGCCCAGCACCTTCTTTCCTCTCAGATCCTCCCACTTAAAATCCGGCTCCGGCTGCCGTCCCACCAGGAAATTGCCTGCCCGCTGGGTGAGCTGGGCAAAGTTCACGGCATAGTCCTGGGAGCCCTCCTGGTACACATAGATGCTGGCCTCCGACCCCATAAATCCAATCTGGGCGTCCCCGGAAATCAGGGCGGTCATAACCTTGTCGGCCCCGCCTCCATTTACCAGTGTCAGGTCAATGCCCTCCTCCTCGAAATACCCCAGCTCGATAGCCGCATACTGGGGCGCATAGAAGATGGAGTGGGCCACCTCATTGAGGGTTACGGGGGTCAGATTTTTGTCCTGGGCCCCATCCCCTTTGCAGCCGGTGAGGGCCAGACCGGTGAGGGATAGGGCGGCAAGAAAACGAAATAGCTGTTTCATGGCGTGCTCCTTTACATTGTTGTTATACAGTACATAGTATTGGAGGGGACAGGCGGTGGTGCAGGTTGGTGGTGTAAGGAGTGGACCGGACGGCGAGCGGTATTTTATAATTGAAGTATTTTTGGGCGCATGTTATACTGAATTCAAAGCGATAAAATTGGAGGCGTCTATGGCTGTCAAACGAATTCAACTAGATAATTTTACAGTATTTGAAGAAGCGGATATCGACTTTAATCCGGGGATTAACGTACTGATTGGTGAAAATGGGATGGGAAAAACCCATGTGATGAAGCTACTGTACAGCGCTTGCCAGGCATCCAAGCATGATATTTCGTTTGCACAGAAAACAGTAAAGGTATTTGGACCAGATAAATTGAGCATCCAAAGACTGGTTCGCCGTAGAAATACAGGGGGAACAGCTTCTGTAACTGTCTTTTCCGAAAGGGCAAATATTTCTATGCGTTTTACTACCAAGACAAAAAAGTGGGATGCAGAGGTGGAGGGAGAAGAACAGTGGGAAAAGCAGAATTACGCGATGGAGAGTGTCTTTATTCCTGCAAAGGAAATTCTGTCGAATGCCTATAATTTAAGAGAGGCTGCCGCGAAGGGAAATGTGGAATTTGACGACACCTATTTGGATATAATTGCTTCTGCCAGAGTGGACATATCCAGTGGTAAGGATTCTGCAAATCGAAAAAAATATCTGGACAGGCTTCAAAAAATAAATGAAGGAAAAGTGCAGGTAGAGGAGGAACGCTTTTATTTAAAACCCGACAGTCAGGCGAAAATAGAATTCAATTTAGTAGCAGAGGGAATTCGAAAGATAGCTCTTCTGTGGCAGCTGATAAAAAATGGGACGCTGGAACGGGGAGATGTTTTGTTTTGGGATGAACCCGAGGCAAATATTAACCCCAAGTATATTCCTGAACTGGCAGAGCTTTTATTGATGCTTCAGAGGGATGGGGTACATATTTTTGTGGCGACGCATGATTATTTTTTGTCTAAATATCTGGAGGTGAAGAGGCAGCCTGAAGATATGGTTTCCTATTATTCCTTTTATCTTCCTGACAAAGAAAGGACAGTGGTGTGTGAAAAGGCGGACAGATTTTCGCTTTTGGAGCATAATGCAATTTTGTCTACGTTCCGACAGCTGTATCGCGATGAGCTAGGGGTGACCTTGAAGTGATTGTACTGGATGGCCCTAACGAGGAATTGGCCAAAGAATATGGCTTGATGACAGACATGAATAAAATTGAGACACACGGAGAGGAGAAAACAAGGTGAGCTACAACATCATTGTGCTGGATTTGGACGGCACGCTGACCAACCGGGATAAGGTGATCACGCCGAGAACAAAGGCTGCCCTCATGCGGGCCCAGGAGGCTGGGAAAATCGTGGTGCTGGCCTCCGGCCGTCCCACAGCCGGGGTAAGGCCCCTGGCCGAGGAACTGGATCTGGCAAGATTCGGCAGCTATATTCTGTCCTACAACGGGGGGATGATCACCAACTGCAGGACAGGGGAGGCCGTATTTTCCTCCCTGCTGCCGGTGGAGTCCAACCGAAAGATAATCGGGCTGGCAAAGGAATACCGGGTGGATATCCTGACCTATGAGGGCGGGGAGATCATCACAAACAATATAGACTGCCCCTATGCGGGAAAGGAGTCCGCCATCAACCATCTGCCCCTGCGCCAGGTGGAGGATATGGAGAATTACGTGGATTTTCCTGTTCCCAAGTTCCTGATGCTGGATGACGGGGACTATCTGGCCACGGTGGAGCCCCGGGTGAAGGCAGCTATGGGAAGGGATTTCAGTGTGTACCGCTCAGAGCCCTATTTCCTGGAGATTCTGCCAAAGGGAATCGACAAGGCCAAGTCCCTGGAGCGCCTTCTGGAAACCTTAGGCATGAGCCGGGAGGAGATGATTGCCTGCGGCGACGGATACAATGATTTGACGATGATTCAGTTTGCGGGACTGGGCGTGGCTATGGAAAACGGGGTTCTCCCCGTGCGCAAGGCTGCGGACTACATCACAGCCTCCAACAATGAGGATGGGGTGGGGCTGGTGGTGGAAAAATTTATGCTGTAGGATATGGACTTTCAGACTTTAATATGTTAAAATGACCTGAGACAGCCAAGGGCTGCATTTCCACGATGCAGGAAAAGGAGCGATCAGGACATGAATAAAAAAATCAGGACAGAAGCGGTGGATCACCTGTTCCAGGCCATACTCAGTCTCAGGGATGCGGAGGAGTGCTACAAGTTTTTTGAGGATGTGTGCACCATCAATGAACTTCTGTCACTCTCCCAGCGCTATGAGGTGGCTAAGATGCTGCGGGAGGGCAAGACCTACCTGGAAATTGCGGAGAAGACAGGGGCCTCCACGGCCACCATCAGCCGGGTGAACCGCTCCCTGAATTATGGGAGCGACGGGTACGACATGGTGTTTGCAAGGCTGAAGGAGTGAGGCGAATTTCGGAACAAAAGGAAATTCTGATTTAGAGAGAATTGGGTTGCTAGGAATATAAGGAGGAAAATCCCCCGGCAGAGCACGTGGAAAATGCTCCGCCGGGGGATTTTTTGCGGTGGCGGGCTGACTGTACAGGCTGACGGAAAGTTTATTCCTTCTCCCCCATCACGTCATACACAATCGCCGCAAACACACTGATCCCCTTGTCCAGGGCCTTCTCGTCCAGGTCAAACTCGGTGGTGTGCTGGGCGGAGGCCATGGAGGTCATGGTGCGCATGTACACGGCCTGTCCGCCGTGGGCCTGCACCCGTTCCATGAGAAAGCCGATGTCCTCGCTGCCCCAGTTTCGGGAATTGTACTCTGTGCTGACCTTGTACTGGGGCAGATGGGTCTCGATCATCTGCTTGATGCGCTCCACAAAGGCCAGATCGCTCACCTGGGAGGGAGCCTGGCCCACCGGGGTGATCTCGCAGGTGCAGCCGGTCATCATGGCCGCGCCCTGGCAGATCTGACGGGCCTGCTCCTCCATGTAGGAGTTGATCTCCGTGGTCTCCCCACGGACCTCCACCTGCATAAAGGCGTGATCCGGCACCACATTCCGGCCGCTTCCCGCTGTGAGGGTTCCCACATTGATGCGGCTCATGCCGCCGCTGTGGCGGGGAATTCCGGCCAGCCCCACGGCGGCGTGGGCGGCAGCCAGGAGGGCGTTGCGGCCCTTTTCCGGGAAGCCTCCCGCGTGGGCGGCCTGTCCCTTAAAGGTGATGTCCAGCTTTGTGGTGGCCAGGGAGCCGTAGGTGCCGGGGGTGATGTCCCCATCGTCGATGGTGTCATCCGGCGCGATATGGGTGCCGGCAAAATAGTCCACGTCCTCCAGATGCCCCGCCGCCGCGATGCTCTTGGCGCCCCGGGCTCCCTCCTCGCCGGGCTGGAAGATGAGCTTCACCGTGCCGTTTAAATGCTCCTTGATCTCCGACAGGACTTTGGCGGTGCCAAGGCCCATGGCGATGTGGCTGTCATGGCCGCAGGCATGCATGCAGCCCGGATTTTTTGAGGCAAAGCCCTCCCGGGTGGGGCGGTGATCCAGGGTGGGATTCTCCGTCATGGGCAGGGCGTCAATGTCAAAGCGCAGGGCAGCCACAGGCCCGTCCCCGCAGCGCAGGATGCCGATGACCCCGGTAAAGCCCTCCCGCATGTCCTCCGTCACATATTCCATGGGGGTGTCCTGCTCCTTAATGGCCTCATAGTGGGCCTCCAGCTCATCCCTGGATGGAACTCCCATCCGTGAGGCCGCGTCGCAGACCTGGCGGCCGGTGAGAACCTCATATCCCAGCTCTGTGAGCCGCTTGGCGATGATGGCGGAGGTCCGCATCTCGAACCATCCGGTCTCCGGGTATCGGTGCATATTCCGCCGGTCCGCCACGGACTGTTCGTGGATGGAGCGGGCCAGCGCGTCAATCGTCTGATACATATCCATAAAGAAAATTCCTCCTCCTGCATCATGTAACAGTTCAGCCGTCTGAACTTTTACTTCATCATAGCATATCTTTCCAAAGAATACAAATGCAAGGTTGAAGGCAGCCCGGTAAACTGGTACAATAGAGACAACCGTTCGGGCGGCGGGTAAACGGGGGCGAAAACGGACGCCAGCTCGTTTGCAGAAGATACCCGCCGCCTGATCGGATGCGCCTTAAGAGAAAGCGAGGAAAAACCAATGACAAAACCAATCCTGGTAATCGGCTCCACCTGTGTGGACATCATCATAAATATTCATCATCTCCCAGTGACCGAGGAGAATATCCGCCCCACCAGCCAGTCCATGGCCCTGGGCGGCTGCGCCTTCAACGCGGCCAACATCCTGCGCCAGGCCGGGGCAGAGTTTACCTTTATCTCGCCGGTGGGCGGCGGGGTCTACGGAGATTATGTGGGAAAATGCCTGGCAGAGCGGGGATTTCCCATCCAGGTCCGTGTGCCGGAGCGGGAAAATGGCTGCTGCTACTGCCTGGTGGAGGAGGGCGGCGAGCGCACCTTCATGTCCTATCACGGGGTGGAGTACACCTTCCGGAAGGAATGGATGGCTGGCTGCCGGGCCCAGGACTACGGCATGGTCTATGTCTGCGGCCTGGAAGTGGAGGAGGACACCGGGGAAGAGCTGGTGGACTGGCTTGCAGAGAACCCCGGACCGGAGATCTTCTTTGCCCCTGGCCCCAGGGTAGGGCGTATTCCCGGAGAGCGGCTGGAGCGCCTTCTAAGCCTGCACCCGGTTCTCCACATCAACGAGCAGGAGAGCCGGATTCTGTCCGGATGTGAGGATGTGCGCCAGGCTGCGGAGCAGATACGGGAGCGCACAGGAAACAGCGTGATCGTCACTCTGGGCGGGGAGGGCGCCTTCTGCCTGGAAAGCAGGGAGAGAGGCGGCCGCCTCGTCACAGCGCCTGCAGTCCCGGCGCAGGTGGCGGACACCATCGGGGCCGGGGACTCCCACATCGGCGCCCTGATGGCCTGCCTGCAGAGGGGCATGGACATGGAAGCGGCTTTGAAGAAGGCCAACCAGATCTCCTCCGCCGTGGTTGGGGTGAAGGGTGCATCCCTGGAGGACGAAGCGGCGCGGGAGCTCTGGAAGCAGCGCTTATAGCAGCGTTTATGGCGCTGCCCGGGGAGCGCAAAATTCCCTCTCCCCGCAGTAAGCCAGCACCGCCTCCATGGCCGGAGACATCCATTTATCCCGGTGATGGATGAGCTGCTTCCATATATCCAGGGCAAAGTCCTCCACGGGCAGGCGGACCATCCGGCCGGCCCGGACATCCTGCTCCGTCACAAAATCCGGGAGAAAGGCGACGCCGATGCCCTGGCAGACGAGCCGGCAGATGATATCCGTGCGGCCGGTCTCCAGCACAGGCGAGATCGCGGCCCCCATCTCCGCCAGGCGCTCGTCCATGAGACGGCGGTAGCTCATGCCCTTCTCCGTCAGGAGAAATGGCTGGCCTGCCAGATCCTGGACGAGAAGGGGGCCCTTTGCTGCGGCCAGAGGACTGGCGCTCCCGGCCACAAAATGGACGCTGGCCCGCTCCTCCCGGATGGTGACGTACTCCGGAGCGCAGATGCGCTTATCCAGGGTGAGAATGACGTCCGCCTCATTGTGGTCAATGAGACGGAACATCTCCTCCGTGTCTGCGGCAATGATTTTCAAAGAAATACCGGGAAAGCGTCCCCGAAACAGGGAAAAATCTTTTTGCAGCAGGGAATGGCAGAGGGAGTCCGCCATGGCCAGGCGGACATGGCCCTTGGCCTCCGACTCCCTGCGGATGGAGCTCACAAGCTCCTGCGTCATCTTGAGCATCTGATGGGCATAGCCCAGCACCTCCCGGCCCTTATCCGTCAATGCCACGGTACGGTTGATTCTCTCAAAGAGCTGCGCATCCAGCTCAATTTCCAGCTGTTTTATCTGAAAAGAAACGGTGGACTGGGAAAAACCCAGCATTTCCGCCGCCTTTGTAAAGCTTCCCAGCTCCGCTGTGTAGACAAAGGTGGTTAAGTTTTTAATGTCCATGGATGATAGTCCCGCCCTTCTTTTTCTGCAATTCCATCTAAAAATTCGATGTACATAATCATAATTATCAATTTTACAGATTAATAATTCTACTATATACTGAATGTTGCGAAAATGCAATCCCGAGCTGCCGCCTGGAAGACGCGCCCTGGAAAGCGCGTCAGGAAAAACAAAACCGCAGCCGGGAAGAAAGGAACAACCAATGGAATTATTACACGCAATCAGTCAGGCCGCTATAGGGGCGGTCCGTTTTGCCTATAACCTGCTGTGGGGCGACTTGTTTGCCGTCCCGCTGCCAGGGGGGAGCGAGCTGGGAATCTCCCTCCTGGTGCTCATTCTGATCCCCGCAGGCATTTATTTTACCGTGCGCACGCGCTTCCTTCCCTTCCGGCTGTTCCCGGAGATGGTGCGGGTGACCCTGGAGAACAAGGGCGCTTCCGCAGAGGGAATCTCCGGCGTACAGGCCCTCATCGTGTCCACGGCCACCCGGGTGGGCATGGGAAACCTGGTGGGTGTGGTGGCAGCCATCTCCGCAGGCGGCGCAGGGGCCGTATTCTGGATGTGGCTGATTGCCCTTCTGGGATCCTCCACAGCCTTCGCCGAGGCCACTCTGGCCCAGCTCTACAAAGAGAAGGATCCGCTCTACGGCGGATACCGGGGCGGCCCGGCCTACTATATCCACAGCTTTTTTAAGAAGCGGGGCAGCAGGAGGAAAAAACCGGTTATCGCGGTCCTTTTTGCCGCCTCCGGCCTGCTGTGCTGGTGCGGCATCAGCCAGGTGGTGGGCAATTCCGTGTCCTCAGCCTTTGAAAACGCCTTTCACATTCCGCCTATTTACACCACCGTCCTGCTGGTGGCAGTGGCGGCTGTGATTGTGCTGCGCAAAAATGCCACGGTGAAGGTGCTGGATATCATGGTCCCGGTGATGGCCGTGCTCTATTTTGGAATTACCATTTTCATCATAGTAAAAAATGCAGGTCTGCTCCCTGGGGTATTTCAGCGCATATTCGCCGAGGCCTTCGGCCTGCGCCAGGCAGCTGCCGGGGGAATCGGCGCGGTTATCATGAACGGGGCCAAGCGGGGCCTTTTCTCCAATGAGGCCGGATCGGGCTCCGCGCCCTGTGCCGCTGCAGCCGCGGACATCAGCCATCCGGCCAAGGAGGGCCTTCTCCAGGCGCTGGGCGTATTTATCGATACCCTGGTAATCTGCAGCTGTACGGCCATGATTATGCTTCTGACGCCGGAAAGCCTGACCGCAGGGCTGGAGGGAATGGATCTGCTTCAGACCTCCATGCAGTTCCACCTGGGAGAATTTGGCGTAATCTTCATTGCCGTGATTTTGTGGCTGTTCAGCTTCTCCACCTTTATCGGCATCCTGTTCTATGCCCGCTCCAATATCGCCTACCTCTTCGGCGACAACTGGGCCTCCCAGACCGCATACAAGGTTCTGGATCTGGTGATGCTTTTCATCGGCGGCCTGGCGGCCTACACCGTTGTGTGGGATTTAGGAGATGTGGGTGTGGGCCTTATGACCGTGTTCAACATGATGGCGCTGATACCCATGGCCTCGGAGGCAGTGGACGCGCTGCGGGCGTATGAGAGGGAGGAGATGGGGAGATAGCTCTTTAAGCCTGCGCGGAATACATCCGAACGCAAAAAGACGCGGGACAGAGATTTTTCGGTTCTCTGTCCCGCGTCTTTGTTATTGCTATTGGAGCAGCGGTCTGCACCAGTGTCTTACATGGCTTACACCACGCTCTTAAGCCCCAGGGTCTTCTCAATCAGCAGCATAACCCCCAGAGTCACCACCATGAGCAGTGTAGCCAGAGCTGCGATGGTGGGGTCAAAGTGATATTCCACGTATGCCATCATCTCGATAGGAAGCATGGTCACCCCGGCTCCCGTGAGGAAGGCGGAGAGGGATACGTTGTTGAAGGAATTGATGATGGCCATGATGCAGGCCGACGCAATTCCCGACTTGATGTTGGGGAGCACAATCTTAAAAAACGTGTACATCTGGGTAGCTCCCAGGCTTCTGGCCGCCTCCTCAACCGAGAAATCAAAGTTGCTGAGGCTGGCCGTCACCACCCGCATGATATAGGGGATGGACAAAATGGTGTGGCCCACAAGGAGGCTCGCCACCACGGGAAGATGGTACTGGTTCACCACATAGCGGAGCATTACAAAGCCCAGAACAATCACCGGAATCAGCACCGGGGAGAGGAAGAGGGATTGAATGGCCTCCTTCCCCTTCATGGGGTACCGGTTCAGGGCATAGGCTGCGGGAAGTCCCAGCACAAGGGCAATCAGGGTAGCACCCACTGCAATGAACACGCTCATTCTGGCCGCCGCGATGAAGGAATGGATTTGGAAAATCTGTCCATACCAGCGCAGGGTGAAGCCCTTTCCCGGAAACGTCAGATATGTGGTGTCGCTGAAGGAGGCCGCCGCGATGATGAGCAGGGGCCCTATCAGAAACAGATATACAATGCATGTGACAAATAACAGTGACTTGCTTTTCTTCATAAGCCTGACTCCCATTTCCTCTTATAAGCTCGGACGGCGGACCGGCGCCGCGCCGTCCGGACAAACCGGCATTTCCTGCCTGTTACTGAACGGAGAATAACTCGTTCCAGCGATTAACCCAGTCAGCCAGGTTGTCGTTGATAACGGACCAGTCGGGGAAGAGAAGGCTGTTGATGGTCTCCTCGCCGTAGGTAAAGTTCTGAGCCTGCTCCTCGGTGAGCTCTACATCGGTTCTCACAGGGGAATCCACGCCGTCCAGAGCCTCGGCCAGCTGTACCTCGTGGGAGATATAGAAATCAACAAATGCCTCGGCTAACTCCATGTTCTCGCAGCCCTCGATGATGTTGATGGCATTGAAGCCGCTGTAGCTTCCCTCAGCCGGGTCAACCCAAATGTAATCCGGATTGGCCTGCTTTGCCGTCGTGTAGGAGTAGTCCAGACACACGGCCGCGCTGATCGTGCCCTGGGCCAGCAGGGTGGTGGTGTCGTGGGCGCTGGTGTAGGTGCGGACAATGTTGGGCTTTAACTCTGCCAGCTTCTCGAAGATGGCGTCGTCATCCTCGCCGGGGGTCAGGTCAAAGGTCTTGGCAGTGGCATAGTAGAACAGGGGGCCGGAGGTAGCGGTGATATCCGGGATGGAAATGCTTCCTGCAAGCTCCGGATTCCACAGGTCTGCCCAGGAGGTCAGCTCGATGGGGCAGAAGGCGCTGTCATACACAATGCCCAGACGGTTGAAGGTGTAGGCCGGGCCGTACTGCTCGCCGAAGGGAGCCTTGGCGCAGTCATACAGGGCATCCAGGTTGGTCAGCTTGGAGCTGTCAATCTCAGCGATCAGGCCCTCATTGATCAGGTCTGTGATAAAGGAATCGCCGATGATAACAATATCGTAGGCGGAGGGGTTCTCCTTAATCTTAGTCACGCGCTCTGCGTTCTTGCCGCCCTCTACAATGAGCTCGCAGCCGGTCTGCTCCATAAAGGGGTCATACACGTTCTTCTGAAGAAGCTCTGCGTTGAAGGCGAAGGTGGAAACCGTCAGGCTCTGACCGGCAAAGGGCTTGTCACCTGTCTCGGCAGCAGCCTCGCCTGCATCCTCAGCCTCGGAAGCCTCCTCAGCGGCCTCTGTCTCCTCAGAGCCTTCCGTCTCGGCTGCGGCAGCAGTGGTCTCAGCAGCCGCCGTGGTCTCCTCAGCGGAAGAGCCGCAGCCAGCCAGCATTCCGGCAGCCATGGCGGCGGCCAGGGTAAGGGTTAATACTTTCTTTTTCATAATGTTCCTCCTAAATTAAATAAGAATAATTTTATTGGGCGCCAGGGAGAGGGTAACCCGCTCGCCAGCGCGGTAGGTACGCTCCTGGTCGGTGCTGACCACCATTTCGCCAAGAGCGGTGCTCACATTGTACTGATAGCGCTTCCCTAGGAAGGTAGCCACCATCACATCCCCCTCCAGGGGATTGGGAAGGGAGGTGCCGGCAGGGGCGATGGTGATGTCCTCCGGCCGGATGCATGCCCGCCTTGCATCTGCCTTGGCGGGGCCGTCCACTGTAAACAGGGAGCCGTCCTGGCCGCGGTAGCCGCCATCGGACGGAGCTAAGTCGATAAAATTCTCAAAGCCCACGAAGCGGGCGATAAACTCGGTCTCCGGGTGATTGTAGATGCGGTCCGGAGTGTCCAGCTGCTCAATCACGCCCTGGTTCATGATGGCCACCTTGTCGGAGATGGCAAAGCACTCCTCCTGGTCGTGGGTCACGTAGATGGCCGTGATGCCGAACTGCTGCTGGAGCTTGCGGATTTCCACGCGCATCTTGACGCGGAGCTTGGCATCCAGGTTGGAGAGGGGCTCGTCCATGAGAAGAAGGTCGGGCTTTATCACCAGGGCCCGTGCCAGGGCCACCCTCTGGCGCTGGCCGCCGGAGAGCTCCTTGGGATAGCGCGTCTCATAGCCCTTGAGGTCAACCAGCTCCAGGGCCTCCATCACCTGGTCCTTCATCTTGGAGGAATCCAGTTTGCGCATCTTCAGGCCGAAGGCCACATTGTCATAGATGCTCATGTGGGGAAAGAGGGCGTAGCTCTGGAACACAAAGCCGAAATTGCGCTTGTGCAGGGGCATGTGGGTGTAGTCTTTTCCGTTGAAGAGAAATTTTCCCTCCATGGGGGAGGAAAACCCGGCAATCAGGCGGAGGGTTGTGGTCTTGCCGCATCCGCTGGAGCCCAGCAGAGAAAGAAGCTCTCCCTTTTCCACCTGGAGATTCAGATTTTTTAATATAATATTCTTGTCATACCCTGCTGTAATGTTGGTAAGCTCTAACAGTGCCATAACAAACTCCTTTTCTTTCAGTGAAATATCCTGCCGCCGGACGGATGGCCTTTCAGCCAATGCGCCGCCGGCACGGGAGGCTTAAATCGTAGGATTCAGCCGGCGGCTGATGCCGTTGATGCCGGAAGAAACGCAGATAGTAACCACAATCATAACCACGGCCACGATGGATGCCTGGGTCCAGTCGCCTAAGGACATAGCATACTGATAAATCATGGTGGCCAACACCCGGGTGTCCGTGCCGCCCAGAAGCTGGGGGGTGGTGTAGGCTGTAAGGCAGCCGGTAAATACAAGCACACAGCCGGTTACCAGGCCGGGAATGCTTAAGGGAAGCACCACATGGCGGAAGGTTCCCATCCGGGTAGCGCCCAGGCTTCCCGCCGCAAGATTCAGGTCCTCGGGGATGTGCTCCATCACGCCGATGAGGGACAGAATCATAAGAGGCATGAACAGCTGGATGAAGCCGATGGTCATGGAAACCTCATTGTACAGGATGCTCACCGGGCGGTCAAAGAGCCCGATGGATACCAGGAAGGAGTTGACAATTCCCTTTTTGCCCAGCAGGACAATCCAGCTGAAGGAGCGGATAACCGGGCTGGTAAACATGGGGAATACGGCCAGCGCCATGAGCACTCCCTTATTCTTCGCGTATTTTGCAATGTAGTAGGCCGTGGGGAATCCTAAAACCGCGCAGATAGCCGTGCTGATGAGGCTCAGCTTCACGCTGCGAAAGAATACCTGCTTAAAATACGTGCTGGCGAACATCTCAAAGTAGCCGCTTAAGGTAAAGCTGCCGCCCTCATTAAAAAATGTCCGGAAAATAAGCAAAAACAGGGGAACCAGCATGAAGAAGACTACAAAGAGACAGCCTGGGAGAACCATGAGCCATCCGATTTTCAATGCATTTTTTTTCACTGGCCCGACTCCTTTCTTCTGTAATGGATAACTTATTAAGAATACTTATTAATAAATATTAATATATTTATATAATTTATAAAACAATCTTAACATTTACAGGCCGGATTGTCAACAAGCCATCAAATAATTGAAGAAAATTCCTGCGATTTTTTTATGAAGTCCCCCATATTTTCCCAGAGCCTCCCGCGGATTTCCTCCAAATCCAGCTGGGTGAGAGTGCCGTCCCGCACAAGCTCCTCGCCGGCTGCCCAGACGCGGGACACGTTGGAGCGTTCCGCGGAGTAGACCAGGGCGGAGAAGGGATTGTAGCAGGGGAACATATTGACGGAATCCCGCTCCACCATTACCAGGTCCGCTTCCTTTCCTGGCTCGATGGAGCCAATCCTGCGCTCCATCCCGATGGCCCGGGCAGCCTCGGATGTGCCCAGGCGCACGATGTCCTTTGCCGCAAAAAGGCTGCGGTCATGGTTTGCCGTCTTGTGGAAGGAGGCAAAGAGACGGAACTGGGTGAACATGCTGAGAGTATTGCCGGAGGAGGGGCCGTCTGTGCCCAGGCCCACGGGAATCCCCCGGCTTACCATGCCCTTCACCGGGGCCACGCCCTTTCCTGCCTTTGTGTTGGAGCCGATGCAGTGGGCTACAGAGGCGCCCCGCTCTGCCGTCAGGTCCAGGTCCGCCTCCGTCATGTGGATGCAGTGGGCGAGGAGGGTGCGGGGAGTGAGGATGCCCAGATGGTCCAGGAAGGCGGTGGGGGTCATGTGATAGTTTTCCGCAAATTCCTTCATTTCATAATCCATCTCGCTGGCATGGAGGGTGAAAAGGGTGTCATATTTTTCACACATGGCAAAGGTTTTCTGCAGATATTCCGGCGAGCTGGTGTTGGTGGCGTGGGGGCAGACCATGGGGGTGATGCGGGGATGGCCGGCCCATTTTTGGATAAAGTCCTCCCCGTAGGCCAGGCCGCCGTAGGGCGCAGCGCTGTCGCAGGTTTTCTGGCCGATGACTGTCTCCCCCAGAATGCCCCGCATGCCGGCCTTATCGCAGGCCTCTGCCGCCTGGTCCTCAAAATAGTACATGTCCAAGAACGTGGTGATGCCGGAGAGAAGCATCTCCGCCATGCCGTAGAGAGAGCCCCAGTACACCAGCGCAGGGGTTACCGCCATTTCCTCCAGGGGAAAGAGAAAGCGGCGCAGCCTGTCCTGGCAGTCATCCCCCATGGTGCGGAAGGGAATCATGGGCACGTGGGTGTGGACATTTACCATGCCCGGCATGAGAATGGCGCCTTTGGCGTCGATGCGGCGGTCCCCCCCAAGGGGCGAGGGGCCCTCGCCGGTTTTCAGGATTTTTGAACCTTCTATAATAACATATCCATCCTTATAGCAGGTATTTTGCGGGTCCATGGTCAGGACCCAGGCGTGTTCGATAATGGTGCGCATGGTGGGTGGTCCTCCTTTTTTACAGTAATGATTCTATTAATTGATACACATCCGCAAACGGATTTACTTTGATTCCGAAGGGCGTATTACAGCCATTAAAATGACAGGCTTGACCTTCCTCTGCCGCAGTCCTCGTTTTTCAATTTTTCCCCGTGCCATTTCATATCCCTCCTTTGATAAAGGGAATTGCACCATAGCGGCCGATTAAATATCCTTTTTCGACTTTCGCATCTTTGCGCACGGAAAAGTCATAGAGGGAAAATAAATCGGTGGCAGCAGTCTGTGCATCTTTTTCAGTAAACCAAATCTGGTCTCTTCTCAGAACATCCAAGTCTAAAAGATTGGTATTGTGAGATGTGAAAATCAGCTGGGCACCTTTGGGATTGAACTCTTCGCTGTTAAATAGGGATACAAGATGCTTGGTAAGAAGAGGATGCAGGTGGGCATCCATCTCGTCAGCAGCAAGAAGCGTTCCCTGGTCAAGCGCTTTTTTTACAATACTGATTAGCTTGAAGTAACTGTTGGTGCCATCTGACTCTTCGGACATATTCAACGTGTAAGAGGCGGAATTTCCATCTATATCTTGTACCGTATGGACGGCTTCGATATTCGTAAAGGCATTTTCGTGCAGGGCCGCGGCAATTGGTTCAGAATCACGAAGCTGAAGAGATTGGATTCCAAAATCGGCAACACGCAGCATGGAAGCCATGACACGCCGGTAATCGTCATCCTTTAGCTGCTCCACATCCAAACCATAGGCGTCAGCAATAGAATTTTTTGTAATAATCTGGCAGGACGCAAACCATTCCAGAACAGGAATCACTTTGGAGTAGCTCCAATTTGATGCGACGGACAGATAAAGTTTATTTGCGGAGGTGCGCTCCTTAAGCTGTGTCTGTTCATCGATGTCAACGGTAAAGCGAAAATGCTTTGTCTCATTTCGCTCAAAAATTAGAGCCTGCCTCCCATTCGGATAATAGTACAGATATTCTTCCACAATGGCCTTGTCTGTTGCCGAAAAGCCATAGGCATACCGAATGCCGTCTGCTGTGAAGATTACTTCAAAGCTGCTTGGAAGAGATGGGGTTTCTTTATCAAATTTGAAGGGGGAACGCTCAATGGATTTATGGAGCTGTTGGTTATGGGATGTTAGTACATAATTGACCATAAACCAGAATGCGTTCAGTACATTGGATTTTCCGGAAGCATTTGCTCCGTAGATAACTGCGGATTTTAAATAGTTTTTGTTGGTGCCGAGGATAAGATGCTCGGGATGTTCCATGTCTTTACTGGCAAGCATGGATAGTATAATTTTTTCTTTGATAGAGAGAAAATTCTCTACGCTAAATTGAATCAGCATAGAATAACCTCCTAAAATCCTATTTTTTAAAATTATAATCAGAATTTTGTGAAAAATCAATAAAAATTAAAAATAAAATATTTAAATGAAGAGGTTAAAGTAACAATTCAAACCAGACAGGGCAATAAGGCCGGCCAGGAACAATGCCCCTCTTTTCTGGCTTGAAAGCCCCCTTTTTCTATGCTAGAATGGGAAAAGATAAAAACGGCCGCGCAGCGCGGCAGCGCCGGGCGTGGGGACAGCAAAAGGGAAGGCCCCGGCACGCCCCGGCCGCCTAAAAAAGGAGGACACTATGATACAGCAGTTAATTGAAAAGATACAGAAGACCAAGGCTCCCGTCTGCGTGGGGCTGGACCCCATGCTTTCCTATGTGCCGGAGCATGTGAAGGAGAAGGCCTTCGCTGAGAAGGGCGAGACGCTGGAGGGAGCGGCAGAGGCCATCTGGCAGTTTAATAAGGAAATTGTGGACTGCACCTGGGACCTGATTCCCGCAGTGAAGCCCCAGATTGCCATGTATGAGCAGTTTGGCCTTCCGGGCCTTGCTGTCTATAAGAGAAC
>CALWRY010000054.1 GCA_944384065.1 uncultured Enterocloster sp. | reverse complement strand
TTCCCCGAGCTGGACCGGGTGATGATTGGAAGGGGCGTGCTGGCGGATCCATTTCTCCTGGAGCGGGTGGAGGCGGCGGGCAAAGCCGTCTGTATGGGGGACGGGGCGGACAGCGCAGCGCTTCCAGGCTCCAAGGAGCAGAGAGAGCGCCTGCGCCGGTTCCATGATGCGCTTTTTACGGAATACCGCCGGGTCATGTCCGGGGATCGGAACGTGCTTTTTAAAATGAAGGAGCTGTGGTCCTATCTGATTTTGTGCTTTCAGGATGACGGGAAGTATTTAAAGAAAATCGGGAAGGCCAGGACGGCGGGAGAGTACGAGGCTGCAGTGACCGCAGTGTTCGGGGAGTTGGATCTGCGGGCGGACGGCCTTTGAGGCGGATGCGCCCCGCATAAAAAAGAGGGAGCCGGCAGAAGGGGACTGCCGGCTTAGGTATGAAAAAGTGTTTTATGTAGGTAAAAGGTTTCTTGCCTTACGCTTATTACTATACAGGGAAATTATGACGAAAGTTTGAGCAGTACCTAAAAAATAAATAAACATTCGAAACATATTGTGAAAGAATTCTTAAACAGTCCGGGAAGGCGGAAAAAAGGCCGTCTGGCCGGAAATGGCGGAAAGGAGAAGCGACAGCATGTATGATAAGCTGACCAAAAAAGATATTGAAAAAATGATGGAGGAGATTGAATACCGCAAGCTTGTGGTGCGCAAGGAGGCCCTGGAGGCTGTGAAGGAGGCCAGGGCCCACGGGGATCTGAGCGAGAATTTTGAGTACAAGGCCGCGAAGCAGGACAAGAACCGGAACGAGAGCCGGATCCGCTATCTGGAGCGGATGATCAAGACGGCCCACGTCATCTCCGACGAGTCGAGGCCGGACGAGGTGGGCATCGGGGATCGGGTGGAGCTCTATATCCCGGAGGACGATGAGACGCGCACCTATAAGTTGGTGACCACAGTCCGCGCTTCCTCCCTGGAAGGCCTGATCAGCATTGATTCCCCCCTGGGCAAGGCCATCCGGGGGCACAAGGCCGGCGATACGGTGTTTGTAAAGGTAAACGAGACATACGGCTATGAGGCGGAGATCCGCTCCATAGACAAGACGGCGGAAGCGGAAGACGACAGTCTGCGTCAATACTAAAAGGGGCGGGATATGGCTGCGGTAAATATGACAGAGGGAGGAATCGGACGGCACCTGATTCATTACGCAGTGCCCCTGATTCTGGGAAATCTATTTCAGCTCACCTACAATGCGGTGGATTCCATCATTGCAGGGCGCTTTATTGGAAAGGAAGCCCTGGCGGCAGAGGGAACCGCCAGCCCGGTGATGAACATTGTCATCCTCGGGATCTCCGGGATCTGCATGGGGGCTTCGGTCCTCATGAGTGAATTTTATGGGGCGGGGGAGAAGGAGAAGCTTAAGCGGGAGATGTCCACCACCCTGATCTTCGGCCTGTGGTTTTCTCTTGCTGTGGCGGTTCTGGGCGCTGTCTGCGCAAAACCCCTGCTTAAGGCTCTCCATGTGCCCCCGGAGCTTTTGGGGCTTGCCAGCGTGTATCTGTCCATTATCTTCCTGGGCGCTCCCTTCACCTATTTCTATAATGGGGTGTCCGCCGCATTAAAAAGCGTGGGGGACTCCAGCACGCCGCTGAAATTTTTGGCGTTCTCTTCGATATTGAACGCTGTGCTGGATCTGATTTTTATCGGCGGCCTGGGCTTCGGCATTGTGTGCTCCGCCGTGACCACGGTGATCGCGGAGGCGGCCTCCGCCCTGCTCTGCATCGCCTATGTGTACCGGAAAATCCCTATGCTGCAGCTTGGGCGGGGCGAGTTTGCCATTGACAGGGGGCTTCTGAAAATGACGCTGCGCTACGGCAGCATTACGGCCCTGCAGCAGTCCTGCCAGCCCATTGGAAAGCTGCTCATTCAGGGGGCGGTCAATCCCCTGGGGGTGGACATGATTGCGGCCTTTAACGCGGTAAACCGCATTGACGACTATGCCTTCACCCCGGAGCAGAGCATTTCCCACGGGATCACCACTTTTGTGGCCCAGAACCGGGGGGCGGGGAAGACCCAGCGGATCCGCGCCGGACTGCGCAGGGGGCTTACCCTGGAGTTCTGCTACTGGGTGTTTATCTGCCTGACAGTGACGGCTTTTCGCCGCCCTCTTATGGGGCTGTTTGTGACGGAGGGAGATGAGGCGATTGTGGGTCTGGGAAGCGGATACCTGGCCATGATGGCGGTATTTTACATTTTCCCGGCCTTCACCAACGGGATGCAGGGTTTTTTCCGGGGCATGGGAAATATGAGCATTACCCTTTTGGGCACCTTTATCCAGACCAGCCTGCGGGTGATTTTTGTGTATCTGCTGACGCCCCGCCTAGGCCTGCCGGGCGTGGCCTTTGCCTGCGCCGTTGGCTGGAGCTTTATGCTTCTGGTGGAAATTCCTTATTACTTTTGGTTAATGAGGAAGCATCGCTGACAGCTGGTTGGGACGGCTGAGCAGCAACATAATTCACAATAATTTTCTGAAAAAGCATTTACTTTGGCGAGAATAAATGCTAAAATTTTCTTATAAACAGAAAGATATTTGTGAATTTTGGAGGAGGTGCCAGCCGAGATGTGGAGAAGACAATCGATAACATTTTCTGGAATGGAACGGTATGCTCTGGCGAATCCAGGGCTTACAAAGATTAAGCTGGCAGAGAATTATACCCGGCAGGCGGGGATGGAGGCATTTTTTAAGAAGACCTTCCGCCGGGCCGGGATCTTGGGCGCGGCGGTGCTCCTCCTGGTTCTGGCGGCTCTGTGGAGCGGCGGCGCCCGGATTGCTTCCCGGCAGAGGATGAACCGGGCCGAGCTGGCAGGCGGCGTCCAGGAGATCATGGAGGCGAATGCGTCCATACAGGAGATACGCATGATGGACAGCACCCATTTCTATGTGTATCTGGACAGCGGGGTGTGGGATGCGCTCACGCAGCAGGAGAGAGAGGCTTACTGCCAGACACTGTCGGAGCGCCTGGAGGCCCAGTGCCGCGTGAACGGCCTGTTGGGCAGCAGGGAGACGCTGCGCGTCTACTATTATAACGGGGAGGGCAGGCTTTTGGCCTGGCCGGCGGATCGATAGGAAGGAATTGCGGGCCGGGAAAACGGCCAAGGATTACGAATTGGGAGGACAGCGGAGGATGACAGAGGAACATACAAAAGAACGGGCAGAGACAGCGTCAAATATGAATACGGATATGATCGGAGGAGGAATCTTCCGATCTATTTTCTGGTTTTCCGTGCCTTTGCTGATCGGAAATTTCTTTCAGCAGCTCTACAACACGGTGGATTCCTATGTGGTGGGGAATTACGTGAGCACCAGCGCCCTGGCGGCGGTGGGGGCTTCCTCGCCGGTTATCAACATGCTGGTGGGATTTTTTATGGGGCTTTCCGCCGGAGCCGGTGTGGTTATCTCCCAGTATTTCGGCGCCCGGAAGGGACATGAGCTGAGCCGGGCGGTTCACGCCTCCATGGCCCTCACCGCCCTTCTCAGCGTGATTTTTACGGTGCTGGGACTTGTTTTTACCGGGCCGCTTCTCAAGGCCATCGGGGTGCCGGAGGACGTGCTTCCCCATTCCTCCCTGTATCTGATGATTTATTTTACCGGGATTGCCTTTTCCCTGTTCTACAATATGGGGGCCGGGGTGCTCCGGGCCGTGGGGGACTCCACCCATCCCCTGATTTACCTGGCTGCGGCCTGCATGGTGAATGTGGTTCTTGACTTTCTCTTTGTCTGCGGCTTCCATATGGGGATTGCGGGGGCAGCCATCGCCACAGTGATCGCCCAGGGGGTCAGCTGCGTGATGGTGATGGGAAAGCTCATGCGGGCCAAGACAGACTACCGGGTGGAGCTAAAGCGCATCCGCCTCCACAAAAAGATGATCCGCCGGATCATCTCCTTCGGCTTCCCGGCTGCCCTCCAGCAGAGCGTCACATCCTTTTCCAATGTGGTGGTGCAGTCCTACATCAACCACTTCGGCACGGCGGCTATGGCGGGCTACTCGGCAACGATCCGTATTGACGGATTCACCCAGCTGCCTCTCCAGAGCTTCAACATGGCGATCACCACCTTTGTGGGCCAGAACATCGGCGCGAAACAGTATGACCGGGTGAAGAAGGGGGTCTTCGCCGCCTGGCTTATGAGCTCCGGGGTGATTGCAGTCTGCTCGGTCTGCATCTTCTCGGCTGCCCCCTTCCTCATCGGCATCTTTACAAAGGACGCGGAGGTGATCGCCATAGGAAGCGGTATGGAGCGCATTTTCTCCGCTTTCTATCTGGCGCTTCCTGTGGTGCAGATTCTGAACGGCGCCCTGCGGGGGGCGGGTCTCTCCAAGATTCCCATGTACTTTATGCTGGGAAGCTTTGTGGTCCTGCGCCAGATCTACCTGATGATCGCGGTCCCGCTGACCAATGATGTGAATGTGGTCATGGCGGGCTGGCCCATCACCTGGATCATATGCGCCATCGGCATGGCGGTGTATTATTTTAAGACGGACTGGCTGAAGAAGTACGAAGTGTAGCCAAAAAGTCCCCAAGCAGGTTCAGGCAGACGCTCTTCCGGTACTCGGCAGACACCCGGCCCGTGGTGAGCTCCATCCGCTCCCCGTAGAGACTTAGCATCTCTGGAATCATTTCCCGGGCCTGGGCCAGGGTCTTTCCTTCCAGGCGTTCCTCCAGATCCCGCATCCGCAGGACTGTGGGCGCCACCGCGCCGAAGCCGGCGGCGATATGGCGGATGCGCTCCCCGTCCAGCTGCACCAATCCGGCGAAGGACACCCGGGAGATGGCCAGGGCGTTCCGGCCGCCCACTTTCTTGTAATAGTAGTTGTCCAGTCCCTCTTTTGGCAGAAGGATCTCCGCGATGAGCTCATCCTCCGCCAGATCAAGGGCCTTGCGGCCTTTATAAAATTCCTGGACGGGAAGGACGCGCTCGCCCCGGGCGGACACCAGCCGCAGCCGGGCGTCGCAGACGTATTCAATGAGCACCGTGTCCGCCTTGGCGGATCCGTTTCCGATATTTCCCCCGAAGGTTCCGGCGTTTCGGATGGCGGGAGCGGCGATGCGGCGGAGGGCCTCCTTCATAAAGGCGGGAATCAAATCGGATTCCAGGGCCTGGGTGAAGGTGACGGCCGCCCCGATGCGGACAAAGGATTCGTCCGCGCGGATTTGGCGAAGCTCCGGCAGATGGCCGATAAAGAGGTAGGAGACGCCGGGGCGGTTCTCCACCATCAGATCCGTGCCCCCGGCGTAGGGAACAGCGTCCGTATCCCGGCGCAGCCCAAGGGCCTCATCCAGTGTGGCAGGCTTATATCCGTTTACCATAATCCATTCCCCTCCTTTGCTGCCAGATCAATGGCTTTTACAATTGCGTTGTACCCGGTACACCGGCACAGGTTGCCTGAGATCCCCTCCCGGATTTCTTCCTCCGTGGGATGGGGATTTTTTCTGAGAAGGGCTTCGGCGGCCAGGACCATGCCGGGAATGCAGAAGCCGCACTGTACGGCCGTGGCCTCCCCGAAGGCTTTGTCAAGAATCCGGAAGCGATCTGTTTCCCGATAACCCTCCAGGGTTACAATCTCTGCTCCCTCTGCAGCCCCCATGGCCACGCAGCAGGAATTGACCAGCCTGCCGTCCATGAGCACGGCGCAGGCGCCGCATTCCCCCTCCTTACAGCCGCATTTGACGCTGGTCATCCGGAAGGTGTCCCTGAGCACGTCCAAAAGCCGGTCCGCGGCACTGCCCTCGTAGCACTGTTCTTCTCCGTTTAAGCGGAATCGGATTCCATCCATCATAATCCCTCCTTTGCAATGACCTTCATGGCGTCCTCCTGGGTAAAGGGCGCGTGGTGCAGGCGGACCTTTCCGCCCAGAGCCTGCTCCATGGCTTCCACGTAAGCGCCGGGCGCGCCCACCAAAGGCAGCTCGCCGGCGCCCTTGGCTCCGTAGGGGCCGTCGGGGTATTTCTCCACGTGGAGCATGCACTGTAAATTGGGCACATCCGCCGCAGTGGGAATCAGGTAGTCGGAGAAGGAATTGCTCCGGATCCGTCCCCGGCTGTCATAGTTCATGGATTCCATGGAGGCGTAGCCAATTCCCTGGAGGAAGCCCCCCTCCATCTGCCCCAGGACAATGCCCTCGTCCATGGGAGTTCCCACGTCAAAGGATCCATAGGCTCCCAGAATCTTTGTCACGCCCGTATAGGTGTCCACCTCCACCTCGATGGCGTTCACACCCCAGGCGTAGGTGGGATAGGCGTCTCCCTGGAATTTGTCCAGGTAGAAGGGGATCATGAAGTCAGGCTCCCTAAAGTGCTCCTCTACAACCTGCTCCTCTCCGTCCCTCCACTCCTCCTTAAGCCGGACCGCGCAGCGCCGCAGAAGCTCGCCCACGATCATCAGGGACCGGGAGGCCACCGTGGGACCGGAATCAGGCACTCGGGCCGTATCCGGGTGCTCATAGAAAACCTTGTCCAGGGGAAGCCCAAGCTCATTTGCCACAATCTTTGGGAAGGTAGTGCGCAGGCCCTGGCCAATTTCCCCGTTGGCGGCCAGGATCTCCACTGTCCCATCCGCGCGCTTTAACAGACGGCAGACCGCCTTGATGATGTCCCGCTCCCCGGATCCCGTGAATCCCGCCCCGTGGAAGTACATGGACATGCCGATGCCTCTGCGGAAGCGGCCGGTCTGGGGAAGGGCGTACTCCCTGTGCTTTCTGCGGAAATCGCAGGCCGCGTCCACCTCGCCGATCATGGCCGGAAGGGGGACGGGAAAATGGTAGACGCCGGAGGTGGAGGTGGGATCCCCCTGCTTTACCAGATGGCGCTCCTTGAAGTCCAGGCTGTCCTCCCCAAGATCCTTTGCAATGTGATCCATGAGCAGTTCCACCGCGAAAAAGGTCTGCGGCGCGCCAAAGCCCCGGTAGGCCCCGGAGGGCACGGTGTTGGTCTTCATGGCCTTGCCGTGGACGTGGAGATTGGGGATGTTGTAGACGCCGCTGGCGCAGATCACGCCCCGCTGCAGCACCACGGCGGACAGAGTGGTGTAGGCCCCGGCGTTAAAGAGCACCTCAATGTCCAGGGCTGTGACACGGCCATCCTTCACCGCTGCCCGGTAGGTGCAGAGGGAGGGGTGGCGCTTGGGGGTAAATTCCAGATCCTCCCGCCGGTCAAAGACGCAGCGCACCGGCGCCCCCGCTTTTCTGGCGGCCACTGCCACCTGGCACCCCAGGATGGAGGGGAAGTCCTCCTTGCCGCCGAAGCCGCCGCCAGTCACGTCCTGGAGTACATGGACCTCATCGGGCCCGCAGCCCAAGGCCTGCATCAGGGCGGTGTGGACGTAGTAGGCGCACTGGAGGGAGCCGTGGACAAACATGCGGCCATCCTCCTCAGGCTCCGCCATCATGGCCTGGGTTTCCAGATAGGTCTGGTCCTGGTATCCGGTGGAGAATTCCTCTTCGTATACCTTATCCGCCTGGGCGAAGGCCTCCTCCAGGTTCCCCTTGCCGTACTCATAGTCGAAAAATACCGTGTCGGATTTGCGGATGTCCAGCACCGGCTCCAGCTCCTCCCAGTCCACCTGAATGGCGGAAAGAATCTCGTCCACCTTTTTCGGGTCAGGTCCCGCCACCATGGCGATGGGCTCTCCGATGTACTCGGTGACGTCCCCGGCAAAGACCGGGGTGTCGTCCATAACGATGTGGACCTTGTTGACACCGGGCACATCCTGCCTGTCAATGTAGAAATATCCCGGCGGGAGCTCGGGCACCTTTACAGAGAGAATCCGGGCCCGGGCGGCTTTAGCCCGCAGGAATTTCCCGGTCAGTACGCCCTCGTTCCCATAGTCGCCCACATAGAGGGAACGGCCGGACATCTTTGGTTCATGGTCTTTCCTCACGACCGATTTGCTGATAGGCTCCATACTTTTAAGCCTCCTTCCTGGCTGCTTTTTGCGTATTGGAAGAAGCAGCCCTTTTGCTCACAGCCCTGTATGGGCATATTGCCTGAAAAAATATGGATTACGAACATCTTTATAAAACTATTATACAAAATGCGGGAGAAAAATTCAAATTTTTCTTGGGGGGAAATCGCTCTTTTGACCGGTGCTTGTCATTTGTAGCTGGCGATGGTATAGTAGGATAAGAAAGGAGAGGTAAAATGGGCATTTATCTGAACCCGGGCAGCAAAGGATTTAAAGAGAGCATCCATTCAGCAATTTATGTAGACAAGACCGGCCTGATTGCGAAAACAAACCAGGTTATCAATACGCGGCAGAAGTATTTATGTGTCAGCCGTCCAAGGCGATTTGGAAAATCAATGGCAGCAGATATGCTGGCGGCTTATTATGGCTGCGGTGAAGACGCCCGGGAGCTGTTTGAGCCATTTGCAGTCAGCAATTCACCGATGTATTGGGAGCATTTAAACCGGTATGATGTCATCAAAATTAATATGCAGGAATTTCTCAGTATGTCCCGGGATGTGGAGGATATGCTGGGAATGCTTCAGGAAAGAGTGACGGCAGAGCTAAAAAGAAAGTATCCAGGTGCTACGGACAGCGATAAGCTGATATTTGTGATGCAGGATATTTTTGCGGCTGCTTCCAGACCCTTTGTGATTTTGCTTGACGAATGGGACTGCCTGTTTCGGGAATACCAGCAGAATCAGAAGGCCCAACGGCAGTATCTTGATTTTCTGAGGGCGTGGCTGAAGGATAAGGATTATGTGGCCCTGGCCTATATGACAGGAATTCTGCCTATTAAAAAGTATGGCTCCCACTCTGCGCTGAATATGTTTATGGAGTATTCCATGACGGATTCAGGAGAGTTAGCTGAATATTTTGGATTTACCGGGCAGGAGGTGCAAAGCCTCTGCCGGGAATACGGAATGGATTTTGAAGAAGCTCAGATGTGGTACGATGGCTATGAGCTCCTGGTCCACAGCCGGGATGAGGATAAAATTTTTTCCATGTACAGTCCAAAATCCGTAGTGGAATCCATGATGCGGCACAAATTCAGCACGTATTGGAACCAAACAGAAACCTATGAGGCGCTTAAAATTTATATTCAGATGGATATGGAAGGGCTTAAACAGGCGGTAATTGAGATGCTGGCCGGTCAGCGCGTGCCTGTGAATATCGGGACTTTCAGCAACGATATGACGACCTTTGCCACAAAGGATGATGTGCTGACACTGTTGATTCATCTTGGATACCTCACCTATGACAGCAGAAATGAGACGGTTCGTATTCCGAACAGAGAGGTTTCTAAGGAATATGTGAATGCAATTCACACGATGGATTGGAAAGGAATTGCGGCTTCTATACAGGAATCGCAGCATCTGTTAAAAGCCTTGTGGGCAATGGATGAAGAGGAAGTGGCGGCGGGAATTGAGCGCACACATCAGGAGATGTCAATTCTTCAGTATAATGATGAGAATTCTTTGAGCTGCACGGTTCAGCTGGCGTTTTATTCGGCAAGGGAGTTTTATACGATGATTCGTGAACTTCCAGCGGGAAAAGGGTTTGCAGATATCTGTTTTGTGCCGAGAAAACAGCATATGGATAAACCGGCTATTCTGTTGGAATTAAAATGGGATGAGAGCGCTGCAGGAGCGATCCGGCAGATTAAAGACAAGCATTATGCGGAGGCATTAAAGGAATACCAGGGCAATTTGATTTTAGCAGGAATTAATTATGAGAGAAAAACCAAAAAGCATACATGTATAATTGAGAAAATGCAATGGGGACAAGACCAATGATGTCCACTGCAAAAAATACCGGGAGTCCAGGCAGTTTATTGTAAATGCAGGGACATCCCGGTATCTTTTGTCTGTGGCATATAAATTACAGTAACAGTTTCAGACGGCGGCCATCTTCTTGCCCGGCAAAAGCCGGGCAAGAAGCATCGGATGGACATCCGATGTGTAAACAGGGGTGAAAACATACTTACAAGCGAGCTTGACGCCTGTTTTCACCCCTGTTTACCCGCCGTCTGAACTGACATAAATTACATCAGCTTCCTGAACAGCTCCTTCAGATCCTCCACGCAGGTATCCTTGGGGTTGCCGGGACGGCAGGCATCAGCGTAGGCGGACTCGGCGAGGAACTGCAGATCCTCCTCCTTCAGAGCCTCCAGCTTGGCGGGGATGCCCACGTCCTGGGAGAGCTTTCTGACAGCCTCAACGGCGGCTTTGCGGTACTCTTCCTGGCTCATGGCGTCCACACCGGCTACGCCCATCGCGCGGGCAATCTCACGGTACTTCTCACCGCTGCACTCCGCGTTGTACTCCATGACGATGGGAAGCATCATGGCGCAGGCCACGCCGTGGGGGGTATCGTACACAGCGCCCAGGGTGTGGGCCATGGAGTGGGCGATACCTAAACCTACGTTGGAGAAGCCCATGCCGGCAATGTACTGGCCCAGGGCCATGCCGTCACGTCCCTCTTTGGTGCCGGCTACAGCGCCGCGCAGAGAGCGGGAGATAATTTCAATGGCTTTTAAGTGGAACATGTCGGTCATTTCCCAGGCTGCCTTGGTGGTGTAGCCCTCGATGGCGTGGGTCAGGGCATCCATGCCGGTGGAGGCGGTGAGGCCCTTGGGCATGGAGGCCATCATATCCGGGTCAACGACGGCCACTACAGGCATGTCGTGGGGGTCAACGCAGACGAATTTTCTCTTACGCTCCACATCGGTGATCACATAGTTGATGGTCACCTCCGCTGCGGTTCCGGCCGTGGTGGGAACAGCGATGATGGGAACGCAGGGCTTCTTGGTGGGTGCTGTGCCCTCAAGGCTTCTCACATCCTCAAATTCCGGATTGGCGATGATGATGCCGATGGCCTTGGCTGTGTCCATGGAGGAGCCGCCGCCGATGGCTACAATGTAGTCTGCACCGGCTGCTTTAAATGCTTCCACGCCGTGCTGCACGTTCTCGATGGTGGGGTTGGCCTTGATGTCGGAGTAGATTTCGTAGGCCAGGCCTGCCTCTGTGAGCACGTCCGTCACCTTTGCGGTAACGCCGAACTTGATTAAGTCCGGATCGGAGCACACAAAGGCCTTCCTGAATGCCCGTGCCTTGGCCTCATTTGCGATCTCCTTAATCGCACCGGATCCGTGGTAAGAAGTTTCGTTCAACATGATTCTGTCTGCCATAATTAGGGACCTCCTTTTGATGGGTAAACTGTTTTCTTGATATTATTTTAACAAATAAAACCGGCAAAAGGAAGTTACAGATTAACGGCTTTGTCACGCTTCGGCGCCTAAAGGAGGTTTAGCTGCCCAAACAGCCGTCTCACCGGCTCCGGCATGGCGTCCACCAAGAGGGCGGCCATCTCCCGGGGCGTCATTTTCAAGCCTCCCAGAACCCACTTGACGGTCATGTAAATGGATCCCTGGCAGTACATTTCCAGGAGGAAGCGGATCCGTTCGTCCGGGGCCCGGCCTGTCTTTTCCTTTATCAGGTTCAGATAAAAGGAGAGAATCAGGGCAAAGTCATGCTCCTTTAGGGAGTTGTGGTCGTCGGAGCGGAAGGCTGCGGCAAAGAACAGGTGCTCCTCCTCGATGTACAGAAACTTCTTCACCAGCCCCTCATACACGGTTTTTCCCTCCCCCATGTGGGCGAAGGACTCCGCAAGCAGCTTGTCAAAGTACCAGTTGATCAGGTCATATTTGTCCGCAAAATGACGGTAAAAGGTCTGGCGGGTAGTGCCGCAGGCCAAAACGATCTCCCGGACAGTAATTTTGTCCACCGGCGTGGTCCTCATACATTCTCTGATTGCCTGTGCCAGGCGGTATTTCATCGTCTCCTGTTTCCCCATAATTTTTCTCCTGCGTGCTGGGCTCCGCTTTGTGCGCGCTGCGTTCCGAGCCGGGCGGAGCTCTTTACCAGTATCATAGCATAAAGCGGGGGTGTAGAAAATAGCCAATTTGCGCAGTATTTGTCAGGGCAGGAAGACCAGGTGCCCTTTGGGGTATGCCCGCCGTCTGAAACTGATATAAGAGGTTACATTCCTGAGAGAGACGGGTTCTTTAGACGATTGCGGCAGGAGGGAAAATGTGTTATCCTAATTTTAGCAGAAACAGGTTTGGGGATGACTGCCGGGAAGGAGTGTGAGATTTAAATGGGCATATATTTGAATGGAAAAAGCGCATACAATCTATTCCAGGAGGATTTTTCCCTCACATACTATGTGGATAAGACAAAAATTTTGAGCGACCTGGTGCCGTTAATCGAATTAAAGAGAAACGCAAGGGAAAAAGCTGGTGAAAACAGGGGCAAAGGCCCAAAGTATGTGGCAATTACAAGGCCGCGCCGTTTTGGAAAGACGGTGATGGCCAATATGATTGCGGCTTATTTTGGAAAGGGCGTGGACAGCCACGAGGAATTTGACGCATTGGCAGTAGCCGAGTATCCCTGGTATAAGGAGCATCTGAACCAGCATAACGTGATCCGCATTGTGTTTAATGAGACGCCATGGAATTGCACATCGTATGTTTCGTATATAGAGCGCATACAGTCATTGTTGGCCCATGATCTGTCAATGGCTTATCCGGATGCTCAAATACGGGAAATGGATGCGCCGTGGGATGCCCTTACAAAGGTTCACGAATATTGCGGGGAAAAGTTTATTTTTGTCCTGGATGAATGGGATTACATCTATCATCAGGATTTTGCCGCAGAGTCAGACAAAGAGAACTTTACGAAATTTTTAAGCAATCTCCTGAAGGATAAGGCCTATGTGGAACTGGCCTACATGACAGGAATCCTTCCCATCGCCAAGTATTCCAGCGGCTCTGAACTGAATATGTTTTTTGAGTATTCCATGGCCGCAAGAGTGAAGTACAGCGAGTACTTTGGCTTCACCGAGGAAGAAGTGGATCAGCTCTTTGAGAGATATCTGGAGATCGAGAAGGATCCCCATGTAACCCGCGAAGGCCTGCGGATCTGGTATGATGGGTATCAGACGGCAGGAGGGGAGCGGTTGTATAATCCCCGGTCTGTGGTGGGAGCGCTGAGCGATAATCAGCTGGGAAGCTATTGGACCAGCTCCGGGCCGTATGATGAGATCTTTTACTATATCCAGGCCAATGTGGATGCAGTAAAGGATGATGTGGCTCTTATGGTTGCGGATAATCCAGTTCCTGCCAGGGTGCAGGAATATGCGGCTACATCCATGGAACTAAGGACCCGGGACGAGATTTTTTCAGCTATGGTGGTTTATGGATTCCTGAATTATGAGAACGGATATATCTCTATTCCCAACAAAGAACTGATGGATAAGTTTGCGGAGGTTGTGGAGCGGGAGCCTTCCATGGGAAATGTTTACCGGCTGGCGAGGGAATCCGGCCGTATGCTGGAAGCGACAAAGGCCGGGGATACGGAGACGATGCGGGAATTGCTGGAATACGCCCATAATACCCAAAGCCCCATGCAGGCCTACAGCAGCGAGGCAGAATTAGCGTCGATTATCCGGTGGGTGTATTTGAAAGCTCTCGACTTCTATCGTATTGAGAGGGAGGATAAGGCGGGGGTGGGATATGTGGATTTTATCTTTTATCCCTACGTGAAAAGCGATGATGCGATTATCATTGAGCTGAAGGTGAACCACAGTGCGGAGGACGCGATTCGGCAGATCAAAGACCGGCAATACGCGCTGCGCTTTGAGGGCAAGCTTGGGAAAAAGCCGGAGTATACCGGGAGAATCCTGGCAGTGGGAATCGCTTACCAAAAAGACGATGCGAAGAAGCGGCATGCGTGTAAGGTGGAGGTGCTGCGGGAGAGAATTGAGAGGTAGAAAAAGCCCATCCTGCTATTGGGGCAGCAGGATGGGCTTGTTTTAGTGGGCTTCCTTTGTCGGTCAGACGCGGCTCTCACCGCATCCGCTTCTCCCAGAATGCGACGCACTGATAGAGTAGGATGGAGAGAATGCACAGCACCACAATGGCGGTCACTACCATGGTCATGGCAAAGGTCTGGGAACCATAAGTGATGAGGTAGCCCAGGCCGGCCCGGGCGGAGAGAAATTCCCCGATGATGACCCCCACCAGGCAGAGGCCGATGTTGACCTTCATGCTGTTTATGACAAGGGGCAGGGAGCCGGGGAGCAGCACCTTGAAAAGGATGTCCCTCTGGCCGCCTCCCAGGGATCGGATGAGCTTGATCTTCTCCGGATCCATCTGGACGAAGCCTGTGTACAGGGTGAGAATGGAGCCAAAGACCGCCACGGATACGGCGGCGGTGATAATGGTCCGCATGTTGTTGCCCAGCCAGACGATGAGCAGGGGGGCCAGTGCGGATTTGGGCAGGCTGTTTAACAGCACCAGAAAAGGCTCCAGAATCTGGGCCGCGCTTTTGCTGGACCAGAGAGCCAGGGCGCAGGCCAGACTGAGGACCGTGCAGATGGCAAAGCTTGCCAGGGTCTCAAGGAGGGTGACGCCGGTGTGCCAAAACAGACTGCCGTCCGCGCCCATTTCCCAGAGACATCTTGCAATCAGGGTGGGGGAGCTGAAAATGAAGCCGTCAATCCAGTTCATGGAGGAGGCCAGCTCCCACAGGGCCAAAAGGAGGACAAGCAGCATGGCGCGGCAGATGACTACCTGCCTGCGGCGCCTGGTTTCCCGAAGGAGAAAGGCCTGCTGGGCAGGGGATGCAGTTGGTGTGGGATTATTCACTGGTTTTCAGCTCCTTCCATACAGAATTAAAATAATTGGAGAATTCCGGGCAGTTGCGCCGGGCCAGAGGGGAGGTGCAGTCCTCGGGAAATGTGACGGTGAGAACTGCCTTCACCCGTCCGGGCCTGGCGGAGAGCACAATGACCCGGTCCGCCGTGCTGATGGCCTCGGACAGGTCGTGCGTCACTAAAACGGCGGTCTTTTTCTCCCGCCGCAGAATGGAGCTGATGTCGTCGCAGACAGACAGCCGGGTTTGGTAGTCCAGGGCGGAGAAGGGTTCGTCCAGGAGAAGCAGGTCCGGCTTTAAGGCCAGGGTGCGGATGAGGGCGGCCCGCTGGCGCATACCGCCGGAGAGCTCCGAGGGACGGGCGGATTCAAAGCCGCGAAGGCCGTAGGCGGCCAGCATCTCCCGCACCTGTGATTTGGCAGGGGCATCCAGCCGCTTTTGGATCTCCAGGCCCAGGGCGGCATTTGAGAAGATGGTCCGCCACTCAAAGAGATGATCCTTCTGCAGCATGTAGCCGATGGCCGGGGAGGCCTCCGGGAGGGGAGTGCCGTCTATGCGTATTTCTCCTTTTTCCGGGGAAATGAGGCCGCTTATTAAAGACAGGAGAGTGGATTTCCCGCAGCCGGATGGGCCCACGACAGCGACGAATTCTCCGGGATTTACTGAAAATGAAATATCAGAAAGGGCCAGCGTCTCTCCCTCCCGTGTGTGGTAGGAATAGCTGACCCCATTTACATCTAATTTGGGAATCATAAAATAGAGGCTCCTTTCCGTAAATAGTTCCTTGCTTTACTATATGTAGACAACAGGAAAGGAGTTCGCGGACAGATACGGTCAGTAGCTCCAGCCCACAGGCGTGGGACGTGCCGGGTCAAAAACCTCTGCGGCGTCCAGAAGGTCTGTGAGCCGCTTTTTGGCGGGATCTGTCTGAATCAGATCCTGGTAGAGCCGGTAGCCGTCCAGGTTCCTCCGGGCCATGCGCAGATAGGTGGTTCCCATCTGCATCCAGGAGGGCGTGCTGGCGTCCACATTGCAGAAATACTGGAAGCCCTTGGACTGGAGGTAGGCGAACCGGGCGTTCTCCGGGCCGTAGGCGTGCCAGTCGGAAATATCGTTCCCATAGGGGTAAATCAGGATATTGGTGGGGCCGATGAGGGACTCCACCTCAGCCTCCCAGCGGTCCGTGTCCGCGATAAAGCGCTCATCGGAGATGGCATAGCCTGTTTCTGAGTCCGAGGAGACGCCCAGCTGCAGGTGGCCCCAGCTGTGGGAGGCCAGCTCCCAGCCATTTTCCCGGAGGCACTGGGCCACAGCGGCGGCCTGGGCCCGGTCCTCCTCATAGGTGGGGCTGTCACTGTAGGAGGAAGAAGTGCGGTAGCCCAAAATTCCCTCGTACCCGGTGAAGGCGATGACGGCCCGGGCTCCCCGGTAGGAGAAGTCCGGATGCTCTCCGATGAAGTCCTCCAAAAGGGGAATGAGGTCGTAGGAGCCGGTGGACACGGATCCGTCGGGCAGGGTCATCTCGCAGGTGGGCTTTCCGTCCGCGCCGATGACAATGCGGCTCGCGAAGCCGTCCCCCTCCATATAGGGATAGTAGCACACGTCGTCCTGGGACATGACCAGGGGCTTCTTGCCGGGCGGCAGGAGAACCTCGCCCCAGGCAAATGCCAGGCTGCCGTCCGCGCCCGGAGCAGGGGCTGCCACGTCGGCCAGGCGCACCAGCACATAGTCCCGGCGGTAGAGCTCCTCCAGGATCTTTAAAAATTCGTCCTTTGTGGTCATGACGGAATTGTAGCCGTCCGCATCCCCATCCCCGTCAAAGGCCAGCGCGGTGTCCATGATGAGGGAGTGGAAAAATACATGGGTGGTCTGCTTTACATCCGCAGGAACCAGGGCGCCCTTTGCCTCCTCATAGCCTGCCAGGGCGGCGGCAATGCGGCTGTCCGAGGCGTCCAGGCCGCTGTCATTTAAGAGGGCGATGGCGCCGTCATAGTCATAGCCCAGGGCCAGGCGGTCCGCCTGGGCGATGAGCCGATCCGTCTCGTCCTGGGGGAGGGAAGAAGCCCCAGGGGCTTCGCCGGAAATTCCGCCGTCCGCATGCTCCGGCGTCCCGCCGCCTGCCTGCGCCAGCGCTCCGGCGTCCGCCTGCGCCGAACCTCCGGCGTCTGCCTGCGCCGAACCACCGGCGCCAGAATCCTGTGCCTGGGCGGGGGTGGCCGCAGATATGGCGGTCCCTGCGGGCGCGGGCCTGCGAAGTACAAAACGATAGATAGAAAAAATCAGCCCTCCGGATACGAGGACGATGCATACTAACGCGATGAGTGTGGGAAGATGCCGGGAAAGGGTCCGCTTGAAACGGCGCAGCTGCCGGCGTCTGTAGTCGCTTTTGCTCATAAGTAAAATTCTCCTGGTTGAAAGAAAGGATTGCGTACTTGGATTATACCACAAAAACCGGGCGGTTTGTGGGCCGGAAGGAATGTATAAGAAAAATGTAAGGTTTTGCGGAGGCGCGTTCTGAATTGAATTTTTTCCCATTTCATGGTATCTTTAATGTAAGCACTACCAAAATTGAAAGGAGCAGCAGCGATGAGTGAAATGGTAAAGGATCCAAATTGTGCCTATTGTATGCAGGGGGAGCTGGTAGCGAAGTTCGGCTACCCGGTGTGTGAGATGAAGACAGGCTTCCTCTATGTATTCAAGGAGCAGAGCAAGAGAGGCCGCGTGATACTTGCCCACAAGAAGCATGTGAGCGAGCTCATTGACCTGACCGACGAGGAGAGAAATGACTACTTTGCGGAGGTAGCCCAGGTGGCCCGCGCCGTACACAAGGTATTCCACCCGGACAAGGTGAATTACGGCGCTTACGGCGACACCGGCCATCACCTGCATTTCCACATTGTGCCCAAGTACAAGGGGGGCGAAGAGTGGGGAGGCACCTTCGAGATGAACAGCGGAAGGACCATGCTGACGGACGCGGAGTATGAGAAGATGGCGGAGGATCTGCGCCAGGCGCTGAAGGAAGTGTAAGGCAGCAGGGCCGGGACAGCACAGAGAAACGCACAGGGCCCGCGCCGGACAGAAAATCGCAGAATAGGCTCTTTGGGGACACGCCCCGGAGGGCCTTTTTCAGTCA
>CALWRY010000053.1 GCA_944384065.1 uncultured Enterocloster sp. | reverse complement strand
ACTGAAGCGTAACCGTAGCGCTGAATTTCATGTTTCCTGCCTCCTTTACAAAATCACGCCGTCCCGGAAAATAGATATCTCCCGATACCCGTAAATCTCGTTCTTCGTCCTGCGCTTTCCGCTGGCCGTCTCCAGAACCTGCGCAAACAATTCCTCTCCTGCCTCTTCAAAATCCGTTCCTTCCAAAATTCTCCCCGCGTTAAAGTCAATCCACTCTGGTTTGCGCACTTGCAGCGCGGTGTTGGAAGATATCTTTATCGTGGGAACCATCCCTCCAAAGGGATTGCCATTCCCCGTTGTAAACAAAATCAGGTTAGCCCCGCTGGCTGTCAGATTTGTCACCGACACCGCGTCATTTCCGCTGCCGGTCAGGAGATTCAGTCCCCTCTCTCTGACGGGATCGCCGTAATACAGCACATCCGTCACAGGAGCCCTTCCACCTTTCTGAATATTCCCCAGAGCCTTGTCCTCATCTGTGGATATCCCGCTCCGGATATTCCCCGGGCAAGGATTCCGGTCAATGGGCTGGCCGTAGCGCATAAAATATTCCTTAAAATTGTTAATCAGTCCCACAATTTTAAGGAAAACCTTCTCACTAACTGCCCGCTCCATTAGCTGGGTCTCCGCCCCAAACATTTCCGAAACCTCGGAGAGAATCCCGCTCCCGCCGCAGCGCACCAGCTTTTCCGTCACTCTCCCGCACAGCGGATTCGCCGATATGCCTGAAAATGCGTCGGAGCTTCCGCACTTAAGGCCCAGCGTCAGCAGCGAGGCCGGAAGACGCTGGCGCTTAAAACCGGCTGCATACTCCGCCAGCTGATCCATCAGACGAAGTCCCTCTCTGTACTCATCCCCGTGATCCTGGGTGACTAAAAACTTTACCCGCCGGGGATCCACCTTCCCCAGCACGGGAAGAAAATACTCCAGGCAATTATTCTCACATCCCAGGCTCACCACCAGCACAGCCCCCGCATTGGGATGATTAATCAGTCCCCGCAGGAGCTTCTGGGTGATAAGCATATCGTCCCCCAACTGGCTGCAGCCCGCGTTGTGAGTGAGGGCGCAGACGCCGTCCAGAAGGCCTTTATACCGCTTACCGCCTTCCTCCGCCAGGATCTGGGCCGTCCGGTTCACGCATCCCACCGTAGGGATAATCCACAGCTCATTTCTCGTACCTGCCCGGCCGTCCTCCCGGAGATAGCCCTCAAACCAAGCCTCCTGATCCGGCGCAAACTTTCTCTGGGTCTCCCAATCCGGCTGATATGTATAGGTCAGAAGCCCCTCCAGATTGGTAGCCACATTGTGGATATGCACATGCTCTCCCGGTTTTATATCTGCAGTGGCGTGGCCAATGGGGGAGCCATATTTGACCACAGCATCCCCCGATTTTATAGGAAAGAGCGCCGCCTTATGGCCCTGTGGAATCTCCTCCTTCAGGACAATTTCCTGCCCCTCCACATCGCACGCATCCCCCTCATGCAGCGTTTTCAAAGCCACTGCCACGTTATCACCAGGATGAATCCGCAGCATATCCCGATATTCCTGTACCGCCATACCTCTCTATGCCCCGTACATCAGATTGGGAAGCGTCAGGGAAATCTGCGGGATGTAGGTTATAAACTGAAGCAAAATATAAAAGGCAATAATATACGGTACCGTGGCCTTGCATATTCTCTCAAAGGGCACGCTGGATACCTTGGAAAGGACATACAGCACCATTCCAACAGGGGGTGTAAGAAGTCCTACCATTAAGTTCAAAATCATTATGATGCCAAAATGTACAGGATCCACTCCCATGCTTGTTACAACCGGAAGGAATACTGGCGTCAATATAATAATAGAAGGAGATGAGTCCATAAACATCCCTACGAAAACAAGGAAAATGTTAATGGCCAGCAATGCAAGATATTTGTTATTGCAATATTGCAGGAAAAAGTTAGCAACCATCTGCGGAAATCTTTCAAAAGATAGGATATAGCAGAAAATAGTTGCTCCGCACACAATCAGCATAACTGTACAGGTAGTCTCCCCAGCTTCCCTCAGAGCGTCCCAGAGCTTTCTAGGAGTAAGGGCCTTGTAAAAGAATCCCAGGAAAATCGCATAGAAGGTGGCGATAATAGCTGCCTCAGTGGGCGTAAATATCCCTATCAGGATTCCACCTAAAATTACGACCACGGTCAGCAGAGACAGGAAGGCTCTCCTAAAGGAATGGAGAAGCGCTCGAAAACCGCACCAAGGCTCTGGCTTATATCCTCGTCTCTTACTGATAATGTAAACCATAACGCACATAACCGCAGCCATAATCAAGCCGGGAACTGCACCTGCCATGAACAGTCTTCCTATGGATACAGAAGCCACTGTGCCATAGATAACCGCTGGCACGCTGGGCGGGATAATCGGTCCTACCAGGGAAGATGCTCCGGTGATAGCCAGGGAAAAATCATCGTCATAGCCAGCATCTCGCATGGCCTTCAGCTCGATAGCGCCCAGACCGCCAGCATCCGCAATGGCTGCTCCGGACATTCCTGCGAATACAACCGATGCCAGGATATTCGCGTGGCCCAGTCCGCCTGTGATGTGTCCCACCAGCTTTCCGCAGAAATCAAAGATGCGGTCCGTCACCTCGCCGCTGTTCATCAGGTTGCCTGCCAGAATGAATCCAGGAACAGCCAGCAGGGTAAAGGTATTCGCTCCCTCTGTCAGCCGCTGGATTACCATGATAATTGCCATATCATTCGTAACAAAATATAAGGTACTGCTGCAGATCAGGCAAAATGCGATGGGGCATCCCAAAATCATCAGTGCCAGGAAACTAATCATCAATACAGCCATTCTTATTATCCCTCCTCTTCCGGCATATAGCGCGCCTTGTAGCCTTCCCAGTCAAACAGCGCAAAGAGCAGATCCACTGTCCACTGCAGAGCCATCAGAAAGACTCCCACCGGAGCGGCGATATATTCGATGCCAAGGCTCACTCCCAGGGTAACCGCTTTCAGCTTGCTCTGGGCCGCGAAGATCTCGCAGGCGTAGGGGAACAGATAGATGCAGGTCACCGCGCAGATAGCGCTAATTAAGATCTGTACCACCCGAATGCCGCCTGGGGGCAGCATATTGACCACAACTGTCATCCTCACATGGATATGGGATCTTCCGCACCAGGCCGCGCCCATCAGGGAAATCCATACAAATAAGTATCGGGCCAGCTCCTCGGACCAGGTAAGGGGATTCCCAAACACCCAGCGGGAGATGACCTGAATAAAAATATCCAGGCTCATCACTGCCAGCACCAGAATGATAAAGCATTCATTTATCTTATTAAAGCCGTCATAAACCTTATTGACGCGAGTTATCAGAGCTTTCAAAATCATTTCCTCCTCGTTTTCCCGTATAGAACAGCATCCGCCGCTGATCACTCAATCAGCGTTTTCCGCCCGGTTCTGGCCGGGCAGGAAAACGTATCGGACGGCTGCCACCGGCAATGCCGTCCGACAGGAAAGCAGATGCAATTACTTGTTATAGGACTGAGCCACGGACAGCCAATCGCCCCAAACATCCGCATACTGATCATAAATGGGCTGTGCGTTGGCCTTGAAGGCTTCCTTGTCAACCTCCACAATATTCATTCCTTCTGCCTTCAGAGTGTCCTTAAGTTCAGCCTCCTGATCCTTGATGGACTGGGTAACAGCAGTACAGCTCTCCTGCACGCATTCCATTACAACTGCCTGCAGATCCTCCGGCATGCTCTGCCATACAGACTCATCGATGGTATAGGCAAGCGCCGCAATTACATGGTCGGTCATCAGCAGGTTATCGCAGACCTCATAGTAGGCATTGGAATAGATAGTGGGCAGAGGATTCTCCTGGCCGTCCACAACGCCCTGCTGGATGCCCATGTAGACCTCTCCCAGAGCCATAACAGTAGGGGTAGCGCCCAGAGCCTCGCCGTAAAGCATCGCCATCTCCGAATCCGGAACTCTCAGCTTGCAGCCTGCCAGGCCTGAGGGATCCGTGGCCGGATATCCCTTCACAGACACTTCTCTGGCCCCGTAATACATCATGCCCAGCACCCGCAGATTGCTCGCCGCTGCAAGGGAATCATACAGTTCCTGGGTCTTTTCGTCATTGGCAAATCCCACCATAGCGTCCCCATCATTAAATACGTAAGGAGCATCAAATAAACTGAAGATCGGATCATACTTTGCCAGCTCAGAGGGACCCGGCACAACGATATCGCAGGTTCCCGCGCCCATAGAAATGGACGAGGTCACATCGCTCTCTTTTCCCAACTGCTCGCCGGAATAAACGGTCACCGTCACATGGCCGTCCGTGGCCTCCTCCACGGCCTCTGCGAAAGCATAATAGCCCTGGCAGGCCACGTGATCCTCCGCCAAGTTGGTGGACAGGCGCAGGTTATAGGTATCCCAGTTTGCTGAGTTGGCTGCCGCCTCGCCCTCGGCCTCGGCCTCGGAACCTGCCTCTGCATCTTCTCCCCCGGCAGCTTCCGTCTCTGCTGCGGTTGACTGCACCGCTGCCGCTGTGGTCTCTGTCCCCCCGGAGGAGCACCCCGCCAGTGCTGCCGCCATTGCTACTGCCGCTGCCATTAAAACTACTTCTTTTTTCTTCATATTACCTCTCTCCTTCTATTGTAATATTTTTTTTAAATACTATTGATATATCACAGCCTTTAGTAATATTATATATACCTTTTTCCAAAAGATCAATATTATATGCCTATAATTTTGAAATTTATGCATATTTTCTTTTGATTTTGTTATATTTTTACCAATATTCCCGCATCTTATTCAGATTTCTTTTGGCTGCCTCCTCCGGCGCAGGATAACAGAAGGACTCCAGGGCCACCGCGCCGTCATACCCGGTTTTCTTCAGGGCGGCAAACGTAGCGTCAAAATCATAGTGGGCATGGCCGGGATACCATCGGTCGCTGTCTGCCACATGGACATGGCCAATATGACGCCCCGCTTTTAAAATACTCACCGCGCAGTCCGGCTCCTCTATATTCATATGGAACGTATCCAGATGCAGCTTCAGATAGTCGGAAGAATACTGGGCAAGCAGCTCCAGGCCCTCGTCAACCGTATTCAGCCAGTCGCTCTCAAACCGGTCGATGACCTCCATGACAAGGAGAACCTTCCTCTTTTCCGCCATCTTTAAGCATATTTCCATTGACTCCTGAAAATATTCCATATATTTTTTCGGATCCCCGCAGTCCTTTTTCTGCCCCTTCATAAGGCCTATAATAACAGCGGCTCCAAATTCTTCCCCGAACCTTATCATTCCCTCCATGCGCCGCAGGGCCTCTTCCCTAACCTCCGGCTGCTTATGCGTCATAAAGACTCTCTGCTGCGTATAGGACGGCCCGGTTCCTATCGATGTCACCTCTATATGATTTTCCCTTAGAGCCTTCTGTATCCTGATCCCGTCAACTTCTCCCGGATCTAAAATATGGAGCTCAATCCCATCATATCCCAATCGGGCCGCCGTGCGGATGCTCTCTGAAAAATCGCCGCGAAGAACCAGCGGTGTGTTTGGGGCTGCCTGCTCAATCGCCGTAATCGAAGTCTTCATAATATCCTGCAAACCCCTCCCCTTTAAAATGTGATGACAACCTTACATGCGCCGCTGTTCTTATCCATAGCTGTCTCAAAGGCCTTTTTCGCCTCCTCCATCGGAAACACATGCGTTACCAGCTTATCAATCCGATCCCGTCTTCCCGGCAGGCTCTCAACCACCTCTTTAAACTTGCTGTTCTGGTTGCGCGTGCCTGCGATAATCAGCTCATTTTTATTAATCTGACGGAAATTAATGGGCACAGGTTCCGGCGCAAAGGTCAGTGGAACCAGGCGGCCGTGGGGGCTCAAAAGTTCAACAGAAAGACTCATAAGGCTGGGAACGCCGCTGGTCTCAAATACGACATTTACCCCCTCGCCCTTTGTCAGCTCCATAATTCTCTCTTTCAAATCCTCTTTCTGCGGGTTGATCGTGTACTCCGCGCCAAAAAATTTCGCCAGCTCCAACCGGCTCTCGTTAATCTCGCTGACAATCACATGGGCCCCTCTCTTTTCCGCGATGTCGCAGATAATCATTCCGATAGGCCCTGCTCCATGTACGAGAACCATATCCCCCGGCATGGTCCCGCCCTGGGCATTGGCCTGGGCGCCCACTGTATAGGGCTCCGCAGTGGCTGCCTCTATCGGGGTGAGCATCGGATCATAGGTATACAGCTGTCTGCTCTCCACAACCATATATTCCTCCATCACGCCGTCACAGTGAACGCCGGCCACCACAATATCCGGGCAGCAGTTGTACCGGCCATTCCTGCACGCATAGCATGTCCCGCACCCATGAATGGGCTCGATAATAACCGGGTCTCCCTTCTTTACATTGCTGACGCCTTTCCCCGTCTCGACCACAACCCCGCAGCCCTCATGCCCGATAATTCTCGGATAGGTAGCATAGGCATGGGTTCCATGAAAAATATGGATATCGCTCCCGCATATGCCTGCCGCTGTGATTTTTACCAGCACCTCCGTGTCCTTCGTAATCTTGGGAACTTCCTTTTCAATAATCTCCAATTTCCCAGGTTCCGGAACATACACTGCTTTCATTTGCTATACCTCCTCGTATATATTATTTATATATTTATTATATTCAACTGATATATCTATGAGATTCAAAAATATGCCACATTTATTTTACGTACATGGCGTACCGTATTCGTAAATGTGGCCTCTGGCCTAATTTCGGAAGGATTTTTTCATCCTCTTTTTGGATTCCTTCAGATGAAACAGCAGTAATTCACCTAACTTTTCCCTATCCCGCTCCAATATACTATCGATAATCTGCAAGTGCTCATCCATGGTGTGATCATCATCGTCCATCACAGTGGTGGACGCCAGACGAAGGCGCATATTCTGATCCTGAATATTCTTCATCAGGCGGCGCATATACCGGTTGGGACATCCCTCAATTATCTTTGTGTGAAGTTCCTCATCAAGGGACACATAATATTCCCGGAGCGCATCCTCGGAAAGCCCGGCCGGCGGCTCCAGCAAGCGCTTCTTTATATCCAAAAGCCACTCCTGCTTTATCTGATTGATGTTGCGCATCGCCATCACCGGCTCTATGGCCTCACGGACCTCAAACACCTCCTCCAGGAGATCATTGGTCAAATCCGTGACTATCGTCCCCTTCCGCGGGTATACGTATACAAAGTCCTCCTTCTCCAATCGCAGGATAGCCTCCCGCACCGGCGTCCTGCTCACGTTCAGCTCCTGCTGCAGCGTATCCTCCGATAAATCGCTTAACGGCGGATACTCCCCCGAAATTATCTTTCCTTTTATGTATTCATATGCGATATCTGTCTTGCCCAAAATTCCATCCTCTCTTATCCACCGTCTGAACTTTCCACGTTCATCTGATATATCTGTCGTTTATATACTAACACTTTTTTTGCATTTTTTCAATATATATTGTATAATGTTTTTACAGCCTTTGTCTATTATTGCCAAGAATGGAGGATTTAACCGCATGGAATCTATAAAAAATCTGAGCAACGGGGAAATTTTGTCCCTCTGCGTACTTATTTTTATAGGAATTTTAATTTTCCCCCGTCTGATGCGCAGACGCCGCATCGCCAAAACCATATACGCAAAAAAGCGCCGGGGGGAGGCGCTGTCCCCTGAAGATTTTTCCGGAAAGACCAAGCTTCTTCTGTCTCACAACGCTCCTCATACGGAGGTGGAGGAGCTCTTAGTAAAGCTGAAAAAATACGCCTTCAAGCACAATATGAAAATCGTTTTCCCCGGAAGCATCCGAATTCAGCAGCAGATCAGTCCCACCACTATGATCCTGGTCGGAAGCTTCGGCATACTCCTGATACGCTGCTATGGATTCGGCGGACACATCTTCGTCGACCCTGATTCCGGAAACTGGAAGCAGCAAATGAATGAGCAGCAGAAGGAGATTCCCAGCCCCCTTCTGTCAATGGAAAAAGAAAGGGAGCTTATGGAAACCGCTCTGAAAGAGCAGAATCTTCCCCAAGCCCCCATATTTACTGCTTCTGTTTTTACCAGACGGGATGTGCTGTTAAATGTTCCAACGTCGCTTCATGTATTTGACCGCGTCTCTTTCCTCCAGTGGCTGAAGGAAGATCCTCTGTTTTTCGAGGATCGCTCCCTTTCCGTCTCCGAGATAACCCGTACCCTGGTGGAACTTGTCCGCTCCTGAAAGCTCCGTCAAAGGAGGGGGTCTTTGGACTCCCAGGGTCCCCTCCTTATCAATCCCAGCCCATCTTTCTCATCACTAGATCCCCCGCGTAACCTCCCACAGCCACGCCTTCTCCTCCTCATCCAGATAGGGAGAAATCTTCTCGTACACCTGCTCATGGTAAGTATTGAGCAGCTCGATATCCCGATCCGTCATCAGGCTCTTGTCGATGGCCTCCCGGTCAATGGGCACATAGGTCAGGAACTCAAACTTCAGGAACTGGCCGTAGGCATTCTTCTCGTCCTTCACACAGAGCAGAAGATTCTCCGTGCGGATTCCATGGCTGCCCTCGATATACACCCCCGGCTCGTCCGAAGTGATCATCCCCGCCTCCAGGATGCCGTCATCCTGCCGCTCCGGCACAGTCTTGAACCGGATGCCGTTGGGCCGCTCATGGACGCTCCCCAGATAGCTCACCCCGTGGCCCGTGCCGTGCTCGAAGTTCAGGCCCCGGCTCCACATCACCTCTCTGGCCGCGTAGTCAATGCTCAGGCCCCGGCAGCCGTAGAGGAACTTCACATGGCCCAGCCGCAGCATGCTCATGAGCACCAGGGTAAAATGCTCCTTCTCCTCAGCGGTCAGCGGTCCCACCGCGATAGTACGCGTGATATCCGTGCTTCCCTCATAGTAATGGCCGCCGGAATCCACCAGGTAAAGCCCCTTGGGCTCAATGGGCACATTGGTGGCCGGGCTGGAAGAATAGTGGCACATGGCCGCGTGGGGCCCGTAGGCGGAAATCGTTGCAAAGCTGGGCTCCAGATATCCCTCCTGCTCGGCCCGCAGTCCCTCCAGACGGGCCTGCACGCTGAGCTCATCCATGGGAATCCGGCCAATATTCTTCTTCATCCAGTAAATAAACTTAGTCATGGCCACACCGTCCTTGATGTGGGCCTTCTTCTCATTGGCGATCTCCGTCTCATTCTTGACCGCCTTCTCCAGAGCCGTGGGGTTCATGCGGTCAACAATCTTATTCTTTCCCTCCACCTGGCGGTACAGCGCATAATTGATCCGGCCGGTCTCCAAAAGCACCTTCTCCCCGGAGAGCTCTCCCGCCATCTCATACATGGAATTGTAGGGCCGGATGGTCACGCCAATGCCCTCCAGATACTGCCGCACGGTCTTCCCCGCGCCGGCCGCCCCGCCGCAAGCCGGATCCGCCGGATGCTCCAAAATCTCCGGATTGATAAAAAGATACAGCTTCTCCATCGTCACCATCACATAGGCCAGGGGAACCGGGTTAAAGCGGATATCGTCTCCCCGGATATTGAGCAGCCAGCCAATATCATCCAGTGTGGTCAGAAGATGAGCCGTAGCGTGAAACTTTTTCATCTGTCCCCGGAGGAATGCAATCTTATCAAGCGCGCTGCGGCCGCAGAATTTCTCATCCAGCACCCAGGCCGGCCGGGCCGACAGGGCCGGCCGGTCTTCCCAGATGCGGCCGATCAGATCCTGATCGCACACAATGGACACCCCCTTGTCCTCCAGCCTCTCCTCCAGCTCCTTCCCGGATCTGGCATTCACCACCCGGCCGTCAAATCCCAGGCAGCCCCCCTCAGGGAGAACCTCCTCCAGATATTCCTCCGGGGTAGGCACACCGGGATGCCCCATCTTCATCATCTCCACCTGGGAGCCCGCAATCTCAGCGGCAGCCTGGACAAAATACCTTCCGTCCACCCACAGCCGCGCCTGATCCATGGTGATCACCGCAATGCCCGCAGATCCCGTAAACCCGGTGATAAACTGCCGGCACTTAAAATGCTCCCCCACATATTCCGATTCATGAAAATCCGCCGTCGGCACCAGATAGGCGTCCATCCCCGCCTCCCGCATCAGCGCCCGCAGGCTCTCAATTCTTCCATTCACATCCATATTTCTTCTGCCTCCTGCAAAATATTTTTTGTAACAATTCAGACCGGCTCATGGGACATAGCGTCCGCAATCGCCGACCCAATACCTTCATTATACGTCGGCTGGGCCCGCATGGCAAATGACATTTCCTCAGCCGTCAGCCCATTGGCGATAGCTGTGGCGATCTCCCCGATCATATCCGTAGCCCTGGGGCACATCATCTGGGCCCCCACAATGGTATTGGAGTAGGCCTCAAAGACCAGGCGGATAAACCCGTTCTCCGCCCCGGAAATAATGGATTTTCCATTCTCCTTCATGGAAAAATGGCCGCAGCGCACCTTGAGCCCTGCCCGCTTTGCCTCCTCCTCCGTGATGCCCACCGTGGCGATCTCCGGATCCGTGTAAATGCAGTTCGGCACAATGGGGAGAGCCACAAACATCCCGTTCGGCACGGCCTTCAGGCGAATGCTGTGAGGCCTTTTCGCCAGACGCTCCACCACATACACGGCCTCCGCCGCAGCCACATGGGCCAGCTGGGTCCTGGTGCAAACATCCCCGATGGCGTAAACCCCGGGCTCGCTGGTCTCAAACTCCTGGGACACTGCAATCTTTGCCCCATCCATCTTGAGGGACACATCCGGCCCCGTAAGACCCGCCGTGTTGGGCCGGCGCCCGATTGCCGCCAGCACCTGCCCGGCCCGGGTCGTAACCGGCTCTCCGCCGTCATTGGGCTCTATCCTGCACCAGAGGCCTCCCTCCCCCTGATAAATATCCGCCACCGTGCAGTCGCAGTAGAGGGCGATCCCCTTCTGGCGGAGCGTGCTCTCCAGCTCCTGGGACATAACCGTATCCATGGGCCCCATCAGATGCTTCCGCTTTTCCACAATGGTCACATGGGAACAGAGATTATTGAAAATGGTGGCCAGCTCCACGGCAATCACCCCGCCTCCGATGATGGTGAGCCTGTCGAAATTCCAGGTCTTGGCCGCCAGCAGCCGGTCGCTGTCCCATACCCCCGGCAGATCCGATCCCGGAATTCCCTCCATTACGGGAACCGCTCCCGTGGCAATCACCACATACCGTCCCTGGAAAAATTCCTTTCCGCCCTCCGCCAGATCCACTTCCACCGTCCTATCCCTGCGCAGGACGCCATTTCCATAAATAATATCCACGCCCTTCTTCCGGAAGGCCTCCTCTATACTCCCGCGGTACTTTTCCACCGCCTCGTCCTTGTACTTCTGCATCTTGCCGAAGTCAAAGGAAATAAAATCCGTGAAAACCCCGAAGGCGTCGCTGCTCTGCATCATGTGAAACATCCCCGATGCGTAGAGCAGCGCCTTGGTGGGAATGCAGCCCCGGTTCACGCAGGTTCCCCCCACCTTTCTCCTCTCAATCACCGCCGCCCTCATGCCAAACTCCGCCGCCTTCAGAGCGGCCGTATAGCCGCCCGGTCCGGCTCCGATCACCAAAAGATCATACTGTTTTGCCATCTGTCCGCCTCTTTTCTGTCTTTTTTCTGTTCTTCATTCCGTCAGCCCCTTCTCAATCAGGCCCCTGCCGGATCTTCCCCGGCGGGCCAGCGCACAGCTTCCTCATGCATGCCCCTGCACAGCCGCCTCCGGAAGACCCGCATGCCGCTTCCGCTCAGATAAGCCCAAAATGCCTGCAGGCGTTCCAGACCCCGTCCCTGTCTATATCGTCCGTCACATAATCCGCCGCATTTTTAAGCTCCTCGCAGGCATTTCCCATGGCAATGCCCAAGCCTGCCTCCCTTATAATCTCATAATCATTCATGCTGTCGCCAAAGGCCACCGTGTCCTCCATGCCAATCCCGTAATACGCGCAGAGACGCTTAAGCCCCTCAGCCTTCGAGGACTCTGCCTCCACCACGTCCGCACCCATGCGGCCGGAAAACATGGGAAACTTCATATTTGGGAACCGGGCGGACAGCTTCTCCACCCCTTCGGGGCCTCCCACGTAGGTCAGCGTCCGCACCGGCATGTCCATCAAAAGCTTTGCGTCCTTAAACTGCCGGCCGCACTCTCCCCAGCGCTTCATGTCCCACTCGTCCACCACCTGGGGATTGGTAAAATAATCCCCGTCTGCAAGGCTGATGCCCAGCGCCAGGCCATTCTCCCCTGCATATGTAAGGAGATCCCCAAGAAGCCCCTTGTCCATCAAATGCTCATAGAGAACCTCTCCCTCCGCCACCACCCGGGCCCCGTTCATGTGGATCACTGCGTCCGGACGAACCATATCCCTGTACTCCACACTCAGGGGATGATCCATATTTCTTCCCGTGGCAATCACAATCACGCTGTCCCGCCGCAGAAGCTCAAGAGCCTTTTTCGCGCTCTCCGGAATCTGCCAGGTGCCGTGATCCAGAAGTGTCATATCCAGATCAAAGCTCACGATGCGCTTTTTTTCCATTGTTTTTCTGTCCATAAAAATTTCTCCAAAAAATTTTAAATTAGGGCTTGCAAAATAAGAAAAGATTTGCTATACTATAGAAGTTCGATTCGGAGTATGGCGTAGCTTGGTAGCGCGCTCGGCTGGGGGCCGAGAGGTCGCAGGTTCAAATCCTGTTACTCCGATTTTTTTAATCCTCGTATTTACGGAAAGTGACGTATTTACGAGGTTTTTTGATTTTTAGCACTCCTGATTGCGATCTAAAAATCGGTAATTACATAGCTATTCTATCAAAGTATCACACGAAATACAACTCGAAAATTTACCTGAAAAGGGGCCTCTGCCTCAAGTCCGGCAGATAAGCCCCTTCTCCTAATCAATCGCCTCTGTCAGTTTTTATCGCCCCGTCTGGACGGCCGCTTACTTATAGAGGGAAAGACCGTCAAACAGAATAATCGGATCGCTCCAGTCATTGTCCACGGTAAGCGATATCTCCGCTCTCACCTGGTTCTGCCCCGTCACATCCACGCCGAAATAAATGGTCTTCTCATTGTAGTGAATATCCGGGGAGGTGTACAGCACCTGATCATTGTCTCCATAGACCGTCAGCCTGGCCATAATGGAGCTGTTGAACTGGGAGGACGGCGCCAGGTATCCTGTCATAAGCGTATACTCCCCGTTCAAGGCCGCCTGCACATAACTTCCCTTTCCCTTCAGCCGGATAGCGTTGGTCCAGCGCTCGCCCTCAGAATTCTTGCCGGAAGTGATAATGCTGTAGCCCTTGGTTGTAATCCTGTCCAGCATGTTCTGCACCAGATAGGGAGTAGCCAAATCCGTCACATTCACCGGCGTGGTCTGTCCCTCCGCCGGAATCCAGGCTCCGTCCGCCCCCAGCTGACGGCCGTTCACCACTGCGTTGGCCGCCATCATGCCGTTGGGATACATAAAATACCACTTGCCCTCGATCTCGTGCCAGCCGGTCTGGCGCACCCCGGTCTCGTCAAAATAATACCACTTTCCGTCAATAGTCTGCCAGCCGGTGAGCATCCAGCCGCTGTTGTTCATATAATACCAGTTTCCGTTGTCCTCCACCCAATCATTATACACGTAATTGTTGGTTCCTCTCTGGTATTTCCACTGCTCATTCTCATATTTCCATGTGCCCGCAAAGGCCGGAACAGCCATGGCAGCGCTCAGCGCCAGTGACGCCATCAGTAAAATCAAACGTTTCTTCATGCCCGTTCTCCTTTCCAAATTCGGTCCAATCACCTGTCGTACTCATTATAATTCATTCCCCAGCCCAATGCAACCGCACGTTTCTTACAAATTCCTGTCCCCTTCGGTCCGCATTCTTGCAGCAGCTCAGACGGCGGGTATACCCCAAAGGGCACCTAGTCTTCCTGCCCGCCGTCTGAACTGTTATGAATTCTTCATGATCACGCTCTCCACCGCGTCCGCCACGTGCTCGCAGGCATCGCAGCATTTTTCCAGGTACACGAAGATTTCCCTCCAGGCAATGATCTCGATGGGATCCGTCACCTCGGTGTGCAGGCGGCGCATGGACTGAATGAACAGCCGGTCCCCTTCCTCCTCCAGGGCGTTGATATCCACAATGCTCTGGTAGATCTCCTTGGATTTCTTAAAGTCCGCAAACTCCTCCATCATCTTCTTTAATGTCTCGCAGCAGCGGATAATCACCTTTGAAAACTCCACGGCGTCCTGGCGGATGGTCCGCACATTGTTAATATAGACCCGGATCAGGACGTCCTCAATCTTGTCCGTCACCTCGTCGATTCCCTGACTCAGGAGAATGATATCCTCCCGCTCAATGGGCGTGATGAAGGCTTTCACCAGCACTCCCATCATCTCGTGCTTTTTCTGATCCGCCCCGTGCTCAATCTCGTGGAGGGCGTCCAGCTTGGCCTGCAGGGTGTCCACATGAAAATCATTCAAATTCTCCTCCAGCATCCTGGCCGCCTGGCAGGCGCTGTTTGTACATGCAATAAAATTATCAAAATAATACTGATCGTTCTTCTTTGACATGCCATTCTCCTTTTTTAATATCCATCCGCCGGGTATCAGCCCAAAAACATCATAAAGAGCTTTGCCATCACAAATCCGATGAATCCGCAGCCCGGGAAGGTCAGCACCCAGGTCAGCACCATTTCCTTTACCACCGTAAAATTGATGGCTGACAACCGCTTGGCCGCTCCCACGCCCATGATGGCCGTGGTCTTTGTGTGGGTGGTGCTCACCGGGATTCCAAACAGGGAAAATAAAAGCAGGCAGGCCGCTCCCGCCAGATCCGCAGCAAAACCCTGATACTTCTCCAGCCGCACCATATCCATGCCCACAGACTTAATAATCTTCTTTCCTCCCACAGAGGTTCCAACGCCCATCACCAGCGAACACATGAGGAGCATCCACAAAGGCAGCTCCACCCCTGCGGTGGTGTTGGTCCCGTTCACCATGCAGATTCCCAAAAACAGTACGCCCATGAACTTCTGGCCATCCTGGGCCCCATGCATAAAAGCCATGGCCGCCGCACCCGCAATCTGGGCGCCCCTGAAAAATCCGCTGGTCTTTCTCCGGTCCACATTCCGGAAGGCCGCCATCACCAGCCTGCAGCACAGCAGGCCGCACAGAAAGCCTAAAACCACAGAGAATATCAGGCCGTAGACCACCTTGATCCACTCCGCGCCGTTGATCGCGGAAAAGCTTCCCTGGAGCCCGATAGCTGCCCCTGTAAGTCCCGCAATCAGAGAGTGGCTCTCGCTGGTAGGATATCCCAGGTACCAGGCCATCACCGCCCACACCACAATGGACACCAGGGCCGCGCACAGGGCAATCAGCGCCGTATGGCTGTCACTGCCGAAGTCCACCATATTGGAGATAGTCATGGCCACCGTGGAATTCACCATGGTCATAAATACCACCCCGGCAAAGTTGCACACAGCCGCCATCGCAATTGCCCAGTCCACGTCCATGGATCGGGTGGACACGCAGGTGGCAATGGCATTGGGCGCGTCCGTGATGCCGTTGACCGCAATCACTCCCAACGTCAAAAGCACCGTGATAAGCAGTGCCGGGTTCGCCGCCATCTGTTCCAGGAAAAATCCGAAGGATAGATCCATCATTTCCTTTTCCTTTCCTAATCTTTACAAGATTTTTACTTCTTTTTTACACAACACTTTTATCATAGCATGGAACCCAAATAGAGTAAAGTTAAAAAATAGAAAAGGCAGTGCCCCCAAGGCGCTGCCCTTCTCACAATTTGCAAATGCGGGTAACAGGACTCGAACCTGCACGGTCGCCCACTGGAACCTAAATCCAGCGTGTCTGCCAATTCCACCATACCCGCAAAGCATCGGTAACAACTATTATAATTTCTTTGCACCCCACTGTCAACCTTAACCTTGCATTCATATATATAAACTAAAAGCTTTAATTTTTATCGCTGTTTTTATTAATTTTAACGAATATCCCCTTGCATTATTTTTCGTTTTGTAGTAGAATCTCTTAAAAATCGCTTCTTTTTAACCCATATTTTCACACATTTAAGGAGGGATGCTTTGTGAGTGCATCGTCAATGGAACTTGTCTCCGTACTTATTTCCCTGGCCGCCTTTGCCTTTGCTGCCTGGCTCTTTTCCTGGGTCAAAAAACAGCCCCTGGACAATGTGCGGATCATTCAGGTAGGCGGCCTGATCCAGCAGGGAGCGCGCACATTTTTAAAGCGGGAATTTATGGTCCTGGCCCGCTTTTGTGTATGCGCCGCCCTTCTAATTTTCCTGTTTCTCCCCTCTCCCATATGGACGGGAAGCTTTTTGCCTAATCTTATGATGGTTATCGCCTATCTGGCAGGCACCATTTTCTCCGGCCTGGCCGGAAAGATCGGTATAGAGGTGGCCACCATTGCCAACGGCAAATGCGCGGTAGCTGCCAAGAAGGGAATCGCCCCCGCCTTTATGACCGGCTTTCGCGGGGGCGCTGTCATGGGCATGGCCGTTGTGGGCTCCAGCCTTCTGGGCGTGGCCCTCGTCTATCTGCTCACCGGCGACTCCACCGTATGCCTGGGCTTCTCCTTCGGCGCAAGCTCCATGGCCCTGTTCGCCAAGGCCGGCGGCGGTATCTTCACAAAAACCGCAGATATCAGCGCGGATCTCACAGGCAAAGTAGAGCTTGGCATCCCTGAGGATGATCCCCGCAATCCCGCTGTAATCGCTGACAACGTAGGCGACAATGTAGGCGACGTGGCGGGAATGGGAGCCGATCTCTTTGACTCCAACGTGGCCTCCATGGCTGCTGCCCTGGTTATGGCTGCCGCTCTTGATAAGCTGAGCGGTCAGACCACCTTTGTGTCCATGGTATTCTGCTACGCTGCCCTCGGACTTCTCGCGTCCATCATCGGCGTGCTCTGTGCGCGCATCGGCAAAAACGGGAACCCCACCCGGGCATTAAACTACAGCACCTATGTGACTACTGCCATCTATATCCTCCTCACAGCAGCCGCCACCGCTGTTTTTGGATATAACTGGAATATCTGGTGCGCCTGCATTATCGGGCTCTTAGTCGGCGTTATCATCGGAATCGCCACCGACTACTTCACAGACGACACCAAAAGTCCTGTGCACAATGTGGCCAAGGCCTCCCGCTCCGGCCCGGCATTTACCATTCTGTCCGGCATCTCCTACGGCTTTATCAGTGTGCTGCCGGCCATGATCGGCATCGGTGTCTCCGCCCTGGCGGCCTATAAGCTCTGCGAGGGTCTGGATCCCACCGGCGCTCACTCCATGGAATACGCCATGTTCGGCATCTCCATCGCAGCTGTGGGCATGCTCTCCATCGTAGGCATGATCGTATCCAACGACGCCTACGGTCCCATTGTGGACAATGCCCGGGGCCTGGCGGAGATGGGCGAGCTGGGCGGCGAGGTGCTCGACATCACCGATGAGCTGGATTCCGCAGGCAACACGGTGAAGGCGGTCACCAAGGGCTTTGCCGTGGCCGCAGCCGGCCTCACCGTTATCTCCCTTCTGGGAGCATTTATGAGCGAGGTAAATGAGGCCGCTGTCCTCTACGGCTTGGACGGCATCTCCGGCTTTGATGTGATAAATCCCCTGGTATTCTTTGGAATGCTGGTTGGCGCCGCAATCCCCGCTGTATTTTCCGCCATGCTGATGCTTGGCGTGGACCGGAACGCCCAGCGCATGGTGGCGGAGATCCACCGTCAGTTTAAAGAAATTGCAGGCCTTCGGGAGGGAACCGCCTCCCCGGAATATGACAAATGCATCAATATCGCTACAGACGGCGCTATCCGGGAATTAATTCCTGCCGGC
>CALWRY010000052.1 GCA_944384065.1 uncultured Enterocloster sp. | reverse complement strand
AGGGTGTCCGAGATAATCGCGCTGCACAAAAGCCCTGCGATCTGCTTTTCCACCTCCACGCCGGCCTCCTGGTACATCTGGTAAATAATGGTAGCCGTGCACCCCAGAGGCTGGTTCCGGAAAAATACCGGCGCCATGGTCTGCACAGTGCCCAGCCTGTGGTGGTCGATAATCTCCTGGATCTCCGCGCTCTCAATCCCGGCCACCGCCTGGTTCTTCTCATTGTGATCCACCAAGATCACCTGCTTGCCCCTGGCGCCCAGCAGGTTTCTGCGGGAGATCATGCCCAGATAGCGGCCATCCTTGTCCAGAATCGGGAAATCCCGATGGCGCTTGCTGGCCATCACGTCCCGTATCTCGTCAATATAATCGTCGCTGTTGAAGGTGATCAGGTGCTCCCGGGTCATAAAATAGCTGATGGGCATGCTCTGGTTGATCAGACGGGCCGCCGTGTAGGTGTCATAGGTAGTCGCTATCACTGTGCACCCGTGATCCTGGGCAATTTTTTTGATGGTCATGGAAACCCCTGCCCCCTCGCAGACAACAATGCAGTCCGCCTCCATCTCAATGGCGCACAGCTGGGACTCGTACCGGTTTCCCAGAATCACCAGATCATGGGGCTCAATATAAAACTCCATCAGATCCGGATTTGCCGCAGCGATGAGCACCTTTCCCTGGTTAAAGTAGGCCCCTGCGTCCCCCACCACCAGATCCGCCTCCAGGGTCTCGATGATGTTGGAATACCGGGTGTTGGCCTTGGATAAAATGCTGCTGTCATAGATATTCATGTAGGTCTTGGTGATGTCGCCCACCGTAATCAGGCCCTCCAGGGTCCCGTCCTCCCGCACGGAGGGAATCGTCACCACATTGTTCTCCTGCATGATGTTCCAGGCCTTCTTGAGGGAAATGGTGTCCGCCACCCCCTTGGTCTTGCGGATCTCGATGTCCTTCACCTGGGTCCGCACATCCTCCACCAGCCCTGGCTCCTGGACTCCAAAATAATTCAGCACAAACTGGGTCTCCCGGTTCACCTGTCCGGCCCTGGCCGGCACATATTCATCCCCTGTGGCCTGACGCTTCAAATCCGCGTAGCAGATCGCCGAGCAGATGGAATCCGTGTCCGGGTTCCTGTGGCCAATCACAAGCGTTTTTCTCTTCGTTCCTTCCATACTTCCCTCCTCTGTCTTAATGGTATCCACAGTATAGCACACCTGCGGCCCGGTAAACAACCAATGTACTCAAGAATATACATATCAGTTCTGGACGCCCTTTCTCTTCACCGGTATATAGATCTCCAAATACGAATACAGCGAATTGTCCTGGAAAAAGCTTCCCATGGGATTGCAGATAAAGAAATCCTCTGCCTCCGCTCCCAGCTCTCCCGCCTTTTCGTAAAGCTTCTCCACATCCCCCCGTACAGGGAAAATGTTCTGTGTCCTCACCACGGAATAGACGCACTCCCTCTCCTCCGTCACAGGACATCCCTTTTCCGCCAGCATCTCCTCCGTCTCCTCGTCGAGACCCTGGTAAAATAAAAGGCGCGTGTCCCGATACTCCATCTCCCCCTCGCGCCCATACGCATAGGAGCTGTAAAAATAGCTCATATCCAGCACCGGATTTTCAAGAGAGAGATTAAACCACTTGGCCAGGCACTGGGTAAAATCCGAAAATGTGCCGAGAACGTATGCCCTGGGAAACCTGCGGAGCGTACAGCCGTACAGGTTCTGCTCCACTGCGTCCAAATCCCGCTCCGTAAGCTGCAGCCTGGTAAGGGCCCTGCGGTGGCTTCGGATCGCCTGCTCCTCCGCCTCCCGCCGCGTTCTGACTAACTCCCTCTTGGATTCCAGCGAGCAGTTTGCCACAATCCCCTCGATGGTCTCCAAACTGTCATTCATCTTCCGGTGGTAGCAGATGCTCATCAGCTTATACAAATCGCTGTCCGTATAATAGCGGTATCCGTTCTCCCTGCGCTTGGCCGTAATCACGCCCTTCTTTTCATAAAACCGCAGCGTGTCCCTGCTGAGACCGGTCATCTCAGCCATCTCCCCGATCCGGTACTGTCTCTCATCCATTCTTCTGCCATCCTTGTCCTTTTGTCGTATAAAAAGCATAATCCCCGGCTATGACCAGGTCAATAGCCGGGGAAAAAATGAAAGACATCTTTAAACAATTCGTAAGCAGTCCCCTGTGTCGGGGATCTGCCCTGAAAAGGCCTGGTTACGCCCCACTCTTTGGCGTATAGGTGTACGCGTAAGCCGCAGTGGGAAGCGTTCTTCCGGCCTTCACCGCCTGGGTCTTCTCTCCCTCCTCGTCCGTCTCATACAGGATTCCGTCTGCAATCCGGTAGGCGTAGGTTCCGTCGGAGGCATAGGCCTTCTCATTGGTCTGCACTCTTCCGGACTCATTTACAAGGTAAACCTTGCCGTCCACCAGGAAGGGCTGCACATCCGTCCCCTCCTTCGCGGACACCATGAGGCCCTTCCAGTAGAGAAAACCGTCCTTCTCCCCGGTAAAGCCCACGCCCTTGTCCGATCCGGTTGTGGAAAAATAGCCGGTGAATCTTCTCCCCAGGCGGTCCTCCATATCCTCAACCCGTCCAATGCGCTGGATGCCGTTTCCACCCTCCGGGCCGAAATAGCCGGTCTCCCCTCCGACCCGCACAAGACCTGTCTGCAGGCAGCCATAGGGGTCAAAGAGATACCTCTCCCCCTCAATATCAACCGTTGCCTGCTTTAGAGAAGCCGCATCCTTCGGCAGGAAAGCCGGCGTCCCATCGCCTGTGAAATAGTAGCGGGCGCTCTCGCCCTCCTCCGGCCCGTCATAGTCCGCCTCCTTCACAGCTAAGGCACTCCTAAAATCTGAATCCCAGGGATGCTCCGCCAGCTCCAGCCACTGCCTGCGGATCACTCCCTCGTCCTTGCCGCCCAGATACACAAAGCGGCTGATGCCTGCGGCGTCCTCCGGATCCGCCTGATCCCGCACCGCCAGCCAGCCCGTGCACATCATGCCGTTGGCGTCAAAATAGTAGCGCTTATCATTGATCGTCTCCATCTCGTAGGATCCGGCTGGGGACTTCTTCGCCTTTCCGTTGACCTGGAAATAAAACCAGCGCCCTCTTCCGTCTCCCTCCTCCAGCTTCCGGGAAATCTCCCCTTCCGCCGGCCGCTTCCGCTCGCTGTATTCCAAAAACTGCCAGCCGCTTCTGGCAAAGCCCTCGTCCTCATCGCCCAGATAGTAGATGTCCCCGTCCTCGTAGTGCCAGCCCGTGCGCATCCTTCCGTCACTGTCAAAGGAGTACCGGAAGCCCCCGATGGTCTTCCACTTGTTCGTCTCCAGCTTGCCGTCCTGGCCCACGTAATACCACCCGGCATCCTTGAGGCCGCTCTCGCCGTCCTCCTCCACCCAGGCGTTCTTAAGCATGGCTCCATCCTCACCCACATAATAAATGTTCTGGATCCAGGTATCCTCCGCCACATTTCCCTCGCTGTCCAGGTAATAGCGCTCCCCGTCCCTGGTGCGCCAGTCGCTCCTCACATAATTCCCGCTTCCGTCCAGGAAATGAGCCTTGCCGTCCTCCTCCACCCAGTCGGCCCTGGCGGTCATAGCAAACCCCGGCGCCAAAGCTGTCAGGCAGAGTGCCGCTGCCGCCGCTGTCATCCATCTCTTCATAAAATCCACCTCCTTGCGTATTTCCAAAAATGTTCCGCATACATCCTATCTTACTTCTATTTTATCAGAAACCGCAGGAAAATGCATGAAAATTTTCGGAAAAACAGCGGAAGATTTCATTAAAATTGTAATAGTTCAGGGCAGCAGATGAACAGCAGCAAAATCAGTCGTTCTTCTTCACCAGGCAGCGCTTTTTGTAAAAAGAAATTCCATAGCACATTACCCTGTCATAGTCATCCTTCAGCTCGCGGGCATATCCCTGGCGCTCGATCTGCTCAGCGGCCCTTTCACAGTCGCCCTCCATGGAGGCAAGTGTTTTGGAATACTTGACCTCAAAAATCACAGCTCTGCTCTCCGCCGGATCGTAAACCGCCACATCGCTCCGCCCTTCCCCGTGTTCCCGGTTGGACTGGACCATAAACCCCGCCCCGGCAAAAATTCCTGCCAGAAAAGCATGGTAAAAATCCTCCCGATAATCGTGATAACTGATTGTTTTCCGAAGCAGCCGGTTCATCTCCTCTGTAATCCGCTCCTCATTTCCCTCCCAGACAGCCGCAAACAGTGCTTTTCTGTTCCAGCTCCTGGCACTATCATCAAACCATTTCATCACTGTAGTTTCATAGATCTCCCGAATCTCCTCATTCGGAATCATCAAAGCCGTCTCGCCCTCCCGGACAGGCGAAAGCTGTCCGTCATTCCTGACCCTGGTCAGATAGCCTGTCAGATAAAGAATGCTCCACAGATTTTCCTCTGTAGAATGAAGGATATCATAGGTAAGATTTTCTTCTATTTTCTGGACAATATAACCGCCGGACATAAGCGTTTCCAACTTCATGGAAATACTGCCTCCCGCATAGTCAATAAACGAGCGGATAATTCCGTTGTCGCTGGTATTCTTCCAATATCCCGCCGGTACTGCCGCAGGATTTATCTGCAGATCTCGGACATAGTTCATTACATCCCAGGGACAGTATACATCCACCTCTCCAAAATGATAGCCGTCATACCATTTTTGGATCTCTGCCTTCCTGTCCGTCATTCCTCCATCCCAGAGAAGTTTATCCACTTCTTTCTGCGTGAAGCCAAAATACTCATTTAATCTCGTAGAAGAGATGGTATCAGAGACAAAATTATTGGTGCCGGTAAAGATACTCTCCTTGGCGATTTTCAGACATCCCGTAATCACCGCAAACCTAAGACACGGATTATCCTTCAGGGCGGTAATCATCATGGATCGGATGACCTCCAGCATTTCTTCATAGTATCCGCCGGCACTGGCCTTCGCTAAAGGGACATCGTACTCGTCCAAAAGCAGAATTACCTGTTTCCCAAAATGCTCCTGCAAAAGCTGAAGCAAAAACTGCAGGGAACGCCTGACCTCCGTATCTCCGGCTCTCCGCTGCCTAATCTGATCAAAAAGCTCCCTCTCTTCCTCCATAAGGCCTTCGCCTTCCGTCAGAAAATCATAGCCCTTATACAAATCCGCTATTTCATATTTCAGCTGCCCATAGGCACTGGAAAAGGTAAGGCCGTCAATATTTTTCAGGGTAAGAAACACGACCGGCCACTGGTTCATCCAATTTTTCAGGATTTCCGGATCCTCGGACACTTGAAGTCCCGCAAACAGCTCCCCGTTTTCCTCCCGGAGATCAAAAAAATGGGCCAACATACTCATCGCCAGTGTTTTTCCAAAACGGCGGGGACGGGTAATCAGGGTCACCTTGGTGGCCTCCGTTTTCAAAAGTTCTCCAATCAGGGCGGACTTATCTACATAATAATAACCATTTCGGCGGATTTCTGCAAAATCAGAAATGCCTACAGGAATATTCAGACTTGACATATTCTCCTCGCTTTCCTCCTCAGCTTCCCTTTTCGTGTTTCCTAATACGAGGGATTTATCCCCGGCCATACACCCGTGCCATCCTCCTGCACCGGGCCGTAAGCTCCTCTGTCACCTCGCCGGGCAGCAGCCGCCATCTCCAGTTCTCCCCCAGGGTGGAGGGCACATTGATTCTCGCCTCTGAGCCCAGGCCCAGATAATCCTGCATGGGAATAACTGCAAGCCGGGCCGGGCTGGAGAGAGCCAGCCGGATGAGATCCCAGTGGATGTCCTTTGCCCCCCGCTCCCTGCGTCCCATATACTCACGCACAAACTGCCTGTCATGGCGCCCAAGGGCGGCAAACCAGCCCGCCGCCGTGTCATTGTCATGGGTGCCCGTGTAGACCACACAGTTTTCCTTATACTTGTGGGGAAGATAATCACTGTTCTCCGTATCGTCAAAGGCAAATTCCAGCACCTTCATCCCCGGAAAGCGGCTGGCCCTCAAAAGCCGGTGGACCGCCGGCGTCAGAAGTCCCAGATCCTCCGCGATAATGGGAAGCCGCTTCTTTCCAAAATACTCCTGCATCCTCTCAAACAGCTCCATGCCCGGGCCCTTCTCCCAATGCCCATTCTCCGCCGTGGCATCCCCGTAGGGGATGGAATAATAGGACTCAAAGCCCCGGAAATGGTCCACCCGCACCACATCGCAGAGAGAAAAGCTGTACTCCATCCGGCGCATCCACCAGGCATACCCTGTCTTACGGTGGCGCTCCCAGCGGTACAGGGGATTGCCCCAGAGCTGGCCCGTAGCGGAAAATGCGTCCGGCGGGCAGCCCGCCACCGCAGCCGGCAGGTTCTCCCCGTCAAACTGAAATAACTCCGGATGCAGCCAGCTGTCCGCCCCGTCAAAGGCCACATAGATGGGGATATCGCCGATGATGCGGATTCCCCGTTCATTGGCGTAGGCCTTCAGCCGCCCCCACTGCTCCTCAAACTTCATCTGCTGGAACTCATAAAATCCGATCTCGTCCGTCAGCCGCCTGCGGTACTCCCGGACCGCCTCCGCCCTTCCCAGGCGGATATCCTCATCCCACAGGCTCCAGCTCCTTCCGCCGAAGGCATTCTTCACCGCCATGTAAAAGCAGTATTCCCGGGTCTCCTCCCGCAGCCGCTGTTCGGCCAGCCGGTGGACCGCCTCTGCCCGCGCATCCGCGAATTCCACCTGCTTCCACCGCTCATAGGCCTTTCGCAGCAGGGGGAATCTCCCCTCATACAGCTTCCCATAATCAATGTACCGCTCATTTTCCCCAAAATCAACAGCGCCGCACTCCTCCCCAGTGAGAATCCCCTCCTCGGTCAGCTGCTCCAGATCAATAAAGTAGGGGTTCCCCGCAAAGGCGGAGAAAGCCTGGTAGGGCGAATCCCCATACCCCGTAGGTCCCAGGGGCAGTATCTGCCAGTACTGCTGCCCCGCCTCCTTCAGCTGATCGATAAATTGAAACGCCTCCTTTGAAAACGCGCCGATGCCGTACCTGGAAGGCAGGCTGGCCACCGGAAGCAGTATGCCGCACTCTCTCATCCCTCATTTGCTCCTTTCCCTCTGCCAGGCCCCGGCTGTACACCCGCCGGCTCTGGCATCTGCTCCTTATCATAGCATATATATCTGTGCCCGCCAAGGGGAAGCCCGCGCATCTGCCCCGGCGTACAAAGCCCGCGCATCTGTCCCGGCGTCATCCCGTATCTCCGCTTGAACATCCGGTTAAAATAGGACAGATTTTCAAACCCGCAGCTCTGGGCAATATTCGTCACCGACTCCTCCGTCTCCTCAAGTCTGGCCCAGGCCCGCGCCAGGCGGTAATCATTGAGATACTGCACAAAGGGAATCCCCATATACTGTTTAAAATACTTCATAAAATGCGAAGGGCTGTAGTAGCACACAGCCGCCGCGTCCTCAATGGAAATCCGCTCCCCGTAATGCTCCTCCACGTAGGAGAGAATCTGCCGCATCTTTTCCCGCACCTTGTCCGTCCGCTCCTCCCCGGCCTCCGGCTGCTGGCCGGCGGCAAGATAAAACAGCCAGAACAGGCAGCTCTTAATCCCCAGCTGATAGCCGTATCCCCGTTCCCCGGAGAGCTCATCCAGCTTCCGGACGCAGGCCGCGAACCCCTCATACCCCTTCGTCCCCGCTTCCACCTTAAAGGGCACCCTGGCCCGGCCCTCCGCCAGCGGGAGGAAAAACCGGTCCGTGCGGATATCCTCCCCGCCGGACATGAGAAGCTCCGGCCGGAAAATGATATTTTCGTACTCCATGGGCCCGCTCTCCCCGGCTCTTTTATTTATGCCGTGCAGCTGTCCCGGAAATACGAACAGAAGCTCGCCTGCCTTAAGCTCGTACCTATTCCGATCCACCGTCACAATCCCCCGCCCTTTTTTTACCGCGATAATCTCCATCTCCTGGTGCCAGTGAACCGGCACCCTTGGAAAGTCCACGGGAATCGAGCACGGATAAATGGTAAAGGGAAATTCCCGCTCCCCGTGCTCCTTTCTCTCCTCAAACCTTCCCGCCCTCTGCCTCTCCGGAATCCTCATAGGCTTTCCTCCGCGACTTTTGATAGTTTTGTATTATATTATACCAGAATTCTGCTAGTATTTAAAAGCATAAATTGATAAACTACACGTAACAATAGTAATAAATGCATCAGAAAGGATGAACCGCTTATGGATCGCATAGAATTAGAGAACAGGCTGCAGCGCGCCTGCAAAAAGAATCTCTCCGCCTGCTCCGACGCAGAGCTCTGGGGCGGGCTTTTAAGCCTTGTCCAGGAGATGGCGGCAAAAAAGGAGACGGGCGGCGGGAAAAAGAAGCTCTACTATATTTCCGCAGAATTTCTCATCGGAAAGCTTCTCTCCAACAATCTGATCAATCTTGGCATCTACCAGGATGTGAAGGAGATTCTGGCCGCCCACGGCAAGTCCCTAAGCCAGGTAGAGGAGGCCGAGCCTGAGCCCTCCCTGGGAAATGGCGGGCTGGGCCGCCTGGCCGCCTGCTTCCTCGACTCCATCGCCACCCTGGGGCTTAACGGGGACGGCGTGGGCCTCAACTATCACTTCGGCCTCTTTAAGCAGCTCTTTAAGGACAATAAGCAGGTGGAGGTGCCCAATCCCTGGATCACGGACCGCTCCTGGCTGAACCGGACGGACATTACCTTTGATGTGCCCTACCGGGATTTCACCCTTAAAGCCCGGATGTACGACATCCTAGTGACAGGCTATGAAAACCGCACCAACAAGCTCCACCTCTTCGACGTGGAGACCGTGGACGAATCCCTGGTAAAGGAGGGAATCTCCTTTGACAAGACCGACATTGCAAAAAACCTGACCCTCTTCCTCTATCCGGACGACAGCGACGATGAGGGACGCATCCTGCGGATTTACCAGCAATATTTCATGGTGAGCTGCGCCGCCCAGCTGATCCTCAAGGAGGCGGCGGCCAAAGGCTCCACTTTTCATGATCTGCCGGACTACGCCGTGATCCAGATTAATGACACCCATCCCACCATGGTGATTCCGGAGCTCATCCGGCTTCTGACCGCAGAGCATGGAATGGAAATGGACGAGGCCATCCAGGTGGTGAGCCGCACCTGCGCCTACACCAACCACACCATCCTGGCGGAGGCTCTGGAGACATGGCCCATGGACTTCTTTAAAAAGGCGGTTCCCCAGCTCATTCCCATCATGGAGATCCTGGACGACAAGGTGCGCCGCAAATTTGACGACCCCTCCGTCTACATTATCGACAAGGCGGACCGGGTACACATGGCCCACATAGACATCCACTATGGCTTCAGCGTCAACGGAGTGGCTGCCCTGCACACGGAGATTTTAAAGGAGACAGAGCTGAACAACTTCTACAAGCTCTACCCGGAGAAATTCAACAATAAGACCAACGGCATCACCTTCCGCCGCTGGCTCATGCACTGCGATCCCCAGCTGGCGGATTTTATCACCGGTCTCATCGGGGACGGCTGGAAGAAGGACGCCTCCGCCCTGCAGGCCTTAAATGACCCGCGCTTTACCGGAAATGTCAAGATCCTCCACCAGCTCTTAGCCATCAAGGAGCAGAAGAAGGAGGAGCTGGCCCAGTACCTGAAGGAAACCCAGGGCATATCCGTGAATCCCGCCTCCATCTTCGACATTCAGATCAAGCGGCTTCACGAGTACAAGCGCCAGCAGATGAATCTCCTCTACCTGATCCGCAAGTACCTGGAGATCAAGAGAGGCAAAAAGCCCACCACACCCATCACGGCCATCTTCGGCGCCAAGGCTGCCCCTGCCTACGTGATCGCCAAGGACATCATCCACGGGATCCTCTGCCTGGAGGAGATCATCGCGGGGGATGCGGATGTGCGGCCCTATCTGAATGTTGTCATGGCCGGCAACTACAATGTGACCCTGGCGGAGAAGCTGATCCCGGCCTGCGACATCTCCGAGCAGATCTCCCTGGCCTCCAAGGAGGCCAGCGGCACAGGCAATATGAAATTCATGCTGAACGGCGCCGTCACCCTGGGCACTGAGGACGGAGCCAATGTGGAAATCCACAGCCTGGTGGGCGACGGCAACATCTATATCTTCGGCGACCGCAGCGACACGGTCATTGCCCGCTACAAGGAGGGATCCTACAAGTCCAGAGACTGGTACGAGAAGGATCCGGCCCTAAAGGAGGCCGTAGACTTCCTCACCGGCCCCCAGATGATGGCGGTGGGCTGCGCGGAGAATTTAAACCGGCTCTCCCACGAGCTCCTCTCCAAGGACTGGTTCATGACCTTCCCGGACTTTGCCGCCTACTGCGCTGCCAAGGATCAGGCCTTCGCGGACTACGAGAACCGCACCGCCTGGGCTGTAAAAATGTTTATCAACATCAGCCAGGCCGGCTACTTCTCCTCCGACCGGACCATCGAGGAATATAACCGGGATATCTGGAGACTGGAGCAGAAGTAACACTTTCTTCAGAAAAATTTCAATTCTTTTCCACAAAATTTGTGCTATACTAAAATGGCCTGGGTTCGGGATCTCCCGGACGCAGGCCAAACATTTATTAATAAAGGAGCACCCCCTATGCGAAAGCTTATGGCATCCCTCTCTGCGGCCGTTCTGGCGGTCACAGGGATTTTTTCCTACCATTTTTATAGCGTTCCCCATCCTGCCGCCCCGGCGGAAGCCTGCGGCACAGACTTTCACCTCACCGCCATCGGCCCCGGCCTGGACAACCTCTCCCTCAAAGACGACTACGCCCAGTACCAGTGGGCCCTCAAAAATGACGGGAACTTAAGCCAGACCGAGCAGAAGCTGAATTTTGCAAGCATTGACGACGCATACATCCGCCGGGGAAATGGGCGGGTCACAGCCATTGCCCTTCCCCCATTAGGCCCCAGCAACTTCTCTTCCATCAAAACCCAGGCCTATCCGGGCATCGACATCAATATCCGGGATGCATGGACTCAGTATGAAAACACTCCGAACAAGCGCCCCGTAACCGTAGCCCTCATCGACACCGGCGTGGACATCTCTCACCCGGAGCTTAAAAACGCCATCTGGACGAACGCAGACGAGATCCCGGACGACGGGATTGACAATGACGGCAACGGCTATGTCGACGATGTACACGGCTGGAACTTTCTCGCGAACACAAACCAGATCTATGTGGGGCGGGAGGACGTACACGGCACCCACGCTGCGGGAACCATCGGCGCGGCCAAAAACGACGGCGGCATCATGGGCATCACGGACAACAACTATGTAAAAATCATGGTTCTCAAGGCCCTGGGCGGCGATGAGGGATCCGGATCCCCGGAGAGCGTTATCTCCGCCATCCGCTATGCTGAGGCCAACGGAGCCCAGATCTGCAACCTGAGCTTCGGCTCCCGGGAGGTCACCCAGGAATTTATCGACACGGTGAAAAATTCCTCCATGCTTTTTATTGTATCCGCAGGCAATGGCGACGCCTATGAGATAGGCTACGACATTGATAAGTACCCGGTATACCCGGCCAGCCTGCCCTTTGACAATGTGCTCACCGTAGCCAACCTGCTCTTCGACGGCAGCCTGGACGACAGCTCCAACTATGGCCCCTACAACGTGGACATCGCAGCTCCCGGCGTTATGATCCTGAGCACCATCCCGGAGAATTCCTACGGCTTTATGAGCGGAACCTCCATGGCCGCCCCCATGGTCACAGGCGCTGCCGCCATGATCTATTCCGCCCGGCCCGATATCGACCTTTTGACACTCAAAAATATTCTCATCTACTCCGCCCACCGGCTCTCCCCCCTGAAGGGGCGGATGATCTCCAGCGGCATGCTGGACGTGACGGCGGCCCTGAATTGGGGTAAATAATAAAAAAACAGCCCGACCGTATTTCCATTGAGAAATACAGCCGGGCTGCATTTATATCATCTAAGTCTGCTTACACCGGATACGCCTTGCTCTCCTTATCCGCTGCGGCCATATCTACCTTCTGCTGCTGGGCCTCCCGATACTGGAAGAACTCCTTGGCAACCGCCGGGAACAGCGCGTAGCTCAGCACATCCTCATCCTGCTGCTTCCACTGGGCGCACTCCTTCTCGAACTGCGGCAGCTGCGGCGGAATCAGGTCAGCGGGACGGCAGGTGATGGGCGTCTCGTCGCCGATAATCTTCTTCTGCACTTCCTTATTGAAGGGCTTAACGGTCTGGCCGAACTCACCCAGCATAATCTTCTTGGACTCCTTGGGAACCATCTTATACCGCTCGCCCATAATCACGTTGAGCACAGCTTGGGTACCCACGATCTGGGAAGAGGGGGTAACAAGGGGCGGCTCGCCGAAGTCCTTGCGCACTCTGGGGATCTCCTCCAGCACCTGCTGGTACTTGTCCTCCTGGCCTGCCTCCTTGAGCTGGCTCACCAGGTTGGAGAGCATGCCGCCGGGCACCTGGTACTGCAGGGTCTTGATGTTCACGCCCAGCACCTTGGGGTTGAGCAGTCCGCTCTTGAGGGCATTCTCACGGATGGGCTGGAAATGCGCCGCAATCTGAGCCAGAAGGTTCTGGTCATAGCCCGTGTCATAGGGAGTTCCCCGGAAGGTCTCCACCATGACCTCGGTGGCCGGCTGGCTGGTGCCCAGGGCCAGAGGCGACATGGCGCAGTCAATGATCTCGCAGCCTGCCTCAACGGCCTTCAGATAGGTCATGGAAGCAACGCCGGAGGTGTAGTGGGTGTGCAGGTCAATGGGAAGATTGGTTCCCTCCTTCAAAGCCTTCACCAGCTCCGCCGCCTGATAGGGGGTCAGAAGGCCGGCCATGTCCTTGATGCACAGGGAATCTGCGCCCATGTCCTCGATCTTCTTCGCGATATCTCTCCAGTAGTCCATGGTGTAGGCGTCGCCCAGAGTGTAGCACAGAGCGATCTGGGCATGGCCCTTCTCCTTCTTGGTCGCCCGCACCGCAGTCTCCAGATTGCGGATATCGTTCAGACAGTCGAAAATACGGATAATATCAATACCGTTGGCGATGGACTTCTGTACGAAATATTCCACCACATCGTCCGCATAGTGGTTGTAGCCCAGGATGTTCTGTCCGCGGAACAGCATCTGCAGCTTGGTGTGCTTGAAGCCGTCGCGCAGCTTTCTCAGCCTGTCCCAGGGATCTTCCTTCAGGAAGCGCAGGCAGGCGTCAAAGGTAGCGCCGCCCCAGCACTCCACCGCGTGGTAGCCCACCTGATCCATCTTGTCAACGATGGGCAGCATCTGCTCGGTGGACATTCTGGTAGCCAGCAGGGACTGATGGGCGTCTCGAAGGACGGTCTCCACAATCTTTACCGGCTTTTTCTCTATCTCTGCCATAGTTATAATCCTCCTAAAAATACGTCAGACAGCGGCCCGTTAAAAGGGCCTGTCATATACTATTTACACACCGAATACGGCCATAAAGGTTCCCGCAGCCACCGCTGTACCGATTACGCCCGCCACATTGGGGCCCATAGCGTGCATCAGCAGGAAGTTTGTGGGATCATACTGGGAGCCCACCTTCTGGGACACACGGGCCGCCATGGGAACTGCGGAAACACCTGCAGATCCGATGAGCGGATTGATCTTTCCGTGGGTAATCACGCAGAGAAGCTTTCCAAGAAGCACTCCTCCTATCGTTCCAAAGCAGAATGCGACCAGACCGAGAACCACAATCTTTAAGGTGGTGGCATTCAAAAACGCTTCCGCGCTGGTGGTCGCGCCCACGGATGTGCCTAACAGGATAACCACAATATACATCAGGGCGTTGGACGCAGTCTCCGCCAGCTGGTTTACCACGCCGCACTCCCTGAACAGGTTGCCCAGCATCAGCATACCCACAAGAGGAGCCGTGGAGGGAAGCACCAGACACACCACGATGGTAACAACAATGGGGAACAGGATCTTCTCAAGCTTGGACACCGGGCGAAGCTGCTCCATCTTGATGGTGCGCTCCTTCTCCGTGGTCAGAAGCTTCATAAAAGGCGGCTGGATGATGGGCACCAGAGCCATATAGGAATAGGCCGCAACCGCGATGGGACCCATGATCTGGGTCTGTCCCAGCTTACCGCAGAGGAACAGGGAGGTAGGACCGTCCGCACCGCCGATAATGGAGATCGCGGCGGCCTCCTTGCCGGAGAATCCCAGGAAAATTGCCAAAAAGTAAGCTGCATAGATGCCCAGCTGCGCGGCAGCTCCCATCAGGAAGCTGACCGGATTGGCGATCAGGGGACCGAAATCCGTCATCGCTCCAACCCCGAGGAAAATCAGGGACGGGAGAATGCTCCACGCATCCAGCTGGAAGAAGTACCACAAAAGTCCGCCCACGCCGTTGGAGGCCTGCTCCGGCGAATACATGATATCCGGATAAATATTCACCAACAGCATGCCGAAGGCGATGGGAATCAGCAGAAGGGGCTCGAACCCCCGCTTAATCGCCAGGTATAAAAATACCAGGGCCACAAGAATCATAATATAATTTCCCACTGTCAGGTGGAAAAACGCCATCTGATTCAGCAGGTTTGAAACTAAATTACCAAAATCCATGTTGTCTCTCCTTTATCCCGGATCCCCTTGGGCGGGGATCCGGACCGCAGCTGCCGCGCGGCAAACGCCGCGCAGCGTGACCCAAAATTTAGTTCATGGTAGCCAGAACAGCGCCGGACTCCACTGCGTCGCCGTTGGAGACATTGATGCTGGCAATGGTTCCGTCCTGGGGAGCTACGATATCGTTCTCCATCTTCATAGCCTCCAGAACCACTACTACTTCGCCCTTCTTAACAGCCTGTCCCACGGAAGCCTTCACGCCCACGATCTTGCCGGGCATAGGAGCGGTTACGGTAACGGAACCAGCGGTTCCTGCGGGAGCGGGAGCGGGTGCGGGAGCCGGAGCGGGCGCAGGTGCCGGAGCCGGAGCGGGTGCGGGCGCCGGAGCAACAGGTGCGGGCGCAGGTGCTGCCGCTACGGGAGCTACAGGGGCAACCGGCACAGCCACAGGCGCCGCTGCTGCGCCCTCCTCAACAGTTACAACGTATGCTCTTCCGTTCACAGTGATTGTATAGGTCTTCATAGTAATTTCCTCCTTAAAATTTTCCTTGTAATTTTTTCAGCGGATATAAGCCCGCTGTTATTATTTTTTTATATACGTTACCGTCTTCCTCCGCGGTCTACCCGGCGGATGGAACGAACCACCAAACCATTGGAGGAGGTTCCCTGGTAAGCAGCGATGGCTGCTGTGATTACCGCCACAAGATCCTCGTCCTCGGAAGCCGCGATAGCCGCCGCCATCACAGCCGCCAGCTCCTCATCCATATCGCCTGCGGGAGCTGCCGCCGCAGATGAGGGAACTGCTGCAGGAGCGCTCTTCGCTGGGGCAGAAGCGGACGCCGAAGCCTTCTTCGCCTCTGCTCCCTTCTTTCCCTCCTCCCACTGGTGCAGGTACTTAAAGCAATAGATAATCAGGCTGATAAAGATCAGAACCACAAACACAGTTCCCAGACCAGCCGCCGTATTTACAGACGCTGATTGAAGCAGCCCGCTGATGGAAGAATCCGTCTCGTCCAGCACGGAAGCGTCCGCAAACTGCGCCCTGACCTCCTGGGTCGCCATATTCAGGTTCATGAGATACAGCATCCCGCCCTCGTCAAAGGTCACGGGAATGATAATGGTGTAGCTTCCGTCCTCCAGGAGGACTGCTGAAGCCTCCTCCAGATCCACTGCCTTTAAGCCGCCCATTTCCATCCGGGCGTCCAGCTGAGACTGGTAGATCTCTGCGCTGACCGCATCCCCCTGGGCCTCCGCCAGATGCTTCTGGATGATAAGCTGCTCATCGGAAGCCGCCAGCGTCTGCGCCGCAGAAAGAATCAGGGACTGAGCCATGGCATCCTCTACCGGCGTCCCCTCCGTGCCGATGGAGAGAGCCTGCGCCCCGTCCTCAGTCTGGGATGCGGAGCAGCCCCAAAGGCCCAGCAGGCAGGCAGACGCAAGCAGCACTGCCGCCATTCGTTTTACAAATCGTCTCATATCCATGCCACCTCTCTCTAAACCGTGCCATGCTTCTTAGAGGGACGGTCCTCGCTTTTTGTAAACAGCATCTCAAAGGCCGCGATCACCCGCTGGCGGGTCTCCCTGGCCTCGATAATATCGTCCACATAGCCTCTCTTTGCTGCGGAAAGGGCGCTGGACTGAAGGGCGGCATACTCTCCAGCCTTCTCATTGATCAGGGCCACCGCGTCCCCTGCCGCCTCGATCTCCTTGGCGTACATAATCTTCGCCGCTTCCTTTGCGTCCATCATGCCGATGGAAGCGCCCGTCCAGGCGTACACAATATCGGTTCCCAGGCTCTTGCTTCCCATAGTCAGGCCTGCGCTTCCCAGGGCGTCCTTTGCGATAACCGTCACCTTGGGCACGCTGGCGTTGGCGTAAGCGTAGGTCAGACGGCCCGCAGCCTTGGCGATCACCTTCTCGCTGCAGATATCCGCCCGGTAGCCCTTCACATTTACCAGAGTGAGCACGGGAATATTGAAGGCATCACAGAAGTTGACAAAAGCAGCGGCCTTGTCGCAGCCCTTGCCGGACAGCACAGCCTCCAGGCTCTCCTTCTTTCCGTCCTCTGTCTCCATCTCGGAGCGGTTGGCCACGCAGCCTACCGTTGCGCCGTTCAGACGGATAAAGGCCGTAACCATAGAAGGCTCATAGTCCTTCCCTGCCTCCATCACAAAACCGTTGTCAGAAATCATGGCCAGGGCCTTTGCCGCATCCCCTGCACAGGCCTCAATCCCGTCGCACATGCGGTTTAAGTCATCCTGACACTGAATATAGGAGAGATCCTCCTCATTGTTGGCTGGAAGAATGGATACCAGGGTGCGGATCTGGGAGAGAATCCCCTCCTCGTCTCCGGTAAAATCAGCCAGGCCTACCTCCTTGCTCTGGAAGGAAGCCGCCGCCGTATCACACTTGGACGTGTAATTGCCAGCCAGCGCATTGGGGGAGTTCACGAAAAGCTTTGCGGACTTCTCCTCCATAAAGGTAAAATCCGCCATAGCTGCGGACACAGCCATGCCGCCGCCGCAGGTGCCGAACACCGCCATGATCTGCGGGATCACGCCGGAAGCCATCGCCTGGCAGGCGTAGAGCTTTCCAAAGCCGTCCAGGGCATCCGTTGCCTCCTGGAGACGCAGGCCCGCGCAGTCAATCAGGCCGATGACCGGAGCTCCCATCTTCATGGCCATAGAATAGATGCTGCAGATCTTCTTTGCATGCATCTCGCCGATGGATCCGCCGAGCACGGCCCCATCCTGGCTGTACACATACACCAGGCACCCCTCGATGGTGCCGTATCCTGTGACCACGCCGTCAGCCGGAGTTTCCTGAGCAGCCATGTTGAAGTCCGTACTTCTGGCCGTGATATGGGCCCCGACTTCAACAAAACTGTTTTCATCAAGCAGGGCCGCTATCCGGCTGCTTGCTGAAGTTTGTGCTGAATTACTCATTTTCCAGTCCTCCATCATTCATAAGTTTGCTATACATACAGCAGAATTGTAAAAAACTGTTGCAAAAGCAGAAATACTGCCATATTTCATTATAAGCCGTAGCTTGTCAAATAGCAAGTTATTTCGGTGAAATTTTTAACATTCCAAATACGCTCTCTGGCATTATAAAAGTCCCTGGGCCGCATCTTCCTGCCCAGGGACTTCTCTCTGCTTCTTTACATACCGAAAAACTTATCATGGATGGCCTGAACCGCCCGGTCCCCATCCCGCTTGTCCACCAGAACCGATATCTTAATCTCGCTGGTGGAGATCATATTGATGTTGACGCCTGCGTCGTAGAGCGCTTCAAACATCCGCGCCGCCACGCCCGGATTGTTGATCATGCCCGCG